>CAZBIH010000051.1:0-5163 GCA_964492015.1 uncultured Planctomycetia bacterium | reverse complement strand
ATGAAAAAAGAAAATAAAACAAGAAATTACAAGATCGCGGTCATGGGCGGCGACGGCACAGGCCCTGAGGTGGTGCGCGAGGCATTGAAAGTGTTGGCCGCTTCTTCCAAGAAAAATGGTTACAATCTCGATCTAACAGCCCTGGATTACGGCGGAGAGCGCTATCTTAAGACCAGCAAAGTCCTGACCGATAAGGAAATGGCCGGCATGAAAAAATTTGACGCGATCCTTTTGGGTGCGGTGGGACATCCGGACGTCAGACCGGGCATTCTCGAAAAGGGGCTGCTTCTCAAAACTCGTTTTGGTCTTGAGCAGTACATCAACCTGCGACCGGTAAAGCTTTATCCCGGTGTCTGGACCCCCTTGAAGGACAAGGGCCCCCAGGACATTGATTTTGTCGTGGTGCGTGAGAACAATGAAGGCCTCTACGTGGGCGAGGGAAGCTTCAAGAACAAGGGAAAGAAAAATGAAGTTGCGACTCAAGTTTCGCGCAATACGCGTAAGGGTGTTGAACGTTGTATCCGTTATGCGTTCGAACTGACCCGCAAACGCAACAAGAAAAAAAAGCTGACCCTCTGCGGCAAGACCAATGTTTTGACGTATGCCTGGGATCTTTGGTGGAGAGTATTTCAAGAAGTCGCCAAGGAATATCCGGACATCACCGCCGATTATGCGCATGTCGACGCGACGTGCATGTGGATGGTGAAGAACCCGGAGTGGTTTGACGTCATTGTGACAGACAACATGTTCGGCGATATCATCACGGATCTGGGTGCCATGATCCAGGGCGGCATGGGCATCGCGGCGGGCGGCAATATCAATCCGGAAGGTGTTTCGATGTTTGAGCCCATCGGCGGCTCGGCACCCAAATACACCGGTAAGAATGTGATCAATCCTCTGGCGGCTATCTGCGCGGGCGCAATGATGATAGACTCGCTTGGTGAAACAAAGGCGGCTCAAGAGATCGAGAATGCGGTGATGAGCGTCACGAAAAATAAACTGAAATCATTGGCTGCGGGTAAAATGGGATACGGAACAACGGAAGTAGGGGACCTGGTCGTCGAGGCTCTGGGTAAATAATGATAAAAAAAACTCAATACAACGTCGCGATCATGGGCGCCACCGGCGCTGTGGGCGAGGAGATGCTCAAGATCCTCGCGGAGAGAAATTTTCCGATCGATCAGTTGAAGCTTTTGGCTTCTGCCCGTTCGGCTGGGAGGAAATACTCTTTCAGAGGAAAAGAATACAAGGTTGAAGAACTTACCGAGAATTCTTTTCAAAGTATTGACATCGTGCTGGCCTCGGCCGGCGGTTCTATTTCAAAAAAATACGCGCCTTTCGCGGTCAAGGCGGGAGCTGTGGTCATTGACAACACGAGCGCTTTCCGCATGGATCCCAACGTGCCTCTGGTCATCCCTGAGATCAACCCGCTGGATATCCAGAAACACAAGGGGATTATCGCCAATCCCAATTGCTCCACGATCATCATGCTGGTGCCGGTCCACGCGATCCATAAAAAGAACAAGGTCAAAAAAGCGATCATTTCTACTTACCAGGCCGCTTCCGGCGCCGGGGCCAAGGCCATGAAGGAGCTTGAGACCCAAGCCCGCGACATTCTTGCCGGCAAGCCCGCCAAAAAGGAGATATTCCCTCATCAGATCGCGTTTAATCTTTTTTCTCACAACAGCGCTGTTCAGGCAAATGGGTACAATGAAGAAGAGATCAAGATGACCCAAGAGACCCACAAGATCCTTCATGACGACAAGATCAAAGTCACTGCAACTTGCGTGCGTGTGCCTGTGTACCGCGCGCATTCGGAGTCGATCTATTTAGAGCTCACCCGCAAGCCGGTCGTGTCGGATATCCGCAAGATCTTCAAAAGCGCCTCCGGCGTGAAGCTTGTCGATGACCGCGAGAAAAATTATTTTCCGATGCCTGTTGAGGCGTCCGGTAAAGATGACGTACTGGTAGGCCGTGTCCGTACGGACACTTCGGACCCGCACGGTCTGTGGCTTTTTGTCGCGGGAGATCAGATCCGCAAAGGCGCCGCGTTGAACGCGGTTCAGATCGCTGAAATATTGTGTGATGTTAAAAGGTCCTGACCTGCGCACAATACGGCTCTTGATCGGTTTTGACGGGACTCGCTACGAGGGCTGGCAGAGTCAGAAAAACAGCCGCACGATCCAAGAGGTGTTTGAAAAACATCTTTCCAGGATCCTCTCCGGGAAGATCACCCTCTTTGGCAGTTCCCGCACGGACAGCGGTGTTCACGCCAAGGGTTTTGTTGCACACTTTCAGACACAGAGCCGTCTGCCCGACCCCAAGATCAAGGACGCTCTCAATTATTACCTGCCCGCAGACATCGTGGTTTTCAAAGCCCGGACTGTAAAATCCGGTTTTCACGCGCGCTACTCGGCAAAGTCTAAAATTTATCAATACGACATTTGGAATGACAAGACACGTCCGCTTTTTGAGGCGCCGTTCGTGCTGTGGTATTCCGGGCCGCTGGATCTAGATAAAATGAAAAAAGCCTCGAAGCATTTTTTAGGCAGGCATGATTTTTTTGCGTTTAAGGACAGCGGTGATGATGTAAAAGATACCGTTCGCACGATCAAAAAGATCTCTGTTCAAAAAAAAGGAAGCCTCCTGCGCCTTCTTATTGAAGGAGATGGATTTTTGACACACATGGTGCGCATTATTGCGGGAACTTTGATGGAAGTGGGTAAAGGCAGAATTGCACCTGAAAGTATTCCAGCTATTATTTTTTCAAAAAAGCGTGCAAAAGCGGGCCCGACAGCCAAGCCTCAAGGGTTGACCCTGCTGAAGGTTAAGTATTAATTTTATCCCATTCCACGGGGGAATAGGCGTGGATGGTGATGCCGTGAATGCTTGGATTTTTTCCGACGCCTAGGGCCGTGTAGAGGGCGGTGTGTTTTTCGATCAACGATTTCCCTTCAAATGCCTTAGAGACTATCACAAGGTCCAAAAGCATTTCCCTTTCTTGCATATTTTCCGGGTGGCCGACGTGGTGGTGGCTTTGATCCAATAAGCGCAAGACCGTGGGGGAGAAGCGGCTCTCTAAGATCTTGCGGATCTCTTCTAGTGTCATGATAAAATGATTATACTATTCATTGCATATTAAAGGGAGGCAAAATGAAAAAGCCATTACTGAAGTTGATATTCGCTGTTTTATTCGTAATGGCGGTTATCTTTGTCGGGAGGGATATGATCGTCCAAGCGGCTGTTGGGAGCGTTTGCCGCGCGACAACAGGTTTAAACCTCTCCATCGATAGTTTCCGCTCAAGCCTTCTTTCTTCCACGTTCAATATCAAGGGCCTTAAGCTTTTCAATCCTCCTGCTTATTCCGAGAAGGTCATGTTTTTTATTCCTGAGGTGTACGTTGGTTTTGATCTGGGGTCTGCGCTTGCCGGAAAACCTCATTTAAAGGAAGTGCGTTTGCATTTGGCTGAGCTTGTGATCGAACGCAACAAAGAAGGCAAGCTCAACCTCTCCGAGCTGAAACCCGCAGATAGCAAAAAGAAAGACTCTCCTCAAGTCAAGCCTTCCGCGGCCCCCAATGTTCAGATCGATGTCTTAAAGCTTCAGATCGACAAAGTGATCTACAAAGATTTCTCCAAGGTGGCTCCCATTTCGCAGGAATTCAACCTCAACATCAATGAGACCTACCGGGACATCAAGGATGTCCGGGCTCTGGCCCCGATCATTATCGGCCATGTGTTAAGGAACCGGGCGCTCGGAGCGCTTACCAATTTCCGTGTCGACGACCTCCTGCAGAATTTCCAAGCCGGTGGCATCAACGTCGCGGATATGGGCTTGGATAAGATCTCCGGCATTTTTAGCTCAGGCGTCGGCCAGACCGCGCAGGGTGTTGTCGGCAGCGTCGCCGACCAGCTGGGGTCGCTTTTTGGAACTCCAAAAAAGAAATGATCCTCTTTCTTACCGGAGCCTCTCTTTTTTTTCTCTTACTGAATCTTCACACCGGGTCGCTTGCCAGTTGGGACGAGGCGATCTACGCCGAAGTTTCAAAAGAAGTGCTGCATTCGGGCCGCTGGCTGGACCTGACCTGGGGAGGCGATCCCTGGGTGGACAAGCCGCCGGTGGCGATATGGGCGACAACGATCTTTTATAAAATATTTGGGGTCACGGAATTTGCCGCGAGGCTTTTTTCAGCGCTGTGTGGAGCGGGTATGGTCGTCGTGACCTATCTTTTGGGGCGGGATCTTTTCGGGCGTTGGGCGGGGTTTTTGGGGGCGTTGGCCCTGCTTTCTTCGATGCATTTTATCCGGATGGCGCGGTTTGGGATGACGGATGTGCCGCTGGTTTTTTTTATGGTTCTGTCGCTTTATTTCTTCTGGCGGGGCCGTGAAAGGCGCGAGCTTCTTGTTTGGTCCGGAGTTTTTTTTGGGGCCGCTTTTTTGATCAAAAGTTTCGCCGCGCTGTTCATTCCGGCGACGGCCTGGGTCTACTGCTTTTTGGCCGGGGAGACGAGGCTCTTAAAGAGCCGTGCTTACTGGCTGGGGATCTTGTGCGCGGCGGCGATGATCCTGCCGTGGAATATCTATCTGGCCGCAAGCCAAACAGATAAGTTTCTCAGTGAATCCATGACGAAGCACTTTTGGGGGAGGACGACCCAAGCGCTTGAGGGCCACAGCGGCACCTGGTATTTTTACATCAGAACCATTCTTAATAAATACCGGCCATGGATCCTCGTGGGAATTTTTGCGGCGCCTTATTTTCTTTGGCGCGCGGTCAAGAGCCGGCAGAAGGAATTTATTTTTATCACGGTCTGGATGTTCACAGTGATGGGCATCATCACTGTGATGAAAACCAAGCTTCATTGGTATCTTTTGCCGGTTTACCCCGCACTGTCATTGGCCGTTGGTTATTGCCTGTCGAGGATGATCCCCGAGGCGCGCCGATGGTGGGCGATCGCGGGTTTTTTAGCGGTCATGATGGTTCATATTTTTTATTCCAACGCGCTGGGTCTGGATTATTCGCAGCCCATCAAGGGGGTGGCGTCTCTGGTTCGGGCACAGACACCGGCGGATGGCATGATATTTCTCTACAATTTTCATGAACAGCCGGCAGCGATCTATTATTGGGATAGAAAAATTCGCTACCTCGACAGCCGTGCGGAGTTTG
>CAZBIH010000050.1:0-10846 GCA_964492015.1 uncultured Planctomycetia bacterium | reverse complement strand
GGGTACTGGCGCATTTGAGCGAGCGCACTCTTTTCTACGGGGTACCGGAATTTCTATGCCATTGGCGTATTCACGAACGCAGTCTCGGTTTTGGCCGGGTGGATAAAAAAGCACTTTGGAAACTTCGCGGATTTTTTGCGCGGCTTTATGGATCGTTGTCCGAGCGCGGCGCGGACCGGCGAAGACAGCTTGCAGGTGGACTTCTATTTTTAAGAAAACTCGAGAATAGAGAATGGGCCGTGTTTCTGCAAACCCTGTCCTATCCCGTCCAATTGTCCCGGTTTTTGTGTTATATCGGTCTTCGAAATTTATTGTTCCACGAAAGCCCTAACGTTCGGCCATAAAATTGGGCTTGCTGAAATTCGCGCTCGTCCCGGTTAGGGTTCATTCGGGGTGAATGTCCTCCAACGCTGTTCACATCCTCGGACAAGCCTATCGAATAAGGCATCCGCGTGATACGATATTTCCTATGGCTTTAGGGATCTTCTCCGAATGGTGGGGTAAAAAATACGTTCTCTATCAGCTGGTCCGGCGGGATCTGGCGGACAGGCACATGGGCTCTTTTTTTGGTTTGTTCTGGATCTTTTTTCAGCAGATCTCAATGCTGGGGATCCTGTGGTTTGTCCTGCATTTTGGCCTGCGAGTACGTCCCGCTGGAAATGTTCCTTTCCTGGCGTGGATGCTTCCGCCACTGGTCCTGTGGACATTTTTTTTTGAAGCAGCAAACACGTCGTCTCACGCAATCGTCCATTATTCCGATCTCGTGAAGAAAGTCCCCCTGGAACTGTCGATGCTTCCCGTGGTGAAGGTGCTCTCGGCGGCAGTGATCCATTTTATATTTCTGGCAGTTGCAGTCCCCGTGCTCTTTTTTTTGGGTATTCGCCCGTCTTTTTTTTGGTTTCAGAGCCTCTATTATTTTTTTGCGTGTGTTTGCCTGGTCCTGGGAATTGGATGGCTTACCTCCGCGGTCATGGTCTTTTTCCGCGATATTTCCGCGGGGCTGGGGATCTTTTTAAATCTGCTGATGTGGCTGACGCCGATCTATTGGAATATGGAACTTTTGGAACCGCGTTTTAAAATATTCTGTTATCTGAACCCGGTGAGTTATCTGACCGAAGGCTACCGGCGCAGTTTTCTTTATCAGATCCCTTTTTGGAAGGAGCCGCTGTGGACGCTTTATTTTTGGGGGATCACCGCTATTTTTCTGGCGGCCGGGATCTTTATGTTTAAAAAATTAAAACTTCATTTCGCGGACGTTTTGTAGGAGACGGAATGAACGACGCCATCCGGGTAGAAAATTTATCAAAAACCTATCCGCTTTATGCTCATAAAGCCGACCGTTTCAAGGAGGCACTTCATCCTTTTGGCAAAAAATATCATCGGGATTTTTATGCGCTCAAAGATGTCAGCTTCCGTGTTCCCCGGGGAGAAGCGATGGGGATCATCGGAAAGAACGGTTCCGGAAAATCAACACTGCTCAAGATCCTCTCCGGAGTTTTGGCCCCTTCCTCCGGAATTTACCGCGTGAACGGACGGCTGGCGTCTCTTCTGGAGCTGGGGACCGGTTTTAACGCGGAACTCTCCGGGATCGAAAATATTTATTTCAACGCGAGCTTGCTGGGCCTCTCCAAAAAAGAAACGGACGCCAAACTGGATGATATTCTGGCTTTCGCGGATATTGGGGATTTTATCCGCCAGCCGGTCAGAACTTACTCTCATGGAATGTACATGAGACTGGCCTTTGCCGTCATCGCGCACGTGGACGCGGATATTTTGGTCATTGATGAGGCGCTGGCGGTGGGGGACGCGTTTTTTGTTCAAAAATGCATGCGTTTCTTAAGAAAATTCAAGGAAACAGGGACGCTTCTTTTTGTGAGCCATGATATGGCCGCGGTCCGCGCTCTGTGTCCGCGCGCGGTCTGGCTTGAATCCGGAAAAATCAGAGCTCAAGGAGCGGCCAAAGAGATCGGTGAAGCTTATTTTGAGACGGTCTATGAGGAAAGACAGGGCGCGCATGTTGTTACATCCGACCCCAAAAAACCGTCCTTCGGAAAAGGAGGCGCAGGGATCACTGAAGTCCGCCTACTGGGACAGAACGGAGAGCCGTTGGCCCGCGCGGCGGGAGGGGAAACGGTCATTCTTGGGATCGACGTCAAAATTAATCAGCTGATGTTCAAGCCTATTATTGGCTTCTTTGTGAAGGACCGGCTGGGGCAATCCCTCTTTGGAGAAAACACCCACCAGAGAACGGAGCAGGATCCGGTCGAGGCGCGGGCGGGGCAAATCATCCGGGTGACCTTCAAATTTAACCTGCCTCTTTTGGCGGCGGGGGATTATTCGGTCTGTGTCGCGGTTGCCGAAGGCACACTCGATGAACACGTTCAGCACCACTGGATCCATGACGCGCTGGTCTTCAAAGTTCAGGCCCAAGGCCCGCGATATGGATGCCTGGTGAAGATCCCGATGGAGATCTCCGTTTCTGCGGAAGAGGCCGTTCATGATCAGTCTTAATTTGGACTCGTTTCATTTGCCGCGGCCTGTTTGCGAGGACTCTCGCGTCAGCATCGGGGCTTATACGTATGGCAACCCTTCCTTAAAATTATGGGGAGCTGACGAAAGGATCTCGATAGGAAAATTTTGCTCGATCGCGGAAAATGTCACGATCTTCGGAGGCGGTGAGCACCGCACGGATTGGGTGACGACTTTTCCCTTAAACATCGCGTTTGGGCTGGATGACGCGTGGCAAAACGGAATTCCGTTCGCCAAAGGCCCGACGATCATCGGAAATGATGTATGGATCGGTTACGGCGCGATCCTCCTTTCGGGTGTCACGGTCGGGGACGGCGCTGTGATCGGAGCCGGCGCGGTCGTTTCAAAAAATGTCTCGCCTTACGCGATCGTCGCCGGAAATCCGGCAAGCCTTTTCCGGTACCGTTTTTCTGAGGAACAGATCCAAAAATTATTGGAAATAAAATGGTGGGATTGGCCGCTTGAAAAGATCCGTGAGGCGGTGCCGTCCTTGTGCGGCGGCAATATCGATGATTTTTTGAAAATGAAATAAGGGCGATTTCATGGAATTTACCGGCGAACGGTATTTAAGCGACTTAAACAGCGCGCAGATCAACTACGAGCACTGGCACCGCTATCTTTATGCGTCGCAGTTCGTAAGGGACAAGGATGTTTTGGACATCGCCTGCGGAGAAGGTTACGGCTCCCACCTTTTGGCCGGCTTAGCAAAAAGCGTGACAGGGGTCGATATTTCTCAGGAAGCGGTCGATTTTGCCAAGCACAGATATTCAAAGGACAATCTCCGTTTTTTGGCAGGCTCGGCGGAAAGTATTCCCGTGGATGCCGAAAATTTTTTTGACGTGATCGTCTCCTTCGAGACCATTGAACATATCGGCGAAGACTCCCAGAAAAAATTCATGAAAGAGGTTCAAAGGCTTCTAAAAGATCCCGGGGTGTTCCTCGTTTCAAGCCCCAATAAATATTACTACTCTGATGTTCCCAACTATAAGAATAAGTTTCACTTAAAAGAATTTTACGAAAAAGAATTTAAAGATTTTCTCGAGGCCTATTTCCCATATGTTTTTATCCTGGGACAAAATATTTTTACAGGCTCCAACTTGTGGAGTTTGGAGCCTCAGGCAAATAAATCATCACTGGTCGAATATCAAATGGACCATGTGAATGACAAATTCGTCGTCGACGATAGAAAAAAGAAAGCTATTTATTTTATTGCGGTTTGCTCCAGCCAAAAATTAAACCTGGCTAAAAATTCATTTTTGGTGGATAAGTCTTTAAGCGCTCTCTCCGAGAAAGACGCCCAGATCGCCTCCGCGGCCGGCCGCGCGCTTGAAAAAGGAGCACAGCTGGACAGAGCGGAAATACTTTTGAGGCAGAAACAAACGGATCTTGCCGCGGCGCGGCATGAATTGCACGGTATTTACAATTCATGGAAATGGAAAATTCTCACAAAGCTTGAAAAAAATAAAATTTTAGATCGGATCAAAAAAATGTTGTCAGTAAGATCCGGCCCTGATCCATCACCTGCCGTTGGAGCGGATCTTTACGTGCCGTTCGTCGAGGGGCCGGCCCCCAAAGACCCGCCAGCCAGGCTTATTGCTTTTTATCTGCCGCAGTTCCACGTGATCCCCGAAAATAATGCCTGGTGGGGAGACGGTTTCACGGATTGGGTCAATGTCCGGAGGGCCGTGCCGCAGTTTACGGGGCACTATCAGCCGCATGAGCCGGAAGATCCCGGCTATTATGATCTGTCAGATCCTTCGATACAGCGCCGTCAAGTGGAGTGGGCCCGACAATACGGCGTGGGTGGTTTTTGTTTTTATTTTTACTGGTTTGGCGGAAAGCGGCTTTTAGAAAAACCGGTTCAAAACTATCTCCAAGACACAAGCCTCGACCTGCCTTTTTGCCTGTCATGGGCCAATGAAAACTGGAGCCGGCGCTGGGACGGTAAAGACAGGGAAGTGCTGATCGCCCAGCGACATTCACCCAAAGATGATCTTGCATTCATCGAACACATCAGTCAATACCTGCGCGATAGCCGTTATATCCGCATTGGCGGCAAACCGCTTTTATTGGTGTACCGGCCGGGCCTTCTGCCGTCGCCCAAGAAAACGGCTGAACGCTGGCGTCATTGGTGTCGGACACACGGTATTGGCGAGATCTATCTGGCTTATACTCAATCTTTTGAAACAGTGGACCCAAAAAAATACGGTTTTGACGCCGCAATCGAATTTCCTCCCAACAATTTCAAATTTGCCGATATGACCCGAAACATCCGTGCGCCGGGCAGCGTAGGAAAAATTTTTGACTGGCAAAATTTCGTCAAAAGATCCCGAAATTTTCCCAAGACCGGTTATAAGCTCTTTAGAGGAGTGTGCCCGTCGTGGGATAACACGCCCAGAAGAAAAAATAAAGGAACCGTGTTCTTGAATAGTTCGCCGCGCGATTATCAAGTGTGGCTTGAAAATGCTGTTCGGGATACCTGCCAGCGTTTCGAAGATCCACAGGAGAGGCTGATCTTTGTGAACGCCTGGAATAAATGGGCTGAGGGCGCTCATCTGGAACCGGACAAGCGTTACGGTTACGCGTGGCTTGACGCGACACGCAAAGCGCTCTTGGCCCCGGTCTCAGCGGGTCTATCAAAAAAGATCCTTGTGGTCTCTCACGACGCGCATCCGTATGGCGCTCAACGGATCGCGCTTAATATCGTTCGATCACTCAAACAAGAGCTGTATTTTGAGGTGGAAGTTATTCTTCTTGGCGGTGGCATGCTTGAGAAAGACTTTTCAACTCTGGCGCCTGTTCATCAATTTGAAGGCATGGATCTGGCTGGCAAGAAAGTGCAAAACAGGATCGAGTCGCTGGTTCAGCGGGGGTTCTCACGGGCTATTGTCAACACGGTGGTTTCCGGCAGTTTGATCCCTGTGCTGACGAATTCCGAAATTCATTGCATTTCTCTGGTGCATGAGTTGCCGGGATTGATCCAAGAACGAAAACTTGAAAAAGAAGCTGCGCAGATCGCTTCCATGTCAAAGGCTGTTGTATTTTGCACGCCAATCGTGGCTGAAAAATTTTCTCAATTTGCTTCCGTCGAGGCTGACAAACAAATGATCCGTCCCCAGGGTCTTTACCGACAAAATCGGTTTCGTTTTGACAAGCCGGCCGCCAGAACGCGGCTTCGCGAGCGGCTGAGTTTGGCGGAAGATACCAAGATCGTTTTGGGTGTCGGTTTCGCGGATCATCGCAAAGGTGCCGACCTTTTTGTCGAGAGCGCGCTGAAGCTTTTGGCGCGGCGCGCGGATGTTGCTTTTGTATGGGTTGGGTATTGGGAAGAGCGCTCGCGGGCGGTAGTCGAGGCCCGTCTTTTTCAGAGCCCTTACAAGAAGCACTTTCACTTTTTAAAATTTGATCCTGATACGGATCTTTATTACGCCGCTTCGGATGTTTACGCGCTGACCTCCCGAGAAGATCCTTTTCCATCCGTAGTTCTCGAATCGTTCGATACCGGAGTTCCTGTGGTGGCTTTTGCCTCTACCGGCGGCGGCGCAAAATGGCTCGAAGATCTCGGAGGCAGTGTCATTGCGCCGTTCGACACCGATAAATTTTCAAAAGCCGTCGGCCGGCTGCTGGACGATCCCGAATTCTCGGAAAAGATCGCCATGGCCGGACAAGAAGCCGTGGATAAAAATTTTTCATTCCGGGCCTATTGTTTTAACCTTTGCAAGATCCTTGGGTTCCAACTGCCGCGGATCTCGGTCGTGATCCCCAATTATAACTACGCGCGATTTATTGAAGCGCGCCTGGATTCGATAAGGGCTCAGACTATTCCGATCTACGAGTGGATCGTTCTGGATGATGCCTCCACGGACGAAAGTCTTAAAAAAATAACTGATTGGCTTTTTACGACTAAAACTACGGCGCAGGTGGTCGTCAATCGTACCAACTCAGGCCATGTCGCAGCTCAGTGGAAAAAAGGCCTCTCGCTTGCCACCGGGGATTATGTCTGGATCGCGGAAGCGGATGACTTAAGTGATCCGGATTTTCTTGAGACGGTCCTTCCTCCGCTGATCACGGAAAACACTGTTTTAAGTTACTGCGAAAGCCGGCAGATCGACTCGGACGGAAAAGTTTTGGCAAAAAATTATCACAACTATTTAAAAAATGTTTCTTCCGAGCGCTGGAAGAGATCTTATACAGCTGATGGCGTGGAGGAGATCCGCTCGTCGCTTGCGATCTTGAATACGATCCCCAATGTCAGCTCGGCGGTGTTTCGCCGAGACGCGATCACCGCTGTTTTTGACCGGCACTTTGATGAGATATCCCGGTATAAGAAAGCCGCCGATTGGGTTGCCTACCTGCGTGTGCTTGCCGGTGGCAAAGTCGCGTTCTCGTCCCGGCCCGCCAACCTTCACCGGCGGCATGATCAAAGTGTCATCGCGGGCGCGGACTTCGAAGAAATTTACGGAGAGATCTGCGCTATCCAGCAGTTAGTGGCGAATGAACATTGTCTTGAAGAAAGCGTCCATGAGCAGGCCCAAAACTACAGGAACTTATTCCGGAACCATTTTACACCTCCGGTGCGTGAAATAGTTAAGTTAGGCGATAGAAAAAATTTAGAATTTTTTACCGACGAAAAAGAGGTTTTGTCTTAAAAAAATGAAGATCGCTGTTTTCGTTCACTGTTTTTTCCCGGATCATACTCATGGTACTGAAGTTTATACGCTGGAGTTGATACGGAATCTGCGCGATAAAGGGCATGAGCCGGTCCTGATCACCGCAAAATTCAGCGGCGAAAAACAAAACCGCTCGCTGGTCACTCGTACTTTTTTTGAAGGGATCCCTGTTTTTATGATCGACAAGAATTTTCTTCCCAATCGGCGGATACGTGACTTGTATTATCAGGAAGAAATGAAAGCTCCGCTCAAGCGTATCTTGGAAGAAATACGTCCGGACATTGCTCATGTCACGCATCTTTTGAATCATACCGCTGTCCTTTTGGAGGTCTTGAGAAAAGCGGAGATCCCCGCGATTGCGACTTTCACGGATTTTTTCGGGATTTGTTACAACAACAAACTGGAAGCGGCGGGCGGAGTTTTGTGCAAAGGCCCTGATGCGGATACTGTTAATTGCCTTGAATGCGTGCTCAAAGAAAGAAGCAGGCCAAACACCGCGTCTTTCGCAGATCGACTTCTGGCGGAGCCGGTTATTTCTCATCTAACCGCAAAAGCTTTAAACCAGGCTTATGGAGCCGGTATCCTTAAGGGCTTTTGGGAAGATGCGGCCGCGGATACACGGGCAAGGCCGGCTTTTCTTAAAAATTTATATCAAAATTTTAGCGCGGCGATAGCGCCCACGCTTTTTTTAAAAAAAACTTATGAATCGCACGGTTTTAAATTTCCTATCCATGAGATCCCTTATGGGGTGGACTTGCCGCGCACACAAAAGGCCACGGCGTTGGAAGGGTCACGTGTTAAATTTGGTTTTTTGGGGCAGATCGCCGAACATAAGGGCGCTCATATTGCGGTAGAAGCCTTCTGCCGTCTGCCCAAAGATTCCTCCGAGCTGCATATTTTTGGATCCGCCGCCTTTCCGAATTATCTGGAGAAACTTTCCTCCCGCGCTTTGGGCCACGCCGTTACGTTTCACGGCAACGCTGAGAGAAACCAACTGGCAAAAATTTACTCAGATCTGGATTTTGTCATTATCCCCTCTACCTGGGTTGAAAATTGCCCGTTTGTTTTGCTCGAGTCTTTGGCCATGCAGACACCTGTTATCGTTTCTGATGTGCCAGGCATGAGCGAATTTGTCAGAAACGGAGAGAACGGTTTTCTTTTTCCGCGGGGTGATGCCAAGGCGTTGTATGACATTCTAAATAGTATCGTTTCGGACCCTGTTTGCTTTCGTCGCTTATCCTTCGGTACCGGTTATCCCCGAACATCTTCCCAAATGACTGATGAGACTCTGGAGGTGTATGACTCCGTTCTTTCCGGCGACGGCGTTGCCACACACCCGCTTTACACCCCAGGGGTGTAAAACTGGTTTCTATTTAGTTATGGGGACATCATACTTAATTGCGACCAATTAAGTATGATGTCCCCATAACTAGTGTTAACCGATAGAAAAAATGTAGAATTTTTTACCGACGAAAAATAGGGGGGTCGTCGTCAAGTAGAGTGAGAGAGGGAACTATCAATGGTACTATTAAGGGAAATATGAAAACACAGATAGCAGATTTGTTAGAGATATTGAATCGGAGCTTCGGTTTTAGCTCTTTTAGGCCTCTTCAGAGAGAAATTATTGAAGACTCTCTGGCAGGGCGGGATGTATTTGCTTTATTGCCGACGGGCGGGGGCAAATCTCTTTGTTATCAGTTGCCCGCGTTGGCGCGTCCGGGTCTGACATTGGTGGTTTCACCTCTTATTTCTTTGATGAAAGACCAGGTGGACGCGATGGAGGCGGGCGGGATCCCGGCTACTTTTTTGAATTCTTCCTTGGAGGCCGCCGAATCCCGGGAACGATTGGAAAAATTGGACCGGGGAGAGTACCGCCTTTTGTACGCGGCGCCGGAGCGCCTGATGCTGCCGGGTTTTGTCGATAAGCTGCGGCGATGGAATGTAGCTTTGATCGCAGTCGATGAAGCACACTGCATCAGTGAATGGGGCCATGATTTTCGTCCGGAATACCGCCGGCTGGCGGAGTTACGGGACGTTTTTCCCCAGGTTCCGCTTTTAGCGCTGACAGCGACGGCAACAGGCCGAGTCCAAGAGGATATCGTTCGTCAACTTCGACTAAAAGACCCGGCGATCTATGTGGCGAGTTTTAACCGCCCCAATTTGACTTACCGAGTCTTGGCCAAACACAAAGCATTTGAACAGGTTTACGGGTATGTAAAAAGCCATCCGTCAGATAGCGGGATCGTTTATTGTCAGAGCCGCCGCTCAGCCGAGGATGTCGCGGACCGTTTAAGCCGGCAGGGGATCGATGCGAAGCCTTATCACGCGGGGTTGAGCGCGGATGAGCGCAGTAAGAATCAGGAATTGTTTTTACGAGATGAGGCACGTGTGGTGTGCGCCACGATCGCTTTTGGAATGGGAATCCATAAACCCAACGTGCGCTTTGTGATCCACTACGATTTGCCAAAAAATATCGAGGGCTATTATCAGGAAACCGGCCGCGCCGGGCGTGATGGGTTACCGGCCGACTGTCTGCTTCTTTTTGGAGCGGGAGATACGGTCAAATACGGCCAATTTATTGAAGAAAAACCCGATCCGCGTGAGAGGGATATTGCACGGGAGCAATTGCGCCAGATCTTGCATTACTCAGAGGCGAGTTCTTGCCGGCGAGCGGCGCTTTTGAGTTATTTTGGCGAACAGACATCCGTTGAAAATTGCGGCGGATGCGACAATTGTCTTTCGCCACGCTCGACATTTGACGGGACGGTTCTGGCACAGAAATTTCTCTCGTGTGTTTTCCGCATCCGCGAGAAAAGCGGTTTTGGTGTCGGATCCAATCATGTCGTCGAGGTGCTCACGGGCGCGGATACCGAAAAGGTCCGCAAATGGAAACACCATGAGATCTCCACTTACGGCATCGGCAAAGAAATGGGCAAGCGCGAATGGTCGGTCATAGGCCGTGAATTGATACGGCTGGGGTTTCTGACGCAAAAAGCGGAGAAGTTCAGTGTGTTGGAACTGACCCCGGAGGCGTCCGTTGTTTTAAGCGGGGAGCGGACGGTGACATTGACACGGCAGGTGACGCCTCCTCCTGTTAGCAAAGTTTCATCGCCGACGGAGCGTAAAGCCCCTAGATCAGGGGAGATCGTCTGTGATGAAGCGCTCTTTGAACGTCTCCGCCGCTTGCGCAAAAAATTGGCCGATGAAAGGAATGTTCCCGCCTACATTGTGTTTTCCGATGTGTCTTTGCGTCAGATGGCGCGGGATCTACCGTCGAATGAATCTGAGTTTAGATGTATCAGTGGTGTCGGAGAGAAGAAGCTCGAAGAATTCGGGAAGGTCTTTATTTCTGAAATTTTTTTATATTCGACCCAAAAATGAGATAGGATAATGTCTTGAAGGAGTTTTTTTAAAATGAGTAAAAAAATTTTAATCGTGGATGATGAGCCGAAAATGGTCTCGATGCTGTCCGAATTCTTGGGGAACGCCGGTTTCCAGATCAGCACCGCAGCTGACGGCCAAAGGGCGCTTGAAAAAGTCAACGAAGCGCCGCCGGATCTTCTCCTGATGGACATCATGCTCCCTAAGATCGATGGCTGGCTGGTATGCCAGAAGTTAAAAGCCGATGAAAAATTTAAAAAGATCCC
>CAZBIH010000049.1:5662-10920 GCA_964492015.1 uncultured Planctomycetia bacterium | reverse complement strand
ACTTTTTGTCCCGCGTTCTTGACAACCCGAAAAGGGAGGTGTATAGTGACTTTCCATCCGGGGTCCGGGCCTCTTTAATCCTATTTAATTTGAAAAAGGAACACAGCACATGAGCGATCGGAAATGGATGGCACTGTTTTTACTGACAGTCTCAATTTTTGTAGCAGGTTGCGCCAAGAAGTCCAGCGAAGAAACTAACATTGCGTCCACCGGTTTTGATTCCGCGACCGCCACACCGGCAACGACCACGGAAGAGTTGGCCCAGCTTCCTCAGGCCGGCGCCTCCAGCCTGTCCACGTCCGTGGAAGCTCTGCCGATCGATGCGGCTCCCGTGACTCAATCGGTATCCACGATCCCGGCGGCTCTTGAAGCAGGCACGGGCAAAGCTCTAAGCCATGATCAGGAGATACAGACAGCCTTGAAGAACGCAGGTCTTTATAACGGAAAAATTGACGGTAAGCTTGGCCCTGCCTCCAAGCGGGCGATCGAAGAGTTTCAAACGCAGAATGGATTGAAGGTGGACGGAAAAGTGGGCCCCAAGACTTGGACTGCTTTGTCCGCGCATCTGAACACTGCCGGGGCCGAAGTTCCCGCGGGAAATCAGTAATACTTTAAGAAATCCGTAAAACATTAAGCCTCCGCCAATGATCTTTGGCGGAGGTTTTTTTTATTGGGCCTATGGTATGATGAGGGAAAATTAAAGGGGAACTGCGAATGCCAAAAAAAACAATTTTTTTCTTATTAGCTTTAGGATTTTTGTCTTTTTGCGGATTTGACGAGAAAAAAGAGGAGGTTTTGGTGGGTGCCGCAGGCCCCCTGACAGGCCCTCAAGCTTATATCGGTATCGGCATGATGCAGGGAGTCCAGATGGCGGTCGAGGATGCCAATGCCAAAGGGCCTATTTTTGGAAATGCCAAACTCAAGCTTGTCTCGGTGGACGATCAGAGCAATCCCACACAGGCGGTGCTCGGCGCCAATAAATTGATCGCGGATCCCTTGGTCGTGGGAGTGGTGGGCAATTTTAATTCCAGTTGTACCAAGCCCGCCTCGACGATTTATCACGAGGGACGCATGACGCAGATCACGCCCGCTTCGACTAATCCGGAGATATCCAAGCAGGGATTTGATACTTTCTTTAGGATCTGCGCGACGGATGATGTGCAGGGGCCGGCGGCGGCGGTATTTGCCGCCGAAGAATTGGGCGTTAAAAAGATCGCGATCATTGATGATAAGACGACCTACGGCGCAGGATTGGCCTCTGTTTTTAAAAAAGAATTCAAAGCGCTCGGCGGGACGGTGCTAAGCCATGACGGGATCGCTCAAGGCGAGAAAGATTTCGCGCCGCTTTTGGCCAAAATTCAATCGCTGAAACCGGAGCTTGTTTATTTTGGCGGGGTATATCCTGAGATGGCGCTTCTGATCCGGCAGGCCAAAAAAATGGGGCTTGAAGCCCTCTGGATGGGCGGGGATGGTGTGTTTGATGTGACGCTGATCAAGCTGGTCACTCCGGAGCTTGCGACAGGCATCTACGCGACGATGCTGGGGGTGGATCCACACTCGATCCCTGAGGCTGCGGATTTTGTGGCGCGTTATGAGGCTCGCCACGGAGAGATCGGGTCCTTTTCAGCTTACGGTTACGAAGCGATGAACGTGCTCATCGAAGCGATACGCCGCGCGGGTAAAAATGACCGTGAAGCGGTGCTTGCCGAAATGAAAAAAATAAAAGATTATCCAGGAATCTTAGGGGTCATTAATTTTGATGAAAAAGGCGACGCAGTGGGCAAGAGCGTGGGTGTGTTCAAAGTCGAAAATGGGAAATTTATTTTTCTCAAGGAAATTAAACCCTGAAGTTCCGGTCGGCGAATCTAAGACG
The DNA here is from genome assembly GCA_964492015.1 of uncultured Planctomycetia bacterium. Taxonomy (GTDB): domain Bacteria; phylum Omnitrophota; class Gorgyraeia; order 2-02-FULL-51-18; family 2-02-FULL-51-18; genus CAMDWQ01. Next base: position 9,047 of record CAZBIH010000049.1, on the reverse strand, counting down.
GTGTCATTTCGAGCGAAGCGAGAAATCTCGCTTTTATGGGATTTCTCAGCCTTATGGTCTCGAAATGACATGCTCGTAGCATGAATCCCGCCGTTGACCTATTTCTCAATCAATTATTAAACGGCCTCACCATCGGCATGGTGTACGCACTGATCGCTCTCGGATATACGATGGTTTACGGAGTGATCCAGCTCATCAACTTCGCGCACGGCGAAGTGTTCATGGTGGGCGCCTATCTGGGCCTCACGGCGATTTGGATCGCTGCGCTTCTGGTCCCCGGCGCACCTTTTTGGATCGTGCTTATTTTTATTTTGGTATTCTCGATGCTGGGCTCGTCGATCCTCGGCGCCATGATCGAAAAGATCGCTTACAAACCTCTGCGGCGCTCTCCCAAATTGACGGCACTGATCACCTCGATCGGCGTTTCCTTCTTTCTTCAAAACGCAGTGATGCTCATCTACGGCTCCAAGGAACAGGGTATTCCTGATATTGTTCCGATGACGCGCCTAAAATTAGGCGCCTTGTCGCTGTCCCTGGTACAGGTGATTATTTTTGTTGTTTCTATCGGGCTGATGTTTTTTTTGACTTGGTTCGTCAAAAATACAAACACCGGCAAAGCCATGCGCGCCACGTCAGAGAATCCGGAAGCGGCGCAATTGGTCGGGATCTCCATCAACCGCATCATCCGGGCCACTTTTGTGCTGGGCTCGGCTTTGGCGGCTGTCGGCGGGACTCTGTTCGCTCTTAATTACGGCAGTATCAATTTTCATGATGGGTATCTGGCGGGACTCAAGGCTTTCACGGCGGCGGTGTTTGGCGGGATCGGTTCTATCCCCGGGGCGATGATCGGCGGGATCCTTCTGGGGGTATTTGAGGGGTTGGGCGCCGGTTATATTTCATCCGAGTGGAAAGATGTGTTTGCATTCGTTCTCTTGATCGGAGTTTTAATTTTCAAACCTTCCGGCATCATGGGCGAAAATGTGCCTGATAAAGTTTAAATGAAAAAAGCCCCCTTTGTTTTTTTGGCCCTTCTCTTATTCCCTCTCTTAGACAAAAATACGTATCACATTGATCTGGCAACGACCGTGGGAATTTATGTCCTTCTGGCGATGGGCCTGAATGTCGTGGTGGGTTTCGCGGGGCTTTTAAATCTGGGGTACGCCGCATTTTTTGCGATCGGCGCTTACACGTACGCCCTGCTTTCGCTCAATGCGCATGTTCCGTTTTGGATCGGGCTTCCCATCGCGGGAGTCATTGCCATGATGTTCGGTCTTTTGATCGGGCTTCCGTCCATCCGCGTGCGTGGGGATTATCTGGCGATCACGACGCTGGGGTTTGGAGAGATCGTCCGCATTGCGTTCAACAACTTAAGCCAATGGACCGGTGGCCCCAACGGTCTTTTGGGGATCAAGCGGCCTTCTTTGTGGTGGCCGAGTTTTGATAAGGGTCTTCACTGGAATGTCTGGAATTTTTCCGTCAATCCCACGCCTTATTTTTATTTAACACTCGCTTTGATCGCCGCGACCGCTTTTTTTCTGTTTCGTCTGGTGGATTCTAAATTTGGCCGGGCGTTGGTTGCGATCCGTGAGGACGAATTGGCTGCCTCTTGCATGGGGATCCCGGTGGTGCAGGTGAAACTTTGCGCGTTCGGTATCAGCTCTTTTATCGCGGGTTTGGCGGGAGCGGTGTTTGCGGCCAAGCAGACGATCGTGACACCCGACAGTTTCGATTTTATCCTTTCCGTCCTCATTTTGGCGATGGTGGTGCTGGGAGGGATGGGAAATATCTGGGGCGCGGCTCTGGGCGCCTTGGTACTCGGGCTCCTCCCTGAGGTTTTGCGTGGGTTTGCCGCTTACCGCATGCTCATCTTCGGGGTCTTGATGATCCTGGTAATGATATTTCGCCCGCAGGGGATCTTGGGCGGACATCGGATACAGCGGGAGCTTGGCCGCCCGGAAAAGGAGGCGACTGACGATGGCTCTTCTTGAAGTACGTTCGCTTTCCAAGAGTTTCGGGGGAGTCCAGCCGCTTAAAAATATGAGCCTTTCAGTCGGGGACGGAGAAATTGTGGGCCTGATCGGCCCCAACGGCGCAGGCAAGACTTCTTTTTTCAACTGTGTGACAGGGCTTGTGCCGGCAGATGGCGGCCAGATCCTTTTTCAGGACGGCAAAGAAAATTTGTCCGGGCTTTCTCCTAACAAAATTCTTGAAAAGGGCCTGGCGCGAACATTTCAAAATTTAAGAATTTTTAAAAACATGACGCTTCTTGAAAATGTCGCCGTGGGCATGCACGCGCGTACTCGCTCGGGCCTATGGAGCGCTTTTTTCAGGACGCGCCGCTTCCATGTCGAGGAGAAGAAAATATTCAAACACGGCATGGAGCTTCTGGACTGGATGGGCCTGGCGCGCCTGGGCAATGAGATCGCAGCGAATCTTTCTTATGGAAATCAAAAACGCCTTGAGATCGCGCGTGCCCTGGCCTCAGAACCCAAACTGCTTTTACTCGATGAGCCCGTGGCCGGAATGAACCCCAGCGAAAAAGAGGAGATCTCGCAATTAGTACGAAAGATCCAAAAAAGAGGCATTGCGGTGCTTTTGATCGAGCATGACATGAAGGTCATAATGCCGCTATCGGAGCGTGTGGTCGTCATGGATGACGGCCAAAAGATTGCCGAAGGTCCTCCGCACAAGATCCAAAAAGATCCGCGCGTGATCCAAGCCTATTTGGGGGAGGCATAACATGCTCTTGGAAATCCGCCACATCCATACGCGTTATGGCACCGTGGATTGCCTGAAGGGTGTGTCGCTTTCCGTGGGAGAAGGGGAGATTGTGGCGCTTTTGGGAGCCAATGGCGCCGGAAAAACCACGGTCTTGAAGGCCATCTCAGGCCTAATCCACCCGGTAGCCGGTGAGATCTATTTTAAAGACAAACCAATCCACGCGCTGCTGCCCAACGAGATCGTAAGCTTGGGGATCGCACACGCGCCGGAGGGGCGCAAGATCTTTCAAAAGCTAGATGTCCTTGAAAATCTCGAGTTGGGTGCTTTTATCCGCCGCGACCGAAACGCGATCCAAAAAGACCTTGAAGAAATTTTTGAACTATTTCCTATTTTAAAAAAACGCCTAAAACAAAAAGCCGGCACGCTTTCCGGGGGAGAACAGCAGATGCTGGCCATCGGCCGCGCTTTGATGTCGCGCCCATCGGTGCTTTTATTGGATGAGCCTTCGCTGGGTTTAGCGCCCCTATTTGTCTCAGGAATTTTTAAAATGATACAAAAGATTAACGAGCAGGGAAGGACCATCCTTCTGGTCGAGCAGAATGCCCATATGGCGCTTAAAGTCGCGCACCGCGCCTATGTTCTGGAGACCGGACAGATCGCGCTT
>CAZBIH010000049.1:0-5562 GCA_964492015.1 uncultured Planctomycetia bacterium | reverse complement strand
GACAAACACCAGTTTTCCGCTGGGATCCATCGTGATATCGAGCGTTTTGTCCTGCAGGCTTTTTTTGTGTTTTTTGCACAGAAGCACCGGGAACATTTCTGTCGGCTGGGGCATGACGTTGGTCACGGTCTCGATCTCAACCGACTCGTTTCCGCCGCAAACCGAACAGACTTTACTCAAGATAGGTTCGTTTACCATAAGATAAGTTTATTTTAGCATAAAATCTTTTATGAAAAAAACTTTTGTGCTAAAATAACGTCCATGGCAACACACCGGTCCCTGAATAAGCTTGAATTCAAAGCGCATATGAGCATCCACAGCTTTGTGGAGGTCCCTGACGGCGAACTTCACGAGTCCGCGGATTTTACGCGCGACCGTTTGGGGAAAAAACACCTTTTGAAGGATGAGAGCGGCCAGCCGCGTGTCGGGAATTTGAGAAAAAAAGCGGTGATCGCGGCGTTGGTGCTGATGTTTCTTGGAGTGGGTCCGGTTCACGCCAAAGGCCCCAATACGCAGGTTTCAAGCGGCGATCCTGAGGTCCGTTCGGCTTCGGAGTGGATGAACGACAAGGATCCAAAACCCACTTTTTACGAAAGCGGCTCGACCCGCGTTGGTTTTAATGACGACGGCGATCCGAATGTGAGCACACGATTCTAAAGTGATCAGAAAAACTTGGGCGTTTCGTTCTTTTTGTGCCCTTGTGGTTTTGTCTCTGCTTGTTTTAAACCCTTCCGATGTTTTTGCACGCTCTTACAGGGCCCTTTCCTTGAGTGCCCGCTCAGCGGTGATCATGGATGCCAATTCAGGCAAGATCTTATTTTCTAAAAATCCGCATTTGCGTCTCTCGCCGGCCTCCACGACCAAAGTCATGACGGCGCTGATCGCGCTTGAAAAGCTGCGGCCGGACGCCCAGATCCTGGTGGGAAAGAACGCTGTCAACATGGCCCCCAGCAAAGCCGGACTTGTGGCCGGGACGCGTTACCGTGTGGCCGATCTTGTGACCGCGACACTGGTTTCTTCTTCCAATGACGCCGCGGTCGCTCTCGCGGAAGCCGTTTCGGGCCGGGAATCTGATTTTGCCCAACTCATGAATGAAAAAGCGGCAAAGCTGGGGATGAAAGACACGCATTTTATGAATGCCACCGGCTTGCCGGTCAAAAAAAAATCAAAAAAGAACCGTCAATACTCCACGGCTTATGATCTCTCGCGCCTGATGTGGTATGCCTCGCGTGACCGTCGCATTGACCATATGATGGCTGTCACAAACACAGTCATCCGCGGCAGTGACGGCCGCACGATTCTTTTGAGAAACCACAACAAGATGCTTTGGAAGACCCCAGGCTCTGTGAAGGGAAAGACCGGCTGGACTTTTGCCTCCCGTCACACGTTCATGGGGACCAATTACGCGTCGCCAAAGATGTTCACTTTCGCAATGCTCAGTTCCACGGACCCCTGGATCGATATCAAGCGCCTGGCCAATCTCGGCACGGTCAGCGCGGCAAAAAACCGTTTTTCCATCTGATCTTTTGATGAAACCGGAACCGATAGCCGATATCGTTGTCGTTGGCGCCGGAGCGGCCGGCCTTCTTTCGGCGATCATGGCCAAACGGCATACGTCTTCCGCGAATGTTCTCCTGGTAGATTCCCGCCAGAAGATTGGCGCCAAGATCCTGATCTCCGGCGGCACCCGTTGCAATGTGACCCACGAGCGTGTCCTGCCCTCGGATTATCAGGGGGGACCGAGGCATTTTATAAAGCATGTCCTTCAAGCATTCACCCCGGAACAGACCCTCGATTTTTTTAAAGAGATCGGCGTCGATCTCATCCTCGAGCCTACCGGAAAATATTTTCCCGTGACCCATTCAGGAAAAACGGTTCTGGAGGCGCTGATGAAAGAAGCGGATCGCCTCCGCGTGACTTTGAAGACGGGCATGAGGATCGAGGGAGTGCGAAAAAAAGAGGATCTTTTCTCTCTTAAAGACAACACCGGGGAAATTTTTTGGACGCGGCGTGTGATCCTGGCGACGGGCGGCCTCTCTTTGCCGGAGACAGGTAGCGATGGCATGGGTTTTAAGATCGCCGGGCATTTTGGGCACAGGATCATCCCGACTTATCCCGCGCTGACTCCTCTCTTGACGGAGGATAAGGATTGGCAGTCTCTTTCAGGGGTGACTCTGGAAGCCGAGCTATCCTTTTTTAGAAAGGGGAAAAAACAGACGTCTGCGCGCGGATCGTTTTTATTCACCCATTTTGGTTTTAGCGGTCCAGCGGCGCTGGATATTTCTCGTCATTTCGCCGCTTGTCCAGCCGATGATCAGCCTGCTATTTTTGCCAATTTTATTCCCGGGAATACCGAGGAGTCTTTGCAGAATTTGATTCTGTCAAAAAGCGGGTCCGGGCAGTCTTTGAAACATTTTTTATCGGATGAATTTATGCTGCCGGATAGTTTTTTAGAGGTGTTCCTCCAGAAAAATAAATGGGTGCATCTTTTAGTATTTTCAAAACTTTCGCTGGTGAACAAAAGAAATATTATTCGTCTTTTGCGCGAATCACCCTTGAATGTCAGCGGAGTTACTGGTTACAAAAAAGCGGAGGCGACCGCCGGAGGCGTGAGCCTGGAAGAGGTTCAGTTTTCTACGATGGAATCCAAGCTAGCGCCGGGGCTCTATTTTTCAGGAGAAGTTCTGGATGTGGACGGCCGCATCGGAGGGTTTAATTTTCAATGGGCGTGGTCTTCGGGAACACTGGCTGGCCGCAGTGCCGCGCGGAGCTTGGCCGCATGATCTATCTGGCTTCTACTTCGCCACGGCGGAAGAAAATTTTAAGAGATCTGGGCGTTCGTTTTAAAATTCTTAAGCCCACCTATTTTGAAAAAAATATTCCCGGCGCCGGCCCGGCAAAATTGGTGAGGGCCCACGCTTTAGGAAAAGCGCTTTCCGCATCCCGTTTAATTTCCGAGGGTAAGATCTTATCCGCCGATACCGTAGTTTATTTTAAAAAAAAGATCATCGGCAAGCCCAAGAATATAAAAAATGCTTTCCAGATGCTTTTGGCGCTTCAGGGGAAGTGGCATGAGGTCTATACGGGTGTTGTTTTGTTGGAGACGACCGCGGGTAAGATCAAAAGGCGTGTGGTGATGGTCGAAAAAACAAAAGTTCGTCTCCGTTCGTTGGGTCGCAAAGAGATCAGCCTCTATTTTAAAAAAATAAACCCTCTGGACAAGGCCGGCGCTTACGCGATCCAGGTCAAAAAAGGCAGGATCGTCGAGGAGGTGAAGGGTTCTTTTTCCAATGCGGTTGGTTTGCCGGTTGAGAGGCTAAAAAGATTAATCGATTGATAAAAGAGGCAAAATCTTTTATCCTAAGGGCATCAAGTTTTAAGGAGAAATGATGGACGACAAAGTACCGATGTCCCGTGAAGGTTTTGAGAAGCTCCTTAAAGAGCTCGAATATCTAAAGACGGTGAAGCGTCGTGAGATCGCCGAAGATATTGGCAAGGCGCGCGCTTTTGGCGACTTAAAGGAAAATGCCGAGTATGATGCCGCCAAAAACAATCAGGCTTTGAATGAGAGCCGTATCGCGACCACCAGCGACAAGCTGGCACGCGTGCAGATCATCGATGAATCCAAGATCGCCAAAGACCAGGTGTTCATCGGCGCCAAGGTCCTTTTGAAGGACTTAAAGAACCAGGAAGAATTTACCTACTCGATCGTCCCTCAGGATGAGGCCGATTTTGATGAGGGAAGGATCTCTGTGACTTCTCCGATCGCCAAGGGCCTTTTGGGCCTGAGGGTGGGGGAGCAGGCCGAGATCAAGATCCCCGCCGGAATTCTAAAGTACAAAGTCCTAAAGATCAGTCGTTAAATTTCCGCGGGTCTCGAAATTTAAGATCAATTCCCGGATCTCTTGAATGGATTGCGTGGTGTTGATCTTCCCTCGAAATTCGGCGGCTCCTGGCAGGCCCTTAAAATACCAAGCTCCGATGCGGCGCATATAAACCAAGACAGTTCGTTCCTCGCGGTAAAGAAGTTCAAGCTCCATATGTCGCAGAAGGGCCTTCTTTTTATCCTCAGATGTAGGTTCGGGTAAAGCGCCTTTGCCGGCGATGACACTTTCCACACTTTTGAATATCCAGGGATTTCCCAAGCCTCCGCGCCCGATCATGACGCCGTCACAGCCCGTGATATCGAGCATTCTTTGCGCGTCGTCCCCGCTTAGGACGTCCCCGTTACCGATGACGGGGATGCTGACCGCCTCTTTGACGCGGCGGATCGCGTGATAATCGGCGGTCCCTGAATAACCCTGAACGCGTGTGCGGCCGTGAACTGAGACGGCCGTAATGCCGCATTCTTCGGCGATCTTGGCGACGCGTGCGGCTTCATTGCCGGAGGGGTCCGAGACGCCTAGACGCATTTTAACGGTGACAGGAATTTTTTTTACATTTTTAGTGACGGCGGCAAAAATAGCTCGGCATTCGTCAGGACGCGCCAGAAGGGCAGAGCCGGCGCCTTTGCCCGCGACTTTTGGTACGGGGCAGCCGAGATTTAAGTCCAGAAGGTCATAGCCCAGGCTTTCGACGATGCCCGCCGCTTCACCCATGGCTTCCGCGCGGCAGCCGACCAGTTGGGCTCCCAGAGGCTTATCCTCGGGGATGGTCCTCATGAGCTCCTGGGTGGCTTTGTTGTCTCGGATGAGCGATTCGGCCGCAACCATCTCGAGAAAGCAGAATTCCAGCCCGTATTCTCGTGAAATAAGCCGGTAGGCCAGATCGGTGCAGGCCGCCATAGGAGACGAGATCACGTTGGATTTGAGTTCCAGGGATTTAAGCTTCAGCATGGCCCCTATGATAACAGATAAAAGCGGATATGTCCTCTCTGGTTATAGTAATAATTACATACATAACTAACTGTAAATAAATGAGTTGTGTAGGGACTGTCCCCAGAATTCGTTAGTTTGGAATTGATCGTTTAGGGATCGGGGACAGTCCCTTTGTAAGTGATTGAAAACAAAGCAGTTCCTGCTGGGATGGTGGGCGCTAAATTGCGTTGACTTTCGGTGCAAATTTGGTATTATGGGGGCTCGAAAAATCCTTGTCGCGAGACAACAGCTGGTTTTATTTATCAAGAAAGCTTTCGATAAGACTGCGGATTTCTGGCTTATTCGCGGTCTTTTTTATTTTTAACATTCTAAACAGAAGAGAAAACTACAATTTTATGGGCAAGCAAAATTTGAGAAATATCGCCATTATTGCGCACGTCGACCATGGCAAGACCACGCTTGTGGACGCCATCTTGCGCCAGACGCATGTTCACCGCAACATTCAGGAAATGGGCGAGCGCGTCATGGACTCCATGGATCTGGAGCGTGAGCGCGGGATCACCATTCGCGCTAAGAACGTGAGCGTTGTTTACAAAGATATCAAGATCAACATTGTCGATACGCCGGGCCACGCGGACTTTGGCGGCGAGGTCGAGCGTACGCTTCGCATGGTAGACGGCGTTCTTTTGGTGATCGATGCCAAGGATGGCCCAATGCCTCAGACCCGTTTTGTTTTGAGAAAAGC
>CAZBIH010000048.1:7523-10927 GCA_964492015.1 uncultured Planctomycetia bacterium | reverse complement strand
TAGATCTCCGACAATCTTGACTTCTAGGGACAATACAGTATAGTAAACGCGTAGCTTTTCTATTCATTTTTAAACAGGAGTCAAATACGATGGGCGCGACACAGGCGAACGGGCAGGCTCAAGGGCCGTCACTTCAGGATCATCTCAGCATGGGCCAACAGCTTTTGGTCCCCAAAAAAATGTTCTTTACCAAGGGCGTCGGTTCTCACAAGCACGAACTGCGTTCTTTTGAGTTGGCGCTCCGCGACGCGGGGATTGAAAAGTGCAACATTGTCCACGTCTCAAGCATTTTCCCTCCCAACTGCGAACTTATTTCCAAGAACGAAGGCCAAAAATATATTTATCCCGGCATGATCACATTCGCGGTGACCGCGCGTACTTCCTCCAACGAAGCGCGGCGATTGATCGCGGCATCGATCGGTTGCGCGATCCCCTCAGACCCCAACACGTACGGTTATCTTTCTGAGCACTACGCTTACGGGCAGACTGAAAAAGAAGCGGGTGACACCGCGGAGGACCTGGCGGCGGCGATGTTGGCTTCGACACTCGGTCTGGATATCGACGAAGACAAGAGCTGGGACGAAAAAGAAGAAATTTTCCGCATCTCCGACAAGATCGTCAAAACGACCAACGTCACGCAGTCTGCCATGGTGGAAAAGGGCGGATACACGACCGTTGTGGCGGCCGGAGTCTTTATTTTCTAAAGCTTCAATGAAAAAGAGAGCGCCTAAGAAGAAAGTTCTTCCGTCTTCAAAAAAGGCTTTGAAAGTGCCGCTCAAAGCCCTCGGGAAATTCGTAAAAAAAATTCGCCCAAAGACAGCTCTCAAGAAACCCCTCAAGAAACTCAAAGAAAAGCTTGTCCTCAAAAGATCATTTTCCAGGATCCTAAAAGAGCCCGCCGTTTCCCAGGCAGTTCAGGCCTCCTCGGCGTCCGTTTTTGTGGACCACAGGCTTCCGGAGTATTATGGGGAAGACAAGTTTGTCCTTCTGGTGCGCGATCCTTGGTGGCTTTTTGCTTATTGGGAAGTGACGCCCGGCCGAGAAGCGCATGTGATGGGGGAGATCTCGGCGAGGGGCCTTCGGCGGCAGAAGACGGTTTTACGGGTCTATGATCTGACAGCCGCCCCCTCCGTTTTTTTTGATATAGAAATTCAGCATTTGAACAACAACTGGTACATTGATGTGGGACAGCCTGACCGTGAATGGGCGGCCGAGATAGGATTTAAAACAGAGGACGGGCAGTTTTTTGTGTTGGTCCGGTCCAATGCGGTCCGTACGCCGTCCTTCGGAATTTCGGATGTTTTGGACGAGGAATGGATGATGCCGGATGAAATGTATTTTAAGCTTCTGGGGGTCATCGGAGGGTTTGAGGGGGTAGGCAGCTCAATGGAGATCCGTAAAATGTTCGAGAGACGCATCCGCCAAGCCATTTCCTCGGAGAATTCGCCCAAACTCTCAAAATCTGTGCCGCCTGCCGTATAACTACAAGGACATCTTTCAGTTGCCTGCCGGGTACCTTTCGCTTGTTCTGCACGCGCACTTGCCTTATGTGCGCCATCCGGAGCATGACCGTTTCCTTGAAGAAGAGTGGTTTTATGAAGCGGTCACCGAAACTTACATCCCTCTGATCAAGGCTTTCGGCGCCTTGGTTCGTGACGGGGTCGACTTCCGCCTGACAATGTCTTTAACGCCAACCCTTCTATCGATGATGACGGATGAGCTTTTGCAATCCCGTTACGTGCGCCACCTGGACCGCTCGATCCAGCTCTGCGAAAAAGAAATGGAGCGTACGCGCTCTGATGAACAGTTTTATTCCCTGGCAAAAATGTACCACGGCCTCTTTTGGGAGGCGCGCGACATTTTTAATCATTATGGACGGGATCTGACGCGGGCTTTTCGCGAATTTTGGGACCTGGAGAAGCTTGAGATCATCACGTGCGGGGCGACGCACGGTTTCCTACCCCTGATGCAGGTTCAGCCTGAGGCGGTTCGCGCGCAAATTCGTGTGGCGGTGAAAACTCATGAGCGTATTCTCGGCCGCCGGCCGCGGGGCATCTGGCTGCCGGAGTGCGGATATTATCCCGGTGTGGATGAACATCTTAAGGAGGAAGGGATCCGTTTTTTTATCACGGATACCCACGCGGTGCTTTTTGGCGTGCCTCGGCCAAAATACGGGATTTTCGCGCCGGTGTATTGCAAGTCAGGCGTTGCGGCGTTCGCGCGTGACATCGAATCTTCTAAAAGCGTGTGGAGCGCCGAAGAAGGTTATCCGGGGGACGCCAGTTACCGTGAATTTTACCGCGACATAGGATTTGACCTGGATTACGACTACATGAAGCCTTATTTGAACGGCGACGGAACGCGTATCCATACAGGGATCAAGTATTACCGTATTACGGGCACGGGGAATAAAGAGCCCTATGACCCTCAAGCCGCACGTGAAAAAGCGGCCGAGCACGCCGGAAATTTTATGTTCAACCGGATTCAGCAGATCGAGCATCTGCGCGGGTTGATGGGGCAGGCGCCGATCGTTGTTTCGCCGTATGATGCCGAACTTTACGGGCATTGGTGGTTTGAGGGCCCGCAGTGGCTTGAGTTTTTATTTCGAAAAATTTATCACGACCAGGCTATTTTTAAATCCATCACACCCCTCGATTTTTTGGAAAAAAATCCGCTAAACCAAGTCATCACGCCGACAATGTCCAGCTGGGGTTATAAAGGGTACTCGGAGGTCTGGCTAAACTCATCCAATGATTGGATCTATCGCCATCTGCATAAGGCTTCCGAACGGATGATCTTAAGTGCCTCCCAGAATCCATCGGCGGATGGGGTGAGACGCCGGGCGCTGAATCAGATGGCCCGCGAACTCCTTTTGGCGCAGTCCAGCGATTGGGCTTTTATTATGAAGACCGGGACGCACACGCAATACGCGGAAAGCCGCACCAAAGACCACTTGAACCATTTTGAGCGCCTCTGGCAGGGTCTTTGCAAAAATTCTATAGACATTCAGGACCTCGAAAGAATAGAATCTAGGGATAATCTTTTTCCGGATATGGATTATCGTGTTTATTCATAAAATCAATGGATCAGAGGGAGAGTAAAATGCTTAAGAAAAGTTTGGGTTTTGGATTGATCTTGGTCGCCGCTGCATCAGGGTTGTTTGGCTGTTCAACCGCTCCTAGAAGAGCGGAAGTGCGTCCGGTGGAGGTTCAGGCCCCGCCGCAAAGCGTTCCCGCCATAGATCCCGCCGAGATGGAAAGATTGAAACAGGAATTAAATGACCAACAAGCTGCGCTGGCCCGGTCTGAGGCGGATAAACGTGAGCTCGAAGATAAACTAAACGATGCTCTGGCCTCCAAAAAAACGCCGGTCAAAAAAACAGAAGATTCATATCTTAAATAAAT
>CAZBIH010000048.1:0-7423 GCA_964492015.1 uncultured Planctomycetia bacterium | reverse complement strand
TCAAACCAATACTTTTTCAGAGGGCCTTCAGGATATCGTCGCCGCTGAGAGCGCGATGTGCCTGATCGACGGAAAGAATTCCAAGCTCTCTTACCGCGGCTATGATATTCATGATCTGGCGGAGCATGCCTCCTTTGAAGAGACAGCCTATTTGCTTTATTTCGGAAAATTTCCCAACCGCAAAGAACTGGCAGATTTTGATCAAAATGTCGCGTCCCAGCGTGAGCTTCCCGCGGAGTTGGTCCGCCTGATCGAGCTATTCCCCAAAAATACTCATCCAATGGCGGCTCTGCGCAGCGGGGTGTCGCTGTTATCCTTTTTTGACGTGGAGGCTGAGGATAAGTCCGCGGAAGCTAATATTCGAAAAGCGTACCATTTATTGGCGCGTGTGCCGACCCTCGTGGCATATTTTGACCGCATTCGCAAGGGGCTGCCGCTTGTCAAACCCAAAACAGACCCCTCGATCAGCACCGCGGCCAATTTTCTTTATATGTTGAAAGGAAAGGACGCGACCGCCGTTGAAATTAAAATGCTGGATAAGTATTTTATCCTTCTGACCGAGCATGATCTGAATGCTTCCACATTCGCGGCGCGCATTACGGCGTCCACGCTTTCCGACATTTATTCGGCTGTCACCTCGGCGGTGGGCACGCTCAAAGGGGATCTTCACGGGTCAGCCAACAGCCGGGCGATGGAGAGTATCGTTGCGATCGGAGACGTTAAAAATGTCGAGGCTTACGTGGAAGAGGCGCTCAAAAATAAGAAGAAATTCATGGGATTCGGCCATCGTATTTACAAGGGCCCTGATCCGCGCGCACATGACCTGAAGATCATGGCACGGACGTTGGCCGAAAACAACCCCGAACAGGCCAAGTGGTACGCTATTTCCGAGAAGCTGGAGAAGACAGTCTGGGAAAAAAAGAAGCTTTATTGCAACGTTGATTTTTACTCTGCCTCGGTTTTATATACGATCGGCATCCCTATTGATCTTTTTACACCGATGTTCGCGACCAGCCGTGTGGCGGGCTGGACGGCGCATATTTTGGAACAATTGACCAACAACCGCCTGATCCGCCCGGTCTCTTTTTACACCGGGAAGACAGATCAGGTGTATGCCCCGATCGATCAGCGTTCTTAAAGATCTTCATCCATTGATCTGCCTCCCAAGGCCAAAAATAAATGCGGAAGTGGCGGAACTGGCATACGCGCTAGTCTCAGAAGCTAGTGCCGAAAGGATTGAGGGTTCGAATCCCTCCTTCCGCACCATATTTTTTTAGATCGATGAAAAAATACTTTTATCCGGCGGCGGTTCTTTTGATTTTTTCAGCGGTTTTTCTTGCCCTGCCTTCTTATTACGAATCTTCCGAAGCCCTCCAAAAAACATCGCTTGAAGTACGCGACCTTTTTTTTCGTATCCGCCGTTGGTCGGGAGCGCCTTCGGATAAAATAAAAAATATCGTGCTGGTCTCCATCGATGAAGAGTCCTGCCAAAAATTGGATGCGCGTTGGCCCTGGTCGCGGACGATTTTTGCCTCGATCCTTGACAATTTAAATCGCGCGGGCGCCCGCGCGGTAGGTTTGAACGTTTCTTTTACGGGCCTTGAAGGGGGGAGCCCCGAATCCAGTTTGATTCTTGCCGAGGCGATGAAGGGCCACGGCAATGTGGTGATCGGAGATACTTTCAGCAAAGAAAATCGTGTTGTCAGGCCGGCGGCGGTGATCGCGGAGGCTGTTTCACGGTACGGTTATCTTGAAAAGATCATTGATCCTGATTTTGTGATCCGCCGGTCTTACTTGCTTAGGCCTTACGAGAATTCAGCGCAGTTTGAAAGTTCTTTTCCTTTGGAACTTGCCGCCGCGATGTCGGGCCCGGAGCGTGAAAACAGCGCAAAGTTTGACAGAGGCCTGGGGCTGGCGACGGTCGGCAGCCCTCCTTTGAGCATTCCGATCGACGGTGACGGGAGTTACGCGATCAATTTTACGGCGCTGGAGTCTGATTTCAAAGAGATCCCGGCGTGGCAGGCGGCGCAGGGGAAACTGGATCCCTCGCTTGTGCGAGGAAAGACCGTGCTGGTGGGATTGACCTCGGCTCTTTTTGCCGATCGCCATCCGACTCCTTTGGGGGTCCTATCCGGTATTGCGATCCATGCCAATGAACTTCTTTCGATCGTTGCCGGCAGGAACCTCTATTTTGTATCCGGCAGTTTTGTTTTTATATTCTCCTGGATCCTGGGATCGACGGTGTTGGTATTTTTTCTTTTTCAGCGTTTATGGGTCGGTATCTTTGTGTTTACGGTTGTTTTTTTTGGCGCGTTTTTGGGGACCCAAGCTCTCTTTACCCGGGATCATGTCTTGGAGCCGTTCCTATTATTTTTAGGCCCTTTTTTGGGCCTGGCAGCCGGAGTGCTCTCCAATTCTGTGAAGCTGTTCTTGGATAATAAGGGCCTTGAAACCAAGATCATCCATGACAAAATGACGGGACTTTATAATTATGATTTTTTGCGCGCGAGATTGGAAGAGGAGTGGCGAACCTCCAAAAAAACAAAACACCCTCTTAGCATCGTCATGACGGATCTTGACCGCTTTAAAAAGATCAACGATACGCTGGGGCATGAGGCGGGCAACGAAATGATCCGGCGTGCCGGCGCTGTGCTTAAGCAGACCGCCAGGGGCTATGACGTTGTCGCGCGTTATGGTGGGGATGAATTTTTTGTATTTTTGTGGCATACAGGCCACGAGGAAGCCAAAGCTTACCGGGAACGTTTACGCAAAGCCTATCATGAGATGGCGGCCGGCCTGGCGGAACCGGGATTGCGGGATTCTTCTATCAGTATCGGCCTGGCAACGTTCGACCCCAAAATAGATCCCAAGAGGCCGGAAAACACTCAACAGCTTCTGGAGGAGGCGGATAAGGATCTGTTTATTGATAAAGAAGCGCGGCGTGCGCCGGGCGAGACAAGGCGTTAGGTTTTTTCCTCGAAGCCACTTTGATGGATGAACGGCTGTAAAAGTTCCCAGGTTCTGGGACCTACTTTTCCATCAATAACCAGATCGTATTTTTTCTGAAAATCACGGACCGCGTTGCGCGTCACGGGGCCTAGGATGCCATCCACCGGCCCTCGGTAAAATCCGGCATTTCTTAGAGCCGCCTGGATCAGCTGTTCGCGGTTCAAATTTCGGGCCGGTGCCGGGATGTCTACGGAATAGGGCGCCCTAATTTTCTTAGCTCCCAGATGAATATCATCTGTTTTCACAGCCGGCTGTGTTTCGGCGGGCGGCGAGGGCAAAACGGCGTCAGGAGTTTTGGCCGTGTATTCTTCGGCAAAGTTCATGCTGTCCGGGTCTTCGATCCTTTTAAGCCCCATAAGAGCTGTCTCATTCTCGGGATTGATGTGCAGAGCGTTTAAATAAGCGTTTTTCGCGCGATGAAAATCTCCCAGGATCAAATAACATTGCCCCAGGCCTGTGTAGGCTGTTTCGTCATCAGGCTCTTCCAAAAGAATATCGCCGTAGATGCGGACAGCCGAAGTGAGATCATTTTTTAAAATTGATTCTTCGGCTTTTTGATGAAGTCTCTGAAGTTGTTGGATCTTGGCATCCGTGATGACCGTCGGGTTTGAAAGCGGGGCGGGCTGCGCCGCAGCTACAAAAGAGATAAAACCGGTCGAACCCAAAAACACACAAAACCCTATTTTTTTGATCATTTTTTCAGCATACCCAAATTTCTGACAGCTGTCAACGCCTCGGCCGCGGAGATAAGGGGACATCATACTTAATTGGTCGCAATTAAGTATGATGTCCCCTTATCTACCCTTATCTAGAACGCTTCGGCCGGAATGGCGGGCTATGTTATCATAGGAGCTTATGAAGAATAAAAAGGAAGAAAAAAAACCGGATCCTTTGATCTGCACGCACCACGAGGCGAGGCGGGATTATTTTGTTTTGGAAACGATCGAGGCGGGGATCGTCCTGACGGGCGCTGAGGTCAAGTCCCTGCGAGAGGCCAAATCGAGCCTAGCCGGGAGCTTTGCGCGTTTTGAAAAGAATGAGCTTTTTATGTACAATTTTTATATCGCGCCTTATGAAAAGGCAAGTTCCGTTAACCCGCCGGATCCCAACAAGCCGCGTAAACTTCTCTTGCATAAGTCACAGCTGGAAAAGATCCATTCCAAGGTGAAAGAAAAAGGCATCGCGCTGATCCCGCTCAAACTTTATTGGAACCTGTACGGCATCGCCAAGGTCGAACTTTCTCTTGCCAAAGGGAAAAAACACCACGACAAACGTGCCGAGATCAAAAAAGACACCACTCGCCGAGAAATCGACCGCGCCATTAAAAATCGTAATCGCAAATAGCCCGGCTTGAAGCCTCTATTTTTTATGGTATAATCCACCTCATGGGGGCGATGGGTATCGATCTAGCAATGGATCTAGGAGTCGCATGCAGAGGTTGTCGGGAGGCCTCTTTAAACACCTGGCACAAATCAAACGCTAACAGAACAATGATGGTACCGTTCGCGGTGCCTATGCGTTTTCTACCGCTAGCCGCCTAAAATCGGCTACCGTTCACCTGTCTTCGCCTGTGAGGCGGGATGAACGACGACAGCAGGCTGGCCTTTGGCGCGTGTTCCTGGCGTTCGAGGTGAGAACGACAGGGAACTTACCTTCGGATATTGTGCTGACTCAAGCTCTAGAGGGGAAATCAAAATATCAGCTAAGCATGTAGTAGGCTCGAGACTTCGAGGTTAGAGACCCGGGTTCAATTCCCGGCGCTTCCAAAATTAAGATCGTACCGTCAAACGGCGGTACGATTTTTCTTTAATTCGATTTGTTAATAGAAGTTCATTATGGCATAATACAGTCAATAAGTAGTAAAAGGAATTTAAAGGCAAAATGAATCCGGCACCCTATGAAGGCTTTCGAAAAGATTTTTTAACCGGGTATCTGACCCGCGAATCTCTCATCCCGACCGTAAAACAACTGGTAGAAAATTACCAGATCTATAAAAAATCTTTTTCGATCCTCCTGATCGATATTGATTTTTTTAAAACATTTAATGACAAATACGGGCATCTTTTGGGGGATGAGGTCATTAAGTACTTTTCAAGCGCAATCCACTTGGATCTGGTGACTGTCCGGACCTCCTGTTTTCGTTTTGGAGGCGATGAATTCCTTGTTATTTTTCATGCGGCGGACTCGAATGAAGCCTATCGGCTTGCCGCGAGACTTTCGTCCAATATGAGAGAAAGGCCGTGCAACTTAAGGGGAAACCAAGTGGGGATGAGCTTTAGCGGGGGCATCGCATCCTATCCGCAGGACGGAAAAAATGTTGATGAGCTTTTGGAGTGCGCGGACAAGGCGCTTTATGTTTCTAAAAGGTTTGGGCGCCGCCAGGTGACTCAATTTGGAAAGATCTGGTTAAAGAATGTTTTTTTTACGGGAAAGCTTTTCGCGATCTTTGTCCTGTTTTTTCTCATGGCGACCCTAGTCCGCATCAATTTTCAGGATAAAGTTTATCAGTGGATCTATCAGGGGATCTCTGCTGAAGAAAAGCTAAAAGTCAGGTTTTTACAGAGGGTGAAGGATGTCCGGAAGGGTTGGGCGGACACTTTTGAAGCCGCCCGTCATGGGGCGCGCATGTCACTTCTGAAGTTGGACGACGGTTCAGAGGCGGCAACTCTCCGTGATATTCCGCTCACCGCTAAGAGCAAGCCCCCTATCCCTACCGAAACGATCACTGCCGTTCCGACGGTTAAAACCGTTTTAAATCTGGATAAGATCTATCTTAAGAGCGGCGGCCTTGTGAAGGGTTTCATTGTGGCTGAAAATGAACAGATGGTGAAGATCTCATTGAATGTTCAATCGGGCAAAGGCATGATCAATTTAAACAAAGAGGACATCGAAAAAATAGAGCGTGCTTCTAAATAAAATTCAGGAATTTTTTTAACCCAATGAGCGGAGGCGGTCATGTCAAAAAATAAAAAATCGATCTTTCATTCTCTATTCTCCATCTTTCTTCCTCTAGCCTCTATCCTCTTCCCTCTAACCTGCCTTTACGCCGAAGACGTCCGCCTCTCCACGTATTACCCCTCCCCCTTTGGAAATTACCGGCAGATCCAGATCCAGGAGGATAGCAGGGTTTTGATGACGGATTTTACAAATTCTGTCGCAATGGCAGGGATCAATATTATCTCCAGTTTTACGGCGAACAACTTTACTCCGGGTATTTTCTGGTCTACGCGCGACAACAATGCCGCCCTGCCCAAAGCCGGTATTTGGATGCAGGAGGGTGCTACCGCCAGCACTCTGTTTTTTGGCACTTCCAATGCCTATGCCACCGGGATCAATGCCGCTGCTCAGCTGATGGCTCTTGACGGAAATGGAAACCTGGGAATTGGCACCGCGGCTCCAGCAACCAAGATCCAGGCGGTCACGACTGACGGCACTTTGGCGGCCACGACCGATATTTTAAAATTACAGCATTCATCGACAGGGGCTCCCGCTAACGCTTTTGGCACAGGGCTTCTTTTCGCGGGAGAATCCGCCACTGTGGACAATCGTGACATGGCGCGTATTCAATCCACATGGACGACAGCGGCCGATGCTACAAGAGCCTCCAACCTTCAATTTCAGACGCTGACTGCCGCGGGGGCTCTGACGAATCAGATGACGATCGACGGTGCCGGAAATGTGGGGATTGGCACCGCGGCTCCCACTACCAGAATACAAGGGACCACAAATGATGCTGTGACAGCGGCGGTGACCGATGTTTTAAGATTGCACCATTCGTCCACAGGGGTCCCCGCGAATTTTTTCGGCACAGGGCTTCTTTTTAGCGGGGAGTCGAATACGACGGATAACCGGGATATGGCGCGCATTCGATCGACGTGGACCACGGCGACGGACGGCACAAGAGCCTCAAATCTTCAATTTCAAACGCTTACGAACGGGGGCGCTTTGGCCAACTATATGACCCTGGATGGGGAGGGCTTGCTGGGATTGATAGGCCCAGGCGCCGTTGCCAGGGCGCTGATCGCCACCGTTGAGAATGCTCTTGAAATCTCCAGAAGTGCAAACAGAATTGTTACGTTAAGGGTCGCGAATGCTTTGCAAGTTGGCGGGACAAGCGCCGCTAGCCGGGTTTTAGTGCAGTCCGAAAGCGTCAATACGCCCTTGTCTATCGCCATGGATTCATATTCCGACAGTTTTGACCCTGCTACGATGGGTGCGGACGCGCCTGGCAACACAGCGTTCGTGACGTTGGCCACGCTTGGCAATCTTGGCGGCGCAGCCAGAGGCAACATGTTTTTTGCCTCCAGAGGCCCGAATCAACGGATAGCGTTTTATACGGGAAGTGCGTTTATGACCGCTGCCAATGAAAGAATGCGGATCGAGAGTAACGGCAATGTTGGGATCGGAGGGATAG
>CAZBIH010000047.1:0-11060 GCA_964492015.1 uncultured Planctomycetia bacterium | reverse complement strand
GGCCTAAGATACGGGATGATCGGGGTTTCGGATGTGGATGTGCGGATCAGCATGGCGCTTGCCGCGGTGCTGGCAATTTCTCTTTTTACGGCGGTAGTTTATTTATTTAAAATTGGCTATAAACTAAGGACTTAACCCTCGATCGCCGTACAGCTCAAGATGGGTTTGCGGGCGTCGAAGCAGTTTAGGATGAGTTCGGCGGGTGTCACCCCATTTTTCAAATTTGCCTTCAAAGGCTCAAGATATTTTTTTTCATCTCCCAACCCCTGTTCGGCTAAGCTTGTCAGTTCGGTGCAGACCTCTAAGATTTTTTGTCCGTCAGGGAGCTTTACTTTCAGGCCGTGAATTGCGGCTTCGTGCCGGAGGGTTTTGAGTTCGGCTTCGGTGAAAGCGGATAGAAGATCATAAGCTTTTTTCCTGGAGGGGTCGTGGTAGAAGAGGCCCTTGATCAAGGCAACGGCGGCCAAGCCCAGAGGGGTTTTTTGGCAGTCGATACTGCGGATCTCGACGTAATTTTTAAGGCGCGCTTCGGTGAAAATGCCGCTTAGGTGGAGCTGCCAGTCTTCGGCTGTCGCGTGGTGGCCCTCATAGCCTTTTTCCATGTACTGCCTGAAATTTAAACCCCGCACACCGATCCATTGATTTTTTTTGATCAAAAAAAGCAGGGGCACGTCCAGCGTGTAATCGATGTAGCTTTGAAATCCTTTTTTAGGATCGAGGACATCCCACACGATCCCCGATCTTTCGGGCGCTGTGTGCTCCCAAATATAAGCGCGCCTCGATAGATAGCCGCTGTTTTTACCGGCCTTTAAGGGGGAGTTGGCGAACATGGCGGTCAAGAACGGCGACAAGCCCATTCCTAATTTTAATTTGATAAGCGCGTCTTCTTCGCTCTGGTAATCCAGAGAGACTTGGACCGAGGCTGTTTCTTTCATCATTGAAAACGTCAGAGAGCCCTTATCTTTCAGGGCTTCGCGCATGATGTTGTAGCGCTCCTTGGGCATCCATTCGATCTCTTCGGCGATACTGTAGGGCTGGGTGCCTATTCCAAGCCATGCGATATTCAGCAATTCTGAGATGGCGCGAATTTCTTCCAAATGCAGATACAATTCCTGAGCGTTGGCTTCTATGGAATGAGCTTTCTGGCCGGAAAGCTCTATCTGGCCTCCGGGCTCAAGGGTGATCGAGCTGCCCTTCTTTTTTAGCGCGACGACTGGTGAGTTCGGTCCGGCCGGCTCCCAGCCGTATTTTTGAATGAGGTTCTGGAAGATGGCCGCGACTCCCCTATCACCGGAATAAGGAATGGCTTTTCCTGATTCACGCCAGACGCCTATTTTTTCCCATTCCACTCCGATCTGGAATTCGGAGGGTTTTTTACAACCTTGGAGAAAATAGGTTTTCAGGTCGGTGGTCGTGAGGGGGGCTTCCATGGTTATGTTATAATAAGTAAAATTCACAAGAGGCGCAAACGAATAATGAAGATCGCATTCCTGCTTTACCCGACGGCCAGCGTAAAGGTGCATGAGGACAGCTCTTTTTGGATCATGCACGAGCTTGCCCGGCGCGGGCATGCGGTTTATCATTTTGAAAGCCGTCATCTTTTGGTTGAGAATGGCTCTCCCAAAGCTTATGTTTACGCCGCCCGCATGGACGCCAAAAAAGGTTTTTTAGCCTCCCTTCTCTCCGAGAAACCAGCTCCCCTGGCCGGTTTTGACGCCCTATTTATCCGCAAGGAACCCCCTTTTGACGCCGGCTATTTGTACGCGATGCAGATCCTTGAGCTTTTGAGGGATAAAGTTTTTATGCTCAATGAACCTCGGGGGATCGCGCTATTCAACGAAAAACTTTCTATTCTTCAGTTTGAGGGATTGACGCCTGAGACGCTTGTGACCGAAGACCCGCAAACTGCCAAAAGTTTTATTCAGAAATTAAAAAAGCGTGTCGTGGTGAAGCCTTTGGACCAGAAAGCTGGTTCAGGGATCCTCATGACAGACGCTAAAGACAAAAATCTCTCCTCGATCCTGGACATCACGACAAACTTTTCAAAAAACAAGATCATGATCCAGCGTTTTATTCAAACCCCCAAACAGGCGGATAAGCGGATCCTGCTTTTGAACGGCGAGGTCTTAGGTGTTTTTACCCGCAAACCCTCCCCCGCTGATTTTCGGTCCAACTTGAGTGTGGGAGGCTCCATGCACCGCGCTGTCTTAAGCGCCGAGGATAAGAGAATTGTTCGCCGGATAGCCCCGATACTTGTGAAAAATGGGCTTTATTTTACAGGGATCGATGTGATGGGGAAATATCTGACCGAGATCAATCTCACAAGCCCCTCGGGCATCCCGGAGATCAATGCTTTGTATGGGAAGAAGATCCAGGAAAACGTCGCGGAATTTATTGAATCAAAAATTTAAAATTTTTTAAGCAGCTTCACCGGCCGTCTTCTGGCCGCAAACACTTTGGAGGGTGACCGACGGCGCTGTGCGTATCGCCTCATCATGCGGGATCATGTCAATGGTGTCCCAAGGGCAATTCTTCGCGCAAAGCGAACAGCCGATACAACGCGCCAGATCCACCTCCACCACCTGCTGAAGCTGGGTATGCATGGCTCCCGGTACGATCTCAATGCAATCCACCGGACAGAAAACGATGCAGACTTCGCACCCCGTGCATCCATTTTGGTTGATGACGGCCAGTTTTGGCGGCGCTTTTTTGCGGGGAAGCTTGCCCGCTCTTTCAGCGGCGCGCTCTTGGGCGAGTTTGAGAGTTTCTTCGCTTTGAAAATAAGGTTCGCTCATAGATTTTATTATAACTTTGCCGCCAGTTGAGTCAAGAAATAACCCGCTCCAAAAGCTAAAATAGAAGCGACAAGAACTCCCACTGACAGCGCTTCGCTGTGGTAAAACTCAGCCGACCAGATCGCCGAAGGCAGAGCTAAAAGCGACAGAAGCTGAAGCGCGCGGCCCAACCAGTAGACCGGTCCCCTCATCGATTAAAGCGGCAGGCCCGCGCCGTCGAGACGAAGCCATTTTTTGGTCTCAAAAGCCGGCAGATGGTCCAGGTTCGCGGGTTCAAGCGCGGCGACGTCCTCCGCCTTGAATGGAAATTTATCGGCGTTGTAGATCCCCAGGATCTCTTGCTTGTCCAAAATAAAGACATTCTCGACACGTTGGCCGCTCTTTAAGACCGCGGTCACCAAATGTCCTCGTCTGATCGCCCGAGGCATTTTTTTAAGCAAGTCCGAAATATTTTTAGGAAGCAGGCGGTCCGCTTCGGGAACGAGGATGCTACGGGTTTCGGGCCCTTTTTTGGATTTTTGCAATTCTTTAGTTTCGCGCTCGATGCGGGTGTCTTCGTAGGCGCGGTCCACTTTGTTGTACATCACGATGATGAGAGGCACCAAAAAAAGCATCCAAGTGCCAAATACCGCGGTGACCCAAAGGACGGATACACCCGCCTGCTGGATCGGCCCGACATGCTTGGCGATAAATCCGGTCCAAAAATAACAGGAGATAAAAAAAGTAACGATGGTCAGGACGATCCAGCCGATCCACCAAAGGACCGTGTTGTCATTTTTCTTCTGTGCTTGTGCCATGTATTTTTAACCTCTCTCTTTCAATGATCTTATATCCCGTGTCAATTTTTTCACTAAATTTTCATCGGAGTAATCATAATAGCCACGTACCTGCCCCACTCCGTCGAAAAGCACAAGCCGAAGCCCATGCATCATCGGGTCTTCCGCGCTGGCGAAATGACAGTCTTCCAGGATCTGTCCGATCACGGGCTTGGGCCCGGTCAGAAAATACCAAACACCCTCTCGTGCTTTGAATTTTTTGGCGTATCCCTCGAGGACAGCCGGAGTATCCTTTTGAGGGTCCACGCTGAACGAGAGAAAAGAAACGTCTTTGCCCAGCGGATCTTGCAGGAGGCCCATTTTAAAGTTCATCGTGGGGCATTCGCTGGGACATTCGGTGAACATAAAGTTGGCGACCCAGAGCCTATTCTTTAAGTCTTGCAGGCCAAAAGGGTTCCCATTTTGCTCCGCCAGTTCGAAAGGCCGCAGTTTCCCGTAAACCGGAAGAGGTTTTTCGGCTGTCGCTTCCCTCATTCGGGTAATTTCGCGTCCTGCCATGAATAGTGCCGGCAGGGCGATCAAATTGAACACGATCAAAAAAAACCAGAAGCTTTTTCTGGGATTCGGCGCGGGTCTCATAGGATTTTGTCCACCGCCATGGCGATGATAAGGACCAGAAGATAATAAATAGAAAAAGAGACGAATCTTTTGGCGCCCGCGAGTTTTTGCCGGTGGATGCGGAGGGAGGCAGCCATGAAAAAAATACCCGATAAGACAGCCGCGAATAAATAAATTTCACGGCTTGAGCCCAACGCTGCCGGCAAGAGCGTAATGGGAAAAAGAAAAAGCGCACCCAAGATGATCTTTTTCCCCGTTTTCCGGCCGTCCGTGTCCAGGCGTGTGAGCATTTGCAGGCCGCTTTTGTCGTAGTCCTCTTTATAAACCCAGGCGATGGCAAAAAAATGAGGTAGCTGCCAGAAAAAAAGGATCAAAAAGATCACCCAGGCTTCTTTAGACAGAGAGTTTTGGCAGGCAGCCCATCCCATGATAGAGGGCAAGGCTCCGGGAACAGCCCCCACAAGCGTATTCCAAGGAGTAATTAGTTTTAAGGGGGTGTAGACAAAGAGATAGCTTGCAGCCGTCAAAAGCCCTAAAAAGCCCGTCAAAGGGTTGATGAAGGCGAAGGTGTAAATGATCCCGGTCAGGCATAGGGAGGCGCCAAAAACCAGGGCTTGCGCGGCCGGGATCCTCCCGCTGGGGATGGGCCGATTTTGAGTGCGCTTCATTTTTGTGTCCACTCCCCTTTCTAGGTATTGATTAAGGGCATTGACTCCCCCGCCGATCAATGCGCAGGCGAATAAAATATGAAAAAGAAGCCCCGCGTCAGGCACTCCGTCTGCAGCCATAAAAAAACCCAGCGCTGCCGAGGCCAGGACTAGAAGCGTCAGGCGGGGTTTGGTGAGCTCCAGATAAGCGTTGAATAGGCTCATGCGCCCGTCTTTTTTATTTTTTCCAGAAAACGGAAAGAAGCAAGGGTCAGAGCAAGGGTTGTGGCCAAGATCAGGGCGCCGTTCGATTGATGAGCGGTCGTGAACAGGATCTCGGCGGTCCTGGGCATGGGTGCCGGCGCCATCACAATTTTATAAATGTAAGAAGCTAGTCCTAAAAAAACCTGGGAACTGACAAGCACCGCCAGGAACATCAGCGGTTTTAAGAAGATCTTCTGGGTTTCTTTTTCCTTGGTAACTTTGGGAATGATGAAGAGTACGTGAATAACAATGAGGAACGCGGTAAAAAAATGATAATAAAGCCCGTGATGGGCTTCGGTGTGGCGCACCATGGCGCCCAGGACCAGCTGAAGATACACAAATGCCGAGGTGGTTACAAAAAGGCGCTGGATGGTCCCGGCGCGTTTGACGGCAACTTTTTGTTTTTCGAGCCATGGCTTGGACGCAAAAAGAGCCAGGCACACGATCAAGGCAAAAAAAGTCTGTCCCAGGCAGGCATGCCCCACTGACACCGGGTCTGGCAAAAGATATTTTACGGTCGCTGCCCCCAAGAGCGCCTGAGCGATGACCATCAAGAATAATAGGACACTCCAGATCTTCACCCAGACTCTTTTTTCCTTGATCAAAAAAAAGATCATGAGGATCAGCGTCAGGATGCCGACGGTGCCGGCGATCACGCGGTGGGTGTGCTCAAAGCGGATCCCGCCGATCATGGGCGGGAAAAATTGTCCATAGGAAAGCGGCCAATCGGGCACGGAGAGTGCGGAGCCCGTGCTTGTCACAAGTCCGCCGGCAATGATCAGGATAAAGGTGGATGCTGCGACCGCCAGAGTGAAATAAAAGAGATCTTTACGGAACATGGAGCCTTTCAAAACGATCCCGCCCATTCAAACGGTGCATCCGTCTTGAATGGGCGGGGTTGGATTTTTCGCTGCGGTTAGGCTGTGAACTTGAAATCTACCGCCTGATCGCCGTCAGTCACGGTCACTTTTTGCTCCTGAGCGCCGTATTTTTCATGCCAGGCCGCGAGCGTGTATTCGCCGGCAGGCAGGTCTTTTAACTGCACGGAACCGTCGTCGGAGGTGACGCCGTAAAAAGGATTGTCGACGACTCCCGCATAAGCCTTCATCCAGGAATGGACTTCACATTTGATCTTGACCATCACTTCGGGTTTCTCGAATTTTTTTGTGAGCTTCATGCCCTTGATCGGCATTCCCAGGTTGAATTGGCCGCTGTTGGCCGGAAGCGCGTGGACGTTGTGAAGTGTATCGTCGCTGTTACGGATCTCAATTGGTTGGCCAGCCATCACACCGAAAACCTTGGGGGTGTAGTGACAGCCGATTTGATCAAATATTACGGGAGTCTTGGGAGCGTCGAACTTCTTCCCCTCCAGGCCTGATTTGACGTAAACGAACACGTTCTTGAGCGTGCCGTTGGAGTTTACCACCACTTCGTCGGACATAAGCCCGTCCGGGTGCATGAGTTTACATTTGGGGTCCGCATCCAGCTTCAGCTTGTCGCCCGCGGGAGATTGCCCATCAAAGCCTGCTTTTACGGTAAGAACAGAGGCGTTGGCAGAGTTTTGGAATATCAAAAAAGCGGCTAAAAGTGTTAAAAAAGAGACGAGCAAACGATTCTTCATGGCGACTCCTGATGATTGAATTTAAGGACGGTTTAAACCCGAAAGCTGTTGCTATTCTATCGCCCCACGAGACTTTTTAGCAATAAAATTCTGAACACGGGTCATTCTTTTTCCTTTACCGTCTGGTAACGGTAAAGGTAAGCACGGATGGCATCGATCTGCTTTTTGGCATCACCGCCCAAAAGATCAGGCATCGGGCTCTGCCCCTCACTGAAGAAGGTGGGCATCATGGTCCCCGGTTCCAACTGTTCGGGATTCAGAAGCCAGGTGTGGACCCAAGCCGGTTTCAGACGGTGTTTGGTCAGCTCCAGATCCGGCGCCAGGAACGAAGAGCCCATGGCGGCGCTTTCCTGGCTGATCTGGTGGCACTTGACGCACTGGAAAGCACCAAACAACTGCTTGCCTACCTCAAGATCCCCGGCCGAAACCTCCGGAAGCTCTATCCCCCCGTAAGAGATCTCCTGATGGGCCTGATGGTTAAAATATTTATTTAGGATCGTCAATTCCCCGTCCGTGAAGTCGAACGTAGGCATGCGGTAAGTCAGCCACGGGCGTATGGGTGTCGGCGCCTCCATGAACTCGCGCAGCCATTTTTCCTGCACTTTGGCGCCTTCTCCGTCAAGGATCGGGGGCATTTGGCCGGGATCTTCGGTGATGCCGCGGATGACACCGGTGTGGCCGTCCAGCGTGTGGCAGGCATTGCAATTCATTTTAGAGACCAAAAGGCGGCCGTGCTCGATCTCGGCTTCGGCGGTGGTCAGGCGTTTTTGCATCTCCAGAGGGATCTGCTCTTCCGTTAAACTTAAAACGAACACGGTGAGCGCATCGATCTGCTCCTTGGTAAAATTGAACTGAGGCATACGCAGTTTATCGTAATAAGTTTTGACCTTGCCATGATCGAAGATGCGCGGATCTTTTAATTTCTGTCGGATGAAATCCTGCCGTGTGTGAGGGATGTCGATAAAGCCAAAATCAAACTGGTGGATATCTTTGCCCCCCTCATTGGTAAGTTCGGCGCCGATGGGTTTTACGCCCTCAAAGCCCTTGATCGAGTGGCAGGTAAAGCACCCCTGATGCGCGATCGATTTTTTACCCAAATACTGAAGCTTGTCCTCATTTGACATCTGGACCAATTCTGCTTTTGCTTCCCCGGTGGTGAGGGTGGCTTCCAGATGGGTCGTGATGAGCTCGTCGGTTGTTTTTGGATCGGCCTGAACCGGTTGTTTTTTCTCAAATTCTTCGTTGCGCTGGTTCATAAGATAAGCCGTGATATCCGAGGCCTCGCTGTCAGTCAAGCGAAGATTAGGCATGCGGGTCTCAGGCGAAATTTTCTTGGGGTCCTTGATCCAGGTGTAGACCCACTCGGCACTGGTCTTGCTTCCGAGGCCCGAAAGCTCAGGCCCATGGTCCGCGGCATTGACACCGGCGCCGGAATGACAGCCCAGACAACCCAGGGTTTTGACGAGCTTTTCACCGTTGGCCGCATCCCCTTTGGCTGGGGGTGTAAGAAGCTCGATAGGTTCCGAGTTCTTGACCAGATAAGAGGCGATCGACTGAATGGTGGCTTTATTTTTCTCCACATCTTCGGGTGAGGAGGTATTGGAAAGATTAAAGATCTTGGGCATTTTTGTCGAATGACGGAAACCCGAAGGATCCTCAAGCCATTTAACAATCCACTCTTCGGAGACCTTGCCATCGATGTGTTTTAAGTCCGGACCCACCTTCCAGAGGTTTTCACCGCCGGCGACAGAGCCACCGGCCGTGGAAAAGCCTTTGATCTTATGGCAGTTGAAACAACCCATGGTTTCGGCAAGCTTTCGGCCCTGGTTCAATTGATCGGCTTGAGGGATCTCAATCACATCTCGGTGGCATTTGGCGCACGCGGCTTGAGTGGTGCCTGCCGGCAGCATTTTATGTTCCCATTTCTCCAGTTCATGCCAACGGTATTTTTTCATCCACTCCTTGGCTTGGTGTTCATCGCGCGGCGTGTGAGCCGCGTTGGTGAAGTCCACGGAATGTCCGCTGCCTCCATGGCATACGGTACAACCGATCTTTTCTATCGGGTGAGGCGAAACAGAACCCAGGTAAAGCTCGATCTTAGGGTGTGTGCGAAAGGGTTGGGGAGCCTCTTCGAAACCTTTTTGATCGATCCCCAGATGGCAGGTGGTGCAGCGGTCCACTTTCTGCACTTTGGCAAAATGGTAATCATCCTGCAGGCTGTCTAGCACGATCTGCTGAACCTTCAGTGTTGGTGCCACAAAATCCAGCATGGGCGCGTTCAAAACGTCCTTGACCAGCGACGGCTTGATCTTTTCAATGCGTTTTTGAAGGCGGATTTTCTCCTCCAACAGTTTATCAAGGGCTCTCTGCGCTTCCTTCTGTCCGACGCTAAAACTTTCGATCTTGGCGGCCTTATCGTCTCTTTGTTTTTCAAAGCCTTCCAGGATAGCCTTGGCCTTGGTGACTTCGGGCCCCCGAGTATTTATTTTTTTGTCGTATTCAGCAGCGCGCGGGTCTTTGTGGCGCCGGTATTCTTCAAAGAAGTAGCGGTCCGAATCCAAAAATTGTTTTTTGTCCTGATAAACTGCCTTAGTTTTGGCGATCTGCGTGTCAAGGGAATCGATCTCTTTTTGGATCTTCTGGATCTCGGATGAGTGGGACGAAACTTGTGCCTTCGTGTTCTTTAATTCATTTTCAAGTCGAGTGAGTTCCTTGGCGTCGATGCCTTGAGAGGCCGCCTTGAGCTCCTCCTGCGACATTTTGACCTTTAGCTGGGTAAATTTTTTCTGATAATTTTTCCACTCACGGTTGTAGTCGGTGAACACGATCCCCACCAGGCACCCGGTCAGCAGCAGGCTGACGACGGCGAACCAGATAAAAGTCTTGGCGACGCTGTAGAGGGTGGGGTTCTGTTTGGGGGGCATTTAGATATTAAAAAAGAATTCGGGGATGGCGACGAGGTACTTTAAATTAAAGCCCCAGCGCAGGTACATCTTGATCGGCAGTGACAGCATCATGAGTGCCAGCATCACTAAAATACCAAAGCGGATAGGGTCCAATCTTTTTAACGCCGGTTTGAGAATAGTTTTGGCTAAAATGACCGGCGTTACAAAAAGATAAGCCAACACCAAGGCGATCCCGGGTAATTCACGGACCAGCCAGAATTTAGGCAGTCCCGATCCCAGCCATTTGATCCAGATGAGCTCGGAAAGATTGACGTTCAAAAGCGGCACGACTTTGTGCACATCCCAGACCTCGAAGGGCCCGAAGAAGTTCCAATTGGGACCGCGCATGAACGTGCCAATGACGATCAGGAGTGTCCAGAGGATCCAGAAACCAAAAAGATAGGTGACGATGATCCAACGGCGTTTTTTAAAAGAATAAAAGCCTGAACCCTCGGGGTCCCGGTCGATGTACGGGATCGCACAAAGACCGACGATGATGAACGTCGGCAGTAATACGCCTGCGATCCAGGGATCAAAATAAACCAGCATTTCTTGCAGTCCCAAAAAATACCAGGGAGCTTTGCTCGGATTGGGAGAAACGGTCGGGTTGGCCGGCTCTTCCAGCGGAGCTTTCAGGAAGATAGACCACAGAACAAGGCCCGCACCATAAGCCAGAGCCACGACAAACTCAATAAAAATAAGGTAAGGGAACACGAGAACTTTTTCGTTAGTCTCGGTTTGCTCAACGGTGGGTTCCCCCCTCTCCACGCGCATGTCGTTGACGACCGCTTTTCTCATCGCGAACCAGGTGAAGTAGCCAAAAATGATGATGAGCCCGACGATGGGGACATTGTCGGGAGTGGTCACGATCCCGCGGAAGTGTTTGTCGCTAAGGCCAATGCCAAAAAAAATGACGAACAGCGCCAGAAGTGTCAGGCTGACAGGTTTGGAAGTGGATATCCGGGGAAAACCGACATAAAAAATAAAAAAGATCGTTGAGAACGTAAAAATACTGGCCGGCGACGAAACAGAGTCAATAAAATGCTTGAAAGCTTCCATGGATTAGGCTCTATGAAACAATATATGAGGCATTTGGAAGCCCAGGTTTTGGCCAAATTCAAGGCACGACGACGCGGCATAGTTTAAATTATGCCAAGGAGGAGTAACGCAGAAGTTGGGCAAAAGATGGGCTTCCCCGAAGGGGCCGGATGATTTAGGGCTACGACGTCGTCGCTCGATCGTCGGCGTAGTTAACACTACGCCTCCTACTCGCTTCTTGTCTCGCTCCAAAATCCTCTCGGCCAAATGCCTCATATATTGTTTCATAGAGCCTTAGAGCGGCCCGCTGATCCCGCCGTCCTTGCGTATCCTCCAGAAATGGACGGACATCAAAA
>CAZBIH010000046.1:7797-11179 GCA_964492015.1 uncultured Planctomycetia bacterium | reverse complement strand
CTTTTGTCGGTGCCTCTTTTATTGGGCGAAAAAGTCATTGGTGTCCTCAATTGTTATACGGAAGAAGAAAAGATTTTCAGCCAAGAAGAGATCCAGTTGGTCCAGACGATAGCCAATCAAGCAGCGATGGCGGTCGAACATGTACGGTTGGTGGCGGAGGAAGCTGAATCCAGGCAGGCACTTGAGAGCAAGAAATCGGTCGATGGCGCCAAACGTGTCTTAATGAAGAGGCACAAGATGGATGAAGAGGGCGCTCATCGGTTTATCCAGAAGGCGAGCATGGATAAGAACAGGCCTCAAAAAGAGATCGCGGATGCGATCGTTTTGTCGGCGGAGCTGGTAAGTTGACGTGAAAGGTCATCCCCGAAATCTTTAATCGGGGATCACGTCTAGATTTGATTCCGGATAAAAACATTCGGGAATGACAGGGAATCAGGACAATGGGGTCCTCATTTTGTCGGAGTCATGGCGCTCCTTCAGGATGAGGTTTTTTATTTTTAAGGAGAGATGAATGAGTTCCAAGCATCTGGTGGTCGTCGGCAACGGCATGGCCGGTATGGCCTGTGTTGATCAAATTTTGGCCCAAAATCCCGATTTTAGGATCACCGTCTTCAGTGAAGAACCTTTTTATAATTACAACAGGATCCTTCTCTCGTCGGTGTTGGCGGGGGAAAAGTCTGTCGAGGATATTTATATTAACTCCGAGGAGTGGTACAAGAAAAACAACATCACACTCCTCCTGGGCACCAAGATCGTCGATGTGGACGCCAAAAACAAACGGGTCGAGACGGACCGCGGCGCGGCTTTTGATTATGATCTACTTCTTTTAGCCACCGGCAGTAATGCTTTTGTGCCTCCGATGGAAGGTCTTGGAAAAGAGGGGATCTTTACTTTCCGCAACATGGCTGATACGGAAAATATCCTGGAGTATTGCAAGAAGTCACGCAAAGCGATCGTGATCGGCGGCGGGCTTCTGGGGCTTGAAGCGGCGCGCGGGATCCAAAATCAGGGGGTGGCGGTCACGATCGTGCACTTAATGGACCGTTTGATGGATGTGCAATTGGACGCGGTCGGTGGACAATTTTTGAAGCGTGAGATCGAGAAAATGGGCATTGAAGTGCTTCTCAATAAGAACAGCTCTAAGGTCCTAGGAGAGACAAAAGTCGAGGGAATTTTATTTAAAGACGGCCAGATCGCTCCCGCGGACATGGTCGTCATCGCCTGCGGGATACGGCCCAATGTGGAATTGGCCAAAAAAGCGGGCCTCAAAGTAAACCGCGGGATCGTCGTCAATGATTGGATGGAAACCAGCGACCCCTCGGTCTTCGCGGTCGGGGAATGCGCGGAGCACCGCGAAAAAGTCTACGGCTTAGTGGCGCCTCTTTATGAGCAGGGCAAGGTGCTTGCCGCGACGATCACAGGAAATAAAGGGCTTGTGTATGAAGGCTCGACGCTGGCGACAAAACTCAAAGTGATGGGGATCGAACTATTTTCCGCAGGTGATTATAGGGACGGAGAACCCGAAAAGGAAGTCATTAGTTTCCAGGACCACGCGTTCGGGGTTTATAAAAAACTTGTGCTTCACCAACAGCGTGTGGTGGGGACTATTTTGATCGGTGACACGTCCGACGCCAACCGTTTTTTGGAGATGATGCGCAAAAAAGAAAATGTGTCGGAGAGGCGTCAGCGCCTGCTTTTTGATACGCCGCCCGCTGTTTCCGGGTCCCCGACGGATGTGATGTCGCGGCCCGATTCGGACACAATTTGCGGCTGTATCGGTGTCACCAAAGGCCAGATTGTTTCCGCAATTCGCGATAATGGCCTCAAAACACTTTCGGCGGTGAAGACGTGTACAAAAGCTTCCTCAGGCTGCGGGACCTGCTCTTGCCTGGTGCAGGATATTTTGAAAGCGGTGGCTGGTGGAGATTTTGAGGAAGAAAAAAAAGAAGTTCTTTGCGCATGCATACCCTTTGCCAAAGAAAAGATCCGCACCATGATACAGACTCAGAAATTGAAGTCGGTTCAGGACATTTTGGATATTTATGGCAATGGGACCGGTTGCTATTATTGCAAGCCGGCGCTGAGCTTTATCGTGGACGAGGTTTTGCAGGGGGAGCACAAAGAAGACCGTTCCGCGAGATTCATCAATGACCGCGTGCACGCCAATATCCAAAGGGATGGCACTTTCTCGGTGATCCCAAGGATGCGCGGCGGGGTAACTACGCCTGCGGAGCTTCGCAAGATCGCGGATGCCGCTGAAAAATACAAAGTCGGCATGGTCAAAGTGACAGGCAGTCAGCGGATCGATCTTTTGGGAGTCAAAAAAGAAGACCTGCCGAAGATGTGGGCGGACCTGGGGATGACTTCGGGACATGCTTACGCGAAGGCGGTTCGCATGGTGAAGTCTTGCGTGGGAACCGATTTTTGCCGGTACGGCACGCAGAACTCGATCGCGACAGGCATTAAACTTGAAGAGCTGTTGGAAGGACTTTATACTCCCGCTAAAATTAAGATGGGTGTGGTGGGGTGTCCCCGGAACTGCGCGGAAGCGACGGTAAAAGATATTGGGCTCGTCGGGATCGAGGGCGGCTGGCAGGTGGTGATCGGCGGAGGCGCCGGTAAAAGTGTCCGGGCGGCGGATATTCTCTGTACGGTCAAGACTACCGAAGATGCCCTCGAAGCGGCTTTGCTTTTTTTCCAGTATTACCGTGAAAACGCGGAGTATTTGGAACGTACCTACGATTTTGTCCCGCGATTCGGGCTTGAAAAAATTCGCCGCGAAACAATTTTGGCCTCGTCGGATGAAAAAAAAGCTCTCTTGGGCCGTTTGGCCAAGGCCAAACAAAAGGCGGTGGATCCCTGGACAGTAGAGGCAGAAAAACCGGTGCATCCTTACCAGTTTAAAGATTTTGTCCTGCCCAAGGAGATCGAGGCTTTGGTGGGGACCGTGTCATGAGCGTTTTATCACAGGGCCCGTGGATCTCTGTCATTCAGGAAGGTTTGATCCCGCTTCGTGAAGGCCGCCGAGTGATGTGCTCAGGATATGAGATCGCTCTTTTTAATCTCGGAGACGAATACCTGGCAGTGGACAACAAATGCCCGCACAAAGCAGGCCCGTTGGCGGACGGCATCGTCTCGGGGAAAGCGGTTTTCTGTCCCCTGCATAACTGGAAAATTAATCTTGAGAATGGCTGCGCATTGAGCGGCGGGGAGGGACAGGTGAAGGTTTATCCCGTCAAAATTACCGAGGGAAAGATCTGTATCAATTTTAGCGCCGCCAAACTTCGCGCTCCTTCAACGAACCCATCGGATATTCCCTCCGCTAAAGAAACCGACTAAAAATGGCTGAAGAATCCATACTCTTTGAAATGATGGACGCTTA
>CAZBIH010000046.1:1512-7697 GCA_964492015.1 uncultured Planctomycetia bacterium | reverse complement strand
GGCGCGTCGGGTATTTTCGCGGTGACGGGCCTGGCGCTGTCCGCGGCTATTTTTCATTTGGGACGGCCGCTTCACGCTTACAAGGCGCTTCGAATGTGGAAACGTTCCTGGCTTTCGCGTGAAATTTTATTTTTCGCTGTATTTTCATTTTCGGGTGCGGCTTACGCGGCCTTGCTTTTGGCCGGGCATTTTCTCCACTGGGAAATATCCGCCGTGCTTTGCGCGCTCATCGGCGGGGTCGCCGCGATCTCCGGAATGGCCGGAGTTTATGCCAGCGCTAAAATTTATATGGTTCCTGCCCGGCCTTCTTGGAACACGATGCGCACGCCGCTTCGTTTTTTTCTGACAGGATTTATATTGGGGCCTCTTTTTAGCCTTGTGGTTTATGGAGCGCATCTTGTATTTCTGGGACAAGACTTAACCAAGGGCGGCCTCGCGCCGGTGTTGGGGTGGCTTGCCATTTCATCTCTTGCCGGTTTTACACAGCTTTTGGTCCTTTTCGCGAGGCTTTTTCAGGTCAATGAAGGAAAAAATCCGGAACTTTACGACTCCGCGCTTTTGATGACACGCCGTTTCCGGGTTCACTTTCTTTTGCGTGTCGGAACTTTGGCGCTGAATAGTTTTATTCTCCCGTTTTTTTACTTAAGCTCTTTTTTGACGAGCGATGTTGTTTCCGGAAAAGGAACTTTTGTGTTCGCAGGGATCTCTTTTTGCGTCGCTCTTTTTAGCGAGTTCTTGGGCCGTTACCTCTTTTTTGTCACCGTAGTTCCCAAAAATATGCCGGGTTCTTTTTTCACCAAGGGCGGGGGTAAGGCTCTGTGAAACATTGAGCCCTAAAAATATTTTTCAATCCGTCAAACAGCGTTTGGGGCTTGATCTCCAGATGGAAAAGTATGCCTATGATGTGGATGAACAATTTGGGTACATGTCCAAAGCCAAAATACCCGAGCGATGGGTTCCGACGACCTGCGGCTATTGTTCCGTGGGTTGCGGAATGTTTATAGGCGTCAAAAAAGGAAAAGCGGTGAGCGTGCGCGGCAATTCAAACCACCCCGTGAACGAAGGGCGGCTTTGTCCCAAAGGGCTTTCGGAACATGACGCGATCCATACGCCCAATCGAGCGAAGTACCCGCTTCTGAAAACTAAGGGCCGTTTTCGTCGTATTGACTGGGATTGGGCCATCCGTGAAATGGTGGGGCGATTTCAGACCATTCAGGAACGATACGGCCCGGAGTCCTTGGGCATCATTAGCACGGGACAATTGGTGACAGAAGAATTTTACACTCTGGGAAAATTGGCGCAACTGGGCTTTAAGACTAAAAATTATGATGGAAATACAACGCTCTGCATGGCCAGCGCCGCTTCCGGTTATAAGCGCTCGTTCGGCAGTGACGGGCCTCCTGGTTCTTATGAGGACTTGGAAAAGGCGGACCTTGTTTTTTTGATCGGCGCGAATATTGCTGATAATCATCCGATCCTCTGCTATCGCCTTGAGAAAAATAAAAAACGGGTGCTCATCACCGTCGATCCTCGCATAACCAAAACCGCCATGATGGCGGATATTCATTTGCCGATAAAACCGCGCACCGATATCCCACTTTTGAACGGGATGATGCATGTGTTGATCAAAGAAGGAAAGGTCAATCAAGAATACATTCAAAAACACACGAATGGTTTTGAAAAATTACGTGAACAGCTGGAACTGTGGACGCCCGAGTATGCCAGCCGTATCACGGGCCTCTCGGCGGAAAAGATACGGCAGGTAGCACTTCTTTACGGCAGTGCCACAGCTCCTTTCATCGGATGGACGATGGGCGTCAATCACAGCGTGCAGGGAACGGAAACGGTGAATGCCATCTGTAATCTTGCGCTCATTACCGGCAATGTCGGGCGCGTGGGCGCATCGCCTTTTTCGATCACCGGGCAGTGCAATGCGATGGGGACACGGGAGTCGGGTTTTACATCCGCATTGCCGGGTTATCGTAAATTTGAAAATCTCCAACATCGCAAAGAACTTGCCGCGCTCTGGGGCATTGAAGAGGAGATCATCCCCACCTCACGCGGGATGGCCTATCCCGACATCATTGAAGGGGTGTTGTCTGGAAAGATCAAAGCGCTTTGGATCATTGCGACCAATCCACTGGTATCTTTCCCCAATCAAAATTATCTTTTGGCTTGTTTGGAACGCCTTGAGTTTCTTGTGGTTCAGGACGGGTATCATCCGATTCCGACAAGCCAAGTCGCGGATCTTGTCCTGCCAGCGGCTGTGTGGGGAGAAAAAGAAGGCACTTACACCAACTCTGAGCGCACGGTCAGCAAAGTCAACAAAGCGGTCGAGCCTCCAGGAGAGGCTAAATCTGATTTTGATATTTTTCTTCGAGTTGCCAAGGAATTAGGCCTATCGGATCGCCTTTATCCCGGTTGGAAAGGCCCCAAAGACGCTTTTGAAGAATGGAAAAAAGTCACCCGCGGCCGACTTTGTGATTATTCAGGGATTACGTACGAACTTTTGGAACAGCATGGCGGCATCCAGTGGCCTTTTGAAGAGGGCACGAAACGTTCTCCCAAAGAATCCGTACGGCTTTATTCTGACGGAAAGTTCCAGACCGACGATGGCCGAGCGAAGCTTTGGCCCATTGACTGGAAAGCGCCGTCGGAGGCTCCTGACGAGGATTATCCTTTTTGGTTCAACACTGGAAGGACCGTGGAGCACTGGCACACGCGTACCAAAACCGGCAATATTCCTCTTTTACATAAGCTGTCTCCCGAGGCTTGGGTGGAAATGAACCCGCGGGATGCCCGGCGGCTCAATTTTCAGCATGGGGATTATGTGCGCGTAGAATCCCGACGTGGCGCGGTCGAGCGGGTCGTCCTGCGCGTGACGGAAACCATAGCTCCGGGCCAGATCTTCATGCCGTTTCACTACGCGGAAGCCAATGCCAATAATCTGACGGTCAGTGACTGCGACCCCATTTCCCGAGAACCCAATTACAAACAGGCGGCGGTGCGGGTGGGGCGTTCAGAAGTTCCTATTTTAGATCGAAAAAAAGTTAAAAAGACCCGTTAAGAGGAATTCTGATGAATCGAAGTGATTTTTCCAGAGACGGCCACTGGCCCACATTGATCACCGCGTTTTTTTATTTTTCAGTGACACTCATGGTTTGGGTAATGATCGGGGTTTTGGGAACTTACGTGGCTAAAGATTTTGCGTTGGGAGCCCAGGAAAAAGGATTGATGGTCGCGATCCCGCTTTTGGGAGGGTCTTTTGTGCGTATTCCCATCGGTCTTTGGGTGGATCGCATCGGCGCGAGGAAAACAGGGCTTCTTACTCTGGTGATCACGTTCATTCCCCTTATTGGGATATGGCTTTTTGTTCATAGTTTCCAGAGTCTTTTGGTATTTGGATTTTTATTGGGAATTGCCGGCGGTAGTTTTGCGGTGGCACTGCCCTTGGTAAGCCGCTGGTACTTGGCAAAGCATCAGGGGATCGCCCTGGGACTTGTGGGAGCCGGTACTTGCGGTGCGGCGCTGGCGAATCTCGTCGGGCCCGGATTGGCGGAACATTGGGGTTGGCAGAACGTGTTTGGATGGATGCTGATCCCGCTGGCGGTTGTATTTCTTTTGTACTATTTTTTTGTTCAGGACAGTCCCGGACAGCCAAAACCCAAAAAGATCTCAGAGTATTTGTTGGTCATGAAAGAGCCGGATGCGCTTTGGTTTTGTTTTTTCTATAGCATTACTTTCGGAGGATTTGTGGGTTTGGCGAGTTTTCTGGGGATCTTTTTTCATGATCAATATGGCCTGACGAAAGTCATGGCGGGGGGCTTGACCGCGACTTGCGCGATCTCGGGAGCTTTCTTAAGGCCTGTGGGAGGCTATTTGGCTGATCGGTTTGGAGGCGCTCGGGTTCTTGGAGTTCTTTTTACGATCATCGCTATTTTGATGGCGTCGGTGGGCTTCCTTCCCCCTTTAGGAATCATCCTAGGATTACTTTTTTTCGGGATGGCCAGTTTGGGGATGGGGAATGGTGTTGTATTTCAGTTGGTTCCCTTGCGATTTCAAAAAGAAATTGGCATTACCACGGGGCTCGTGGGTGCTTTTGGGGGCCTGGGCGCTTTTTTTCTCCCGATGCTTCTGGGAGTGATAAAAGAATCGACAGGTTCTTACCGGATCGGTTTTTTGATTTTTGCATTGATTAGTTTTTTGGCTGTGGTTATTTTACGTATTGTTCAACGAGGATGGGTTTTTAATGATCGATAAAGACAATCGTAAACTGACTTATTTGCGTGTTTCGCTCATCGACCGTTGTAATTTGAAATGCCTTTATTGTATGCCGCAGGGGCTTTTGAATCCTTTTAAGGAAGATGAGCTTTTGTCGATGCAAGAAATTGCTGAGGTTATTGGAATTTTCGCGGAAATGGGGATCACGAAGGTGCGCTTGACGGGCGGCGAACCTCTTTTAAGAAAAGACGTGCCGTCCTTGGTAAGGGAAATTAAAAATACCCCCGGCATTCGTGAAGTGGTCATGACGACCAATGCGGTTCTCTTAAAGAATTTTGCCGTCGAACTAAAAAAGGCGGGTCTGGACCGAGTCAATATCAGCCTGGATACTTTAGACCGTGAAAATTTTAAACGGATCACGGGCCTGGATAAATTAAAGGATGTACTCGAAGGCATTGAAGCGGCCGTGGCGGCGAGACTGGGGCTGATCAAGATCAATACGGTTCTCATGAAAGGCTACAACGATCACGAGATCCTGGACCTTCTGGCGTTTGCGGTGGAGAGATCTTTGGATCTGCGTTTTATCGAGTGGATGCCGACCGCCGGAGAGATCCACTCGGTTCGTGAAAACCGATTCATGAGTTCGGAGACCGCCAAGCAGATCATCGAAGAAAAATGCGGCCTCGTGGCGGACGATTCCAATCCTCACGCGCCTGCCCGGACTTTCCATGTTCCGGGGACGGCGTCAAAAGTTGGTTTCATCAGCCCGCTCTCCAACGTATTTTGCGCGATGTGCAATCGTTTGCGCTTAAAGGCCAATGGCATGATGAAAACTTGCCTTCACGGAAAAGAGGATCTGGATATTCGAGGCCTTTTAAGATCCAAAACCACGAGAAATGAAATGAAGCGTCAGATCGCAGAAACGGTATTTAATCGGCCCAAAGAACATTTTTTAAATGATCCAACGGTCGTACACAACGATTTTGTCATGACAGCGGTGGGGGGATAACCATGAGATCCATTACGAATAAAATTAAGACGCTTCGAACCGCCAGAGCACAGGCTACGGTGCGTATGAGTCCGGCGACGATCGAGAGAATTAAAAAAAATGACCTGCCCAAAGCCGATGTGCTTCCCATCGCGCGCGCGGCGGGGATCATGGCCGTCAAGAAAACATGGGAGATCTTGCCTTATTGCCACCCCATTCCTATCGATTGGGTGGAGGTGAAGTTTGATGTCAGAGAGGACTCGATCGTGATCGAAGTGACGGCTGAAGCGGTGGCTAAAACGGGAGTGGAAATGGAAGCTCTTACCGGCGCCTCGATCACGGCGCTGACGATCTATGACATGTTGAAGCCGATCGATGAGGATCTTGAAATTTTAGGAACGAAACTTTTGGAGAAAAAAGGCGGCAAATCCAGTTTTGTTGAAAAAATACCCAAAGGTTTTAAAGCCGCGGTGCTTGTGTCCTCTGATAGCACTTCCAAAGGAACGCGCCAGGACAAGTCGGGAAAGATCATCGCCCAAAGGCTTTCAAGTCTTGGGATCGAAGCCGAGTATCAAATCGTGCCAGATGATGAGGTGATCATTCGTCAAGCGCTTGAAAATTTTTGTGAGCAAAAAATAAATCTGGTGATCACCACCGGAGGCACAGGTCTTGGGCCCCGCGATGTGACGGTTGAGGCGACGGAAAAAGTGATCGAAAGGCAGATCCCGGGAATTATGGAAGCGGCCCGTGCGCATGGACAGAGCAGGACTCCCTACGCGATGCTCTCACGCGGCCTTGCCGGACAGCGGGGGAACACCATTCTCATTAATCTACCCGGTTCTTCCAAGGGGGTTGAAGAATCTCTGGACGCGATATTCCCTTCTATTTTACATGCTTACAAAATGATGCGAGGAGCCGGCCATGAACTTGTCGCCTGAGATGTTGCCGCTTTTATTTTTTAGTGCCGCGTTTCTTT
>CAZBIH010000046.1:0-1412 GCA_964492015.1 uncultured Planctomycetia bacterium | reverse complement strand
ATGAACTTGTCGCCTGAGATGTTGCCGCTTTTATTTTTTAGTGCCGCGTTTCTTTACTCGTTGGTCGGGTTTGCGGGAGGGTCCTCCTATCTTTTGATCTTAGCTCTAGCGGGCGTCTCCCAGGCGCTTATCCCGTCAACAGCGCTGGTTTGCAATCTCGCGGTCTCGAGTGTGGCGTTCTATCATTTTTCAAAAGCCGGACATTTTAATTTTAAGAGAACACTGCCTTTTATCATGTTGTCGATCCCCATGGCGTTTCTGGGGGCTAAAATTAACTTACCCAGAGAATTATTTTTTATTCTCCTGGGAATTTCTCTTATGGCCGCGTCGCTTCGGATCTTTATTACCCAAAAAGATCTCGAAATAAAAGGATCGATCGCTTCCATGGAGATGTGGGGCGTTGGGCTTCCGGTGGGGGCAGGGATAGGATTTTTTTCGGGTTTTCTGGGAATAGGCGGTGGGATCTTTCTCACCCCACTTCTTATGCTCATGCGCTGGATGAGCGCTAAAGAAGCGGCGGCAACGGTGAGTTTTTTTATTTTTGTGAATTCCTTGTCAGGTCTTTTAGCCCGTTTTCAAAATGGTTTTACCGGGCATCCGGATATTTTAATGTTAGCGCTGGCGGCTCTGGCGGGTGGCACGATCGGCTCAATGATCGGCTCCGAGAGGCTTTCGGTAAGATATTTTCAGAAAGCATTAGCAACGTTACTCCTGTATGTTTCGGTGAACCTTCTAATGAAAGCATTCTAGATTATGATATCTTTCGAAGAAGCCCAAAAACTGATCGCCAAAAATTGCCCACCGCCGGCTGTGGAGGAATTATTTGTCGCGGCATCTCTGGGCTGTGTCACGGCTGAGGAAGTATCGTCGCCGGTGGCGTTGCCTCTGTTTGATAATTCCGCGATGGATGGATTTGTTTTAAGGTCTGCGGATACGCAAGGATCTTCCTCCGAAAAGCCGGTGCTATTACCTATCGAAGGGGTGATAAAAGCGGGAGACCATGGCCATCAAACGCTGGGCAGGTATGGGGCTTTGCGTATTATGACAGGTGCTCCCCTGCCTTCGGGCGCTGATTCGGTAGTGGCTTTGGAAAATGCCCATGTTCGCGGTGAAGTTTTAGTGGTCGAGAGGCCCCTGCCGGCCGGGCAGAATATTCGCTATCGCGGCGAGGAGATCAAGAAGGGTGAAAAAGTTTTGCCAAAAAATTCAATCATCAATCCCGGCACCATCGGTTTTCTTTCTGCCATGGGCATTGACCGTATCAAAACTTACTGCCAGCCGCGGATCTCGCTCATCGCGACCGGCAGTGAATTGGTTGCGCCCGGCGAACGTTTAATGTCCGGCAAGATCTATGACGCGAATACCTCGATGATCCGCGCCGCGCTGGAGGAGATCCGGATACGGCCTGTGTT
>CAZBIH010000045.1:6835-11190 GCA_964492015.1 uncultured Planctomycetia bacterium | reverse complement strand
CGCGAATGTTTATTTTTAACATTTTCTGGCCCTCGGCGACCAAGACGCGGACCTGGGGCTCGGCGTGAAGAGAGGGGAGAAAAAGAAAATGTGAAACAAATAAAAACAAGCAAGCCCTGAGGGATCTTTTGAGGCGCATTAAAAAAGTTCGGGCGATCTCTGAGCGGATCTTTTTGAAAAACCTAAATGCTCCAGAGCCGCCGGAGTGGCTTCTCTGCCGCGTGAAGTCCTTTTAAGGAACCCGATCTTCAAAAGAAAAGGCTCCACCACATCGACCAGTGTGTCCACTTCCTCATTTAGCGTCGCCGCCAAGGACTCGACACCTACCGGCCCGCCGTCGTAATTTTCGATGAGCGCTTTGAGCATTTTGCGGTCCAGCGCGTCCAGCCCATTTTTATCGACGCCGTGGCCCTCAAGCGCTTTTTCGACGGTCAGGAGGCTGATCTTGTCATGCGACTTTACCTGCGCGTAGTCCCGCACGCGGCGCAAAAGTTTATTGGCGATGCGCGGCGTCCCCCGGGAACGACGGGCCAACTCCATTGCCGCGTCTTTGTCGATCCCGATCGAAAGAATGCCGGCAGAACGTTCTAGGATGCGTGTTAGATCCGCGGGCTCGTAAAAATCAAGATGGAACGCCAGGCCAAAACGGTCTCTCAGAGGCGAACTCAAAAGCCCCTGCCGCGTCGTCGCGCCGATCAGTGTAAAACGCTTGAGGGCAAATTTGATCGTCTTGGCATAAGGCCCTTTATCCACCACAAAATCAATTTTATAGTCTTCCATGGCCGGATAGATGAATTCCTCAACCACTTTGGAGAGACGGTGAATTTCATCGATAAAAAGAATATCGCCGTCATCCAGATTGGTCAGGATCCCGATGAGGTCCCCCGCCCGCTCGATCGCGGGGCCGCTGGTGGCCATGATCTTGGCGTTCATCTCATGCGCAAGGATGTGCGCCAGCGTTGTCTTGCCCAGTCCCGGAGGCCCCGAGAGAAGCACGTGTTCTAAAGACTCTTTTCTTTTCTGCGCGGCCTGGAGCGCGATCCTCAAATTCTCTTTCAAATTTTCCTGGCCGATAAACTCATCGATCTTGGAGGGCCGAAGCGTGATCTCCACGATCCCGTCCGACTCATCCGTGCCCCGAGCCTCCACAAGCTCCTCGCGGCCGGCCCGCTCAAAATCGATCCTTTCGCGGCCGTTATCTTTTTTCTTCATACGGCCACTTTTTTCTGCCGGTAGACTTCATTCAGGACTTCTTCAACGCCGGACAGCGCCGGTTTGCGCGAAAAAGCTTTGCGCACCATTTCCCGCGCCTCGTCTTTTTTGTACTGCAGCTGTAAAAGGACTTCCACCGCCTCATCCTCCAGATCACTGCTCTTGGACGTGCCTGCAGCGGCAGAAGTAGCTCCTGAAACATTTTTCATCAAACCAAAACGCCCCATTTTCCCCTGCAGTTTTGCGATGATCTCTTTGGCGCGCTGCTCGCCGATCCCGGGCAGGGATTTTAAATATTTCAGATCCGCCCCGTCGATCGCCGCGGCGATGTCGGGGATCGGCTGTGAGAGCGCCCGCACCGCGGCCTTGGGGCCCACACCGGACACGGTGATAAATTTTTCAAAAAAATCTTTTTCGATACGGTTGGAGAACCCGATCAGGATCGGGATACTGCGGGAAGGGTCTGTCTGATAATAATGATAAGTGACCAGCGATACCTGGGAATCTTTTTGCAGGCCGTTCTCAAAATTTTTGATCACCGCGGTCGGGATGTAGACTTCGTAGGAAATTCCGCCAACAGCCAGCGTCAACGTATTTTCAGAGAGACTTTCGACACTGCCTGAAATTTGAGCGATCATCGGGTCATCTTTTTTTTCTCTGGGTCGCCAGATACGCCAGCGCG
Source organism: uncultured Planctomycetia bacterium (assembly GCA_964492015.1). Taxonomy (GTDB): domain Bacteria; phylum Omnitrophota; class Gorgyraeia; order 2-02-FULL-51-18; family 2-02-FULL-51-18; genus CAMDWQ01. The sequence continues at coordinate 9,296 of CAZBIH010000045.1, read as the reverse complement.
ATCGCCAGGGCATCCGCCACATCCGGAGGCTCAGGAAGTTTTTTGAGAGAAAATTCATGCTGGATCATGCGCTGAACCTGACTTTTTTTGGCATGCCCCATTCCCGTGACTGATTTTTTTACGTGCGTGGAGGCGACACTGATCAGCGGCACATCGTGCATTCCGCTTAAAAGACACACGACCCCTCGCGCATGCCCCATCAAGATCGCTGTCGCCGGATGCTTATAATGCGCGTAAAGCCTCTCGATCACGAGTACATCCGGCCTGAATTCTTGGATCACTTCCGAAAGGGACTGGTAGATCTTCCGCAGGCGCTCCGAGATACCTTCGCGGGTTTTGGCGTTGACGATCCCCGCATCCAGAATGCTTGCCCCGGAAGCACTACCGTTCCAACCCTCCGGAACCGATACCACGCCATACCCTGTGATCCTCAGGCCCGGGTCCACTGCGAGAACCTTCAAAGCGGATTACTTTGCCAGCTCGTGGAGGATCTCATCAGACATATCAAAATTGGCGTAGACGTTTTGCACATCCTCGTGGTCCTCCAACGCGTCCATCAACACCATGATAGACCGAGCCTCGTTCACCCCCGTGACTTTGACCGTCGCTGAAGGAATGCGTGTAACCTCGGCGCTCTCGGGCGTGATCCGGGCATCCGTCACGGCTTTTTTGACTTTTTCAAAATCCTGCGGCTCTGTCACTATTTCATACACCTCTTTTTCGGCGTTAAAATCAGAAGCTCCCGCGTCTAATGCGATCGTCATTATTTTTTCTTCATCCAAGGATTCTTTCTTCACAACGATGAGCCCTTTTTTGGCAAATTGCCAGGCGACCGAGCCTGAACCTGACAGGCTTCCGCCTTTTTTTTCCAGAATATTGCGAATCTCTGAGGCAGTGCGATTTTTGTTGTCCGTCAAAATTTCGATCAACAAAGCAACCCCGTGCGGGCCATAACCTTCATACATCAATTCTTCGTAGGTGACACCGGGGAGCTCTCCGGTGCCTTTTTTGACAGCACGGTCGACGTTATCACCGGGCATATTGGCGCCCTTGGCTTTCTCGATCGCCAGGCGAAGACGGGGATTGGTCTCCACGCTTCCGCCGCCTGTACGTGCCGCGGTCGTGATCTCCTTGATCAATTTGGTAAAAAGCGCACCGCGCTTGGCGTCCAAAGCGCCTTTTTTATGCTTGATCGTCGCCCATTTAGAGTGCCCGGACATAAAACTCCTGTTTAGTTCAAAGTTGAAAGTTTAAAGATGAAAGTAAAGACAATTCAAAGTAAAGTTTCTAAAATTGTACCATAATTCCCTTCAAAAATCCCTCCACCCTTTCAACTTTCATCTTTCATCTTTGAACTTTAATCAGAGAGGCACTTCGTAAAGACTGCCGGCGGTGTTGGACAATCGCTTGGCTTGAGTCTTCTTTTTGGTTTTGACCGTCTTCTCATAGTAACCGTCATAGTCATTGTCATACTCTTTCACGATCGCCTGCATGTCGGCTTTCTTGTCGGCGCGATAGTCCGCCTTCACGGAAAAAACGATGCGGTAATCCGGGATCCCGTCAAAATTGCGGTCCCATTCTCTCTTATAAATAATGCCGTTCTTGAAAAATGTCCAACGGTCGGGCTTGTGATCCCCGTTGCGGTCGACGGCGATCGATGCCGGAACTCCGGTAAAATAGTAAAGAATGATGGTGTCCACAACCCCGTCAAAATTGGAATCCATCTCGGCATAATCCCGGAATCCTCCGCGATAGTAGATCGTGCCGTCCGCTTTCCCGTCACGGTTTTTATCCATGACGATCTTGACGATCTTTCCACCCTCAGTGTAAACATTGGACTCTTTGGCCCCATTGTTGTCCAGATCGGCCTTTCTCATGGTTTCGGCAGCGTCGACGGACGAGCCGTGGGCAAGAAAAAGCAGCGCGCAGAGCATGATAAGGCGCCTAAACTCGAACAAGTTGCGGGAAAAGGGCTTGGTGATAAGCATGGTTTTATTCTAGGTAGAAAAGGGGTGAAACGCAAAGGAAAACTGAAAAATAGATCCTCTGATCTTAAGCAAATCCTGCTTGTTTCATGCATATCTCAAGAATAAAAACTTTTTTAAAAAGAATGCAAAACATGTGCTATACTTATTCCATGTTCAATTTGTTTCGAAGGGAAAAACGCCAGTATTTTCGGCATCCCATCAATGTGCCTATCCAGCTTAAAATGGAAAAAGCCCACGATGCCTATGTTTCAGAGTCCAAGGATATCTCGCTTGGCGGGCTTTCTTTTGTGTGGCCCTCAAGACTTTCCAAGGGCGCACTTTTGACGCTCTGCATCCCGGTCAAAGAAAAGGTGTTTGACGTACGGGCCCGCGTTGCCTATTCCAAGGGATACAAGAAAAGCAATCAGTACCGCACCGGGGTGATGTTCTTGACCTCTCCCGACGCGTTCAAGGCAAAGCTTGCCGAAGAAGTC
>CAZBIH010000045.1:0-6735 GCA_964492015.1 uncultured Planctomycetia bacterium | reverse complement strand
GGTGATGTTCTTGACCTCTCCCGACGCGTTCAAGGCAAAGCTTGCCGAAGAAGTCTTGCAGATCATCGAATACCAGAAGTCTGTTTCACGCGAGCTCGGGTATGAGCTTTCCGAAGAAGCCGCCGCCAAGGAATGGATCACCCAATACGCGGATAAATTCGCCAAGTAATTTTTTAGAACTTGGTGATGAGGTCGCCCTTTTCTACGGGCGCTTTTTTCCATTCGGGTAGGAGCACAGCAGCGGACACGCCCGGGCGGGCGTGCCTTACAACCGCCTTACCGATAAGAGAGTTGCGTCGGACAATATTCATGACCGAGCCCTCGCGGATCCCGTCTCGTTCACCGGCATCGATCACAACGAAGTCATAGACCTGATTCACTTCCTGAACCCTCACCACTCTCCCGGAGGCTTTTGAAACGACGATCGTCCCCAAATTCACCGGATCGATCGTTGCCCCCAGATCCTTGTCAGCGACAATGCCGTACGGATCTGAGGAAGCCGGCATTTCCTTGGCTGATTTTTCTCGGCTGTTCCAGCCCTGGCCGGCGCTCGGCCCTTGATCAAGCTGATCCTTGAGTGCCTCGACCGTTTTTTTGAGCTCATTGGCGCTCTTAAGAAGTGCGTCCTTTTCCCGCTGAAGCGCTGCCAGGCGGTCTGTCAGCTCTGAGATCGCGCTTCCCTTTTCAAGGCTATCGTGAAGCGCCTCTTCTTTATCTTTTTTCAACGCATCGACCTGCTCCTTCAAGATGCGCGCCGTCTCTTCTTTTTCACGGGCGGACATTTCAAGCGCGTTGATCCTCTTCTGCGAAGTCTCCCTGTAGCCGGCCATCGTTTTATTCAACTCGGAGATCCTGGCTTCAAAGCCGTTCAAAAGATCCTGCTTTTGCGAGAGTTCTCGCTCCTTTAAAACCAATTTTTTACGCGTGGAAGACCCTGACAGGAAAAAAAATAAAGCAGTGAGCGCCATGAGGGCAACAAGAGCAGACAGAACAACAGGTTTTGATTTGTAATTCAAGTTCATGGATTAAATTATATCCGAATATTTTTAAATAAACAATGCTTTAATTGAAATTATCGCCCCTGGCGGTGACTCTTCTTAAACCCGCGGGAGCGGGCGGGACAGCGGCAGCGCCGACCGCGCTGATATCGACGCGGATGTCGGAGACACCCGCCACCACGGCCGCGCTAATGCCGTTGCCGTCAATGTCCATAAAATAAGTGGCGCTTCTGGCAGGATTTGCAAAAAGATCTGCGGGGGCCCCCGGAGGGAGTGTGCTGGTCCTTAAACGCCAAAAAGCATCGACGAGTCCCGCCTGCGCGTGGTAATAAAACTCTGTACGCTCAATTCCTACCGTGTTCACCAGGCGAGTCCGCTGATAAGCCATGTTCATCGTAAAAACCATCACGGAAGTTACTACAAGAGAAAATATAATGGCGATAAAAAGAATGGCTCCCCGCTCGTTTGAGAGGGTTCGCTGTTTTTTCATCACTATTTGGATCTCCTTAAAGCCACACGCGTCGTCAGAGTCCTATTTTGCTCACCAGGATTACCGACGACAACTAGACGGATACCAACCACCGTCGCGGTATTCTGTGCTGTGGGATTGACAAGAGCGAATCCTGACTGTCCTGCAGTCGAATCGATCACCAATGCATTCAGCACGTTCCCGACGACTTCAGGATCAGCATCGACCACATTGGCGGGCACAGCACCGGGCGGATTCACAGCTCGAGTGCGCAGGCGTCCATTGATGAATCGGTAAGTGACCCACCGGTCATCGGCGGCACCTGCCGTAGCCGGATTCGGATCCACGGCAGGATCATTGCGAAGTTGGAGCTGGAACCCGCCGCCATTCACAATGGCCTCTTCCGCAAGATTGATGTTGCGCGACATCGTCTCCAGCGCCAGAAGTGAATCCACGTCACGGGAAGCGACTTCAGAGTTCAAAAGCCTTAGGGACGTGGCATAGAGAGTGCCGACGATCACAAAGATCATTCCAACCACGACGGTTGCCGCAAGGATCTCGGCAAGTGTGTGTCCCGAATTAGCCGCAATTCGCACAATTCACCCGTACATCCACTCTCCTATAATCCGGGACGTTGCCATTATCCAGAGCAACGTTTGCGACCGTATAAACACCGGCAGTAGCCGCCGCGCTAATTCCACGATAGATATAAGTTGTGCCATTGACAATGGCATCTGGAATTACTCTTTCGCCAACAGTAAGAGGCTGTCCGCCCGCTCCCCACTGATCCTGGCGGACAGATTCGTAAAGGTTTTCCATTTGAATGCGAGCGACATTCTGAGCCCCCGAGCGATTCATTTGAAGAGGAGAGGACGCCCGGGCGGATATGCCTACACGAAGCACCGTGACCCCAACCGCGGTCAAGATCGTCGCCGCAATGACAACTTCTGCCAAGCTAAAACCACGCTGATTGAAATGAAATTTAATCATTGAACAACTCCCACAACTTTAAGTAAACACTCCAGCCTCAGTGATATTGTGGGTTTCTGCCCCACCCGCACGAGTTACCGTCACAGTAAATGTTGTGGGTGTAGGGTTAGTAAATGAAGTAATGGGATAAAACACCGGTGCGGTAAGGTCCAGATTCAGCGTTGTGTTGATCAGAGCAACTCCTGGGTCCCCGGTACCAGGGGGATCCCAAAAGACACCCCCATTATTCAACGCAAATATCCTCTGCCCCATGTGGATCGCGGCCAAATTCACCCTGGCTTCATTGACACGGCTTTGCTCAACACTGGCGTTGTAAACAGGCGTTGCCAACCCCGCCATGACCCCCAAGATGACAAGCACAACAACGATCTCGATGAGCGTAAAACCGCGCCGGTTTTTTATTCTCTTCATTGATAAGCTCCATTTCGGGTCACGGTCGTTACGTCGCCCACCTGATTAAGAACCACGGTATTACCTGCGTTGTTACCCGCAGGCTCCCTTTGGGCCGTACACGTGTACGTGGTAGCGGTTACATTATTTAAAACATAACTAAAGAGCTGTCCTTGACCCGCAGCGACCGTGTTAGGATTAAAACGGATGTTCACAAATGTAGCGCCCGTATAACTTCCATTGAATCCGCGGTGCGCCTTCATATGGTCGCCTACCGCGTCCAGATGCTGGACAGCCTCTTGCGCACGGGATCTTTCGACTTGACCAGTCACGACCGGAAGCGACAGACCCGCAATCACACCCAAAACTACCAAAACAATCACGACCTCAAGAAGTGTGAATCCTTTAAAAGCTAATCTTGCGGTTGTAGTTTTCACTTCTTAATTTCCACCTTTGATTCTGCGACTTCTCAAAACGAAAAAAATTGCCGCGCAGACTTGCCGCGGCGGAATCACTCATGCCCTATCTATTGATAGACGCCAACCCTTTGAGCCGCGCCGTTATGCGTCAAATCGATACGGTTGCTTGTATTGGTGGACGAGCCCGAGGGTAAAGCGCGCATCGTAAAAGCGGAAGGCGAGATTGTTGATAAATAAGTAAAGAGAGGCACCTGCCCTCCGGCCGTAGCATTCGGATCATACCCGATCCAACTTGAGCCATCGCTTGATGCCAGTGACGCACCCGTATAGACTCCATTCCCTGATATCTGATTCCATTTGACTAGCGCTTCTTTGACCGTTCCCAAGGCTGTCACAGCTTCTTGAGCACGCGATTTTTCCACCTGTTGTGCCATCACAGGAAACATAAGCCCCGCCAAAACACCGATGATCGTAAGCACGATCAAAAGTTCGAGCAACGTAAAACCTCTTGAGCCTCTATTTATCTTCACTTTGCACCCTCCTTAGTATTTTATTGATAAAAATTTAAACAGCCCCGATTCATCGACGATCTAAAGTAAGTATACATAAAATAACTTAAAAATCAATGCAAAATATTAAAAAAATATGCTTATGGTTAAGTGACCGCTTCCCATTTATGTTAATAATCTAAAAATCTATATACCCTCCTAAGTTCAATTTGCGTCAGCACATTTTTTTTCGCTTGCTTGCGAAAAAACTCCCTTTCTTTTTTTAGTTGAATTAAAACTTGCTCTCTTTGGCCCTGCATCACATAAGACATAAGCAAAAGCCGGGGCTCAATTTCTTTCAGATACTTGAATTTTTTACCGCTTAAGATCTTGGAGAATTTCTGGGGCGTTGTCTTGCCCAAGCAGAGCCGCGCCAGCTCCGCGTCCCTAGAGACCGGATATTTTTCCTGAACATCCTCCATGATTTTTCGGGCCAGATCCGTTCGCCCCCGCCGATATTCATACTTGGCCAATGCCATTTTTACATAGGCAGCCGCGTCCTGATTAGCGGCAAGGTCTTTTAACCCGGCAGCGGCCCATTCGCGCACCTTCGCGTCCTTTTTCATAACTTCATAGAGCGCCATCATCTGAGCATACGGCGCCTCCGAACCGTGACACCTTACATGAAGCTGCCAGTAGACATAGGTCGCGTCTTCATAGCGCCCCGCTTCCATCAATTTATTTCCCACTGCCTGCAATTCCTTAGGGCTTGTGGTGCTATAAAAGTAAGCAAGCCGGAATTCTCTCGCCGAATCCTCTCGATTGTTTTTTTTTCTATAGCACCACCCCATCAAATAGTGGGCTGCCTCGGAGTTGAACTGACTCTGCAGGGATGCCCTCAGATAAACCATCGCAAGATCCGGATCGTGCTGGTTCAGCGCTTTTTGCGCGATGCTATTGAGCCCGAACGTGCAATAAAATGAGTCGGATTGGGAGAGCAGTGTGTAAAGTTTTTCTGGGTCGTTATAAATTTCATTTCTCTGCCAGGTCCGGACTGAAACGAACACCAAAAAAGGCAGGTATAGGCCCAAAAAAAAGAGGGCTGCTATTTTTCTTTGCGCGTTTAATACGGCGCGAAAGACCATTCCTAAAAGTAAAAAAAGTCCCAGCGATGAAACGCAAATATAGTGCTCGGCCCATTCAGGATTTACCCGTACCAACTGCAGGTGTGGAACAAGCCCTATTAAAAATACGCTCATCCCAATAAAGGCGAGGCCTCTGTAGCGTAAAGTTAAAATCCACGCGGCTAATAACAGTGCCCCAACTGTAACCGTCGTCCATAGAAGCGGGTCACTAAAACCATACAATTTGGGGACATCGGCGAACATCCGAAAATACTCCGGAGCCGCCAGAGCGCCCAGATACCGAAGAATGCCGTCCCCCATCCCAAGGACCCGCAGGACCGTAGAGCGCAGATCAGGATCTGAAGGGACGAACGGGATCGGGCACAAAAATCTGCGGAAGAGCCAAAAAAAGATCATGACCGCGAAAAAGGGGGCTATTTTTTTTATAAGCTCTTTGGGGCTGCTTTTGACAAAACCCAGATCGATCACCAGAATATAAAAAGGAAGCAAAATCATGGATTCTTTGGAGAACAAAGCGAGAAAATAACAGCCGGCGGCGATGAACGTCTTTCCGCGCAAATAATACAGCATTGCCGCCAGCATCAGCACGATGCCCAAGACGTCGCCGCGGCTCGCGATATAGGTAACGGCCTCCGTGTGAATAGTGTGTGCGCCGTAAAGCAAGGCGGCGAAAAAAGCAGCCAGGCGATGGCTGAGAAGCTTGGACAAAAACTTGAAGTACAAAATACTGAGCGTCAGATGAAGTCCTAGATTGGTAAGGTTATATCCCAGCGGATTAAACTTCCAGAAAAAATGGTCCAGCGCGAAAGTAAGCATTGTTACCGGGCGGTAATACTCATTCCATTGTGTGCCTAATATACTGGAATTAAAAAAATAGCCGTATTTGAATATCTGGGGGATCTGGCTTAGGCTACGGATATAGGGGTTGTTCAGGATAATGCCTTGTTCGTCAAAATAAAAACCATGACCTAAGGACACGCTGTAGAGCGTGAAAATAATAGCCGCTAGAGCGCAGGCCAAAAGCCAAAACGGATACTGATCTTTACTTAAATATTTTGTTGTCACGGCAGGCGATCTATTCATTTCAAAAATATTAGTGGAGCGATGAAGAGATCGTCACGATCGGGTACATGAGAGCGATGACAATGACCCCGATCACAAGCCCGAGAACGACCAAGATAATAGGCTCGATCAGCGTGCCAACACGCGACACGACGGTATCCACCCGGGCCTCATAGTAAATGGCTACCTTCTGGATCATCTCAGGCAATTTTCCGCTCTCTTCTCCAACCGTCACCATCTGAAGCATGAGCGGCGTGAAGACCGACCGTTTACCCAGTGCCACGGAAAACGAAGCGCCATCACGCACATCTTCCATCACTCTCTCCAGAGCCTCTTCATAGATCTTGTTTCCGCAAGCGCGGGAAACAATATCCAACCCGTAGATCATCCCCACACCGCTGTCCAGCACCGCGGAGAGATTGATCGCGATACGTGCGATCACAATGTCCCGCACCAAGCCGCCAAAGATGGGAAGATTTAAAAGCCAAAGGTCCAGCGCGCGGCGGCCGAGGGGCGTTTGCACGCTTTTTTTAAACAGATAGACGCCCAGCCACACGGCAGCGACGAAGGGGATAAAATAGGTCTTGGCGCCTTTACTGAGCGCGAAAATGGCCATGGTGATCGGGGGAAGCTTGGCGTTCATGGAAGCGAAGACTTTCGCGAATGAGGGGATAACAAAAAGTAAAAAAATACTGATCGCGCCTATCGTCATCACGATTAAAACCGCCGGATACATCACCGCCGAGACGACTTTTTTCTTAAGCGAGATGGTCT
>CAZBIH010000044.1:6040-11380 GCA_964492015.1 uncultured Planctomycetia bacterium | reverse complement strand
GATCTGTCCCAAAAGCAACAAGAGCGCCGTCGCGTGCTTGTCCCAGTCCAGGCCGTACATCCTTAAGAAGCGTTCGACCTCATCCAAACCAATGTCCTTGGGCTCTCTGCCGGAGAATCTGTTCAAAACAAGTCCCAGGCGCCGCAACTCCGGCAGGGTGAGTTGTTCTTTCGCCCATTTTTTGGCTTTCTCGGGATCATAACCGAGGCCTTTGTCGCCTTGGGCGGCTTCGATCAATTTTTTGCCGGTTTCACGCGCGAGAGTGAGCGCCTCCGTATTTCCCATCTCTGTTGACGTCACACCCGAGATCTCAGTCTCAAAAGCCTGAACTTCCGCGTCTGTGGGAGTTTTTCCGGTGGCGGGGTCTACTTTTCCTTTAAATTTATCCACAGCCTGCTCAACCTGTTTAATTGTGTTCACTTTTCCATTTTCGCCGTAGTCGGCCAGCTCCTTTGCGCGCTCTAGAAGTTTTTTGCCTTCGGAAGCTTCCCATACTTTCTCCCTTTCACGGTCCGCGGCTTCCTGAGCGAGTTGGAAAGCGTTAAGCTTGAGGATGGAATGTTTGGGAAAAACAGGCCAATTCCAAACTTGTACAAAACGTGAAACAAAATTGCGGGGATATCCTGCCAGTTGGATCAGGCCGTAGGAAACGGCCACGATATCGACGACAATTCCGACAGCTGCAAGCGGTGCGCCCAAAAATAGAGCAGCTCCGGCCGCAGCGCTAACAACAACCACGGAACCGATCGTTGTTTTCGGATTCGCGATCCAGGAGCGGACCGTTTCTCGTCCGTGGATAAGGGCATTTCCAAGAGAGTTCCAGAACTTGCGGCGCGCCATCTCAAAAGCTCCGGGAGCTTTTTGCCCTTCCTTGGATTCATTGGCTGCATCGGCTTCAGCTTTTTTTTCGGGGGTCATTTTCTGATACTGGACGATGCTGTTTTCTTCCCGAGTCCTTAAGTAGCTGTCCCGATCGAGAGGGCCCTCTTTTTTCTCTTGGGCTTCTTTTTCGGCTCGTATTTTGGGATCCATATGCAGCCAATAAGACAGAACACGAGTAATGGATTTTATCGTCAACTGCACGGGGCTCGCCGCGAAAGACCAGGGTATTTTAAAACCCCAAAGCCGCTCAGCAGTGAAAACAATTGCTCCAAAGATCGCCGCCGCGAGAGAAACGATTTTAACCGTCACAGGAACACCCAAGATAGCCGCGGGAAGAATGGGTGTAAGCGCAAAACCCGCGACAAGGCTGAGGCCTCCGAAAATTCCAATACTCAAGGTCCTTTCAAACCAAAATCTTTTCCAAAATCTGCGGGCCAATTTACTGGTGGGAGAATATCTGTCATAGAGCATTTTTTTTACATGGGTCCAGCGGCCTTTGTTTTTATTATTCTGATATTTAGTCGCTCCTTTTTTGGCTTGCGCTGAATCATCCCAAGCGGCTGAATTAAAACGGAATGACGAGGCTCTCCACACACCTCGAGCAACCGCGGCGGTTGTAACAACCGCCAGAGGGACGAGCGATAGGGCAGCGGTGACAGGTGTGAACCATCCCAAATAAACGAGAGGCCCAGCAATCACCGCCGGCGCAAATAGATTTGTGGTAGATTTGAATATTTTTTTGGCGCCCGTAAAAGTTTCTCGGAATCCGGACCAAAAATTCTTGAGCGGCGCCGCGACCTGACGGCGCTTGGTAAACAACTGCGCGACCTTACGCAAGAAAGATGTTTTCGCCACAACGGCCGGCTCTGCTGCGGGAGCGATCTCCTGAAAATGCTTGGCAAGTGACTTCGCGGCCTCACGTTCTCCCTTGATCGGAGCTACAATGTGCGCCTTTACCATGAGATCAATAACTTTTTCTCCCTCTTCTTCCCCGACAAGCGCCTGGAATCTTGCCATGACAGCGAGTGTCTGGTTATGACTCAGCTTGCGGCCAGCAGTTTCTCCGGCTTCGTTTATTTTGGTCACATCCTTCGTGGCCATGGCCTTCGCCTTCTCATCTTCCTCGGACTTCTTTCCATTTTTCTGGAGAGCGGCTGTTTCGGCCATGAGATCACGGACGGTGGCCTGCAATTTTTGGCGGTCCACACCGTTGTCTTGAAGCAAGGTTAAAAACTCCGCCGTCGTGGGCTTGATCATGTCGGTGTCCGCCATTTCGCGGACGCGGGCTTTTATTTGATTCCCGTCCAGACGGGGAGAAAGAAAGCTCAGCGCCAGCGCGACCTGGCTTAAATTAAAGGCACCATCTGATGAGAATGCGCCTTCCATGCGGCTAGCCAATTCGGGAGCTATGAGCTTCAAAAGCCCCCATTTTCCTTCGGCGCCTTCGATGTATTCCAAATCGAAAGCACCTTTGCGCTGGATCGTATGGATAAAACTAATGTCTTCGATCACTCGGTCCAAAAGGTCATCCGCAGTCCAGGGAATACCCGCGGCGGTGAAAGACGCAGCGATTTGATTCAAATTATCATCCGGCGCGGGAGGTGCCGCTCCGCCGCCGATGTTTTGAATGATCTGGGCGACAAGTTTTTCGTTCTCCGAACTAAACTCCTTGCCGAGACCTTGCACCGTCATGATCCCTGTCATTTTCCAGCGGGCGGGGGTGAGGCTTAAAACTGTTTTATCTCCCTTATCCGGATCTTGATATTGCGTTTCGCCAGAGAAGATGCCCGACATTCCTGATATGAGCGCCGCCACCTCCGGATCATCGATTACCATGCTGGCTTTGTTTTCGTTGTCTCCGATGTTTTTAACGCTGATCTGGATGCGACCATTGATAGGCGTGGCTTCAAACTTACCTTGTGGCAAGCGTGAATCTTTGCCTTTAAATTCAATGAAGATCCCGCCGCCACTGACACTGACTTTAAGTACTTCCAACTTTGTGCCTACCTCCGTGGTGCGTGCCGCTTCCGCCGGGTCTGTGGCTTTTTCGGGGACGTTGAGGATCGCCACGATCTTGCCTTCCTCGCCGATCTCGCCTTTTAAGCCCCCCGCATTCTCGCGGGAGATGAAAATATCACGCTCGGCCAGGAGGATAGAGGCGTCGAGAAGTTCATTCACCATTGCGTCCACGGTTTGTGTGGCTGGGCGGATGTTAAAAATACTTAACGTCTCTCCGGAAATTGTTTTGGCTTGCACCTGCAAAACTCGCGCTTGGCCGCGCCCACCCCGAAGCTGTTTTTCAAGGACTTCAAGTGGCTTCAAGATATTGTCATTAAAGCGTTGTCCACCCGGTTCAGCGACAATTCCCTGCCAAGCTTCCCGGGCCTGCTTCAAAACCTGACGCATCGTACCAAGAGCGTACTCAGTCCCTTCGCCAAACTCTTTGTTTTTCAGTTCAAGATCCGCGCCTGTCTGGCGGTTTTCCAGCGCGTGGTCCAACGCTGTCTGGAGAACGGGCAGTATGCCTTTGTTGTCTGGGTTACGCATCTGGGCCTCGATCAGATCGATCACAACGGAATTGTACATATTTTCCCAGATGGTGTGCCGCGCTCCGGAAGAGATCGTGGAAGAAAGCTCGATGAGCTGGGCATTCAGGATCAATTTTTCAAAATTGTCCAACTTGCTCAGATCGTATTTGGCAGCAACAAATTTTTGAAGCACCGCGAGCACCTGTCCCACCTCTTCTGGGTTCTCGCCGTAGCGCTGGGCCATTTTTTGCTTAAAATCCGCCAAATGCCGGGGGCTTTCCAGGATCTTCAACCGGGTCGCCATCTCGGCTTCATCGGTGTAAAAAATACGTCGGGCACTGTCTTCGCTGTTGTTGCGGCCGGCGCGGCCGACAAGCTGTGTGGCAAAGGATGTCGGTAAATTGTGCATGTTCCAGACAGCCTCTCCGATGGAATGCTTTTCGGTGGGATGTTGCACATAGTCGAGGCCCACGCCGCCGCGGTCCGTAATGACGATCACCCGGGCTCTACCATTGGCGTCCCATGGATTGGCGACGATATCGTTGATCGCGTCGATGCTTGTAGTCGCGTCGATAAACACCTTGTCATATTTTTGACCGTTTATATCGGTGTATTCCTCTACTTCTTTAAACCTCTTGAGATCTTTCGCGTCCTTGGCGGACACATAAAGAAGCACACTCATCCTTCGATTCAGCATGGCCGTAATACCATCGTTAAACGCGTCCTTGTCGTGAACATGATCGCTCTTGCCCGCCACGTCTCCCACGCGCGCGCGGTCCAGGGAGGACCCTGTGATGTTCACGATGCGCCGGCCGATCTTGTACATCTGGAGGCCCTCGGTCCCCTGCAAGGTACCGGAAGCGCCCGTCACCACAGCACCCGGAACACGAAGACTCGCCGCGACGGCAGTCGACATGGAGGTGCGGCTTGTGGAAACCATTTTGGCCGCCTTGGCGTCGTCGCCCTTGGTTACCTTGAGAGCAAGTGTCAAAGCATACGTTGTATCTTGAAAATTGGAATTGGAGCTGGGGCCGCCCTTTCCGTCAGTCGGCACGATGCGCGTCTTTTTTTCCTTTTTGTCGTCATACACCATCCACCGGTCATTTTCTTTGGCGTGAAGCGCTGAGATCACCGATTGCAGTTTGCCCTGATCGATGTTGCCGTGGTTCTGTTGAATATCTTCAAGATATTTTTTGCTCAGCCAGACACGGCCCAATTCCTCGTCGATAATAATGGCCGGCTCGTTTTTTCGTTTGCCATTGATGAAATCCTCGAGGATCTGTTTATATTCCTGTTCATTTTTGACAAGAACCGGCTCGCCTCTAAGCTTGAACCCTTCGACAGGATCAGAATTGGCAACAAGAGGGATGTAAATCGTGCGGACCTCATGGGCGTCTTTCTCCGTCGCGGGCTTGTTGTCCTCGGCGATGATGCCGCTCTGGGTGCTTCCCAGGAATTCGTGAAGCTCGTCATGCGTGATATGCGTGCTCTGATTAAAAGCCGCGAGCATGTGCCCATGGCCTTTAAGATTCTCGGATTTGGCTTCATTGAGCAAGTGGACGTTGTTGATGCTATCCACGACGACCAGCGTATCCGCCTCGATGAAATCTGTGCCTTCCCTGAAATCATTGTTGGCGAGTCTTGTTTTGCGGCCGTTCTGATCTTTGCTTTTTACTGTTTCATGCATTTCATTGGTGACGTTATAGATCCTCATGCCGGCGGCATCGAGCATCTTCTTGACGACCAGCGGAGACTTGGTGTCTTTTTTTTCAGGATAAAGTTTTTTATCAGGCAGGTGGATCTGATCAACGGCGCGGTCGCTTTCCACCACGTGCTTACCGCGGTAGGTTTTTCCCACGGTGAAGCGCCGCGCGATGTGATAGGCGACGAAGGCGAACGTTTTACCTCCCGCGGTTCCCAGGGATACGCT
>CAZBIH010000044.1:4233-5940 GCA_964492015.1 uncultured Planctomycetia bacterium | reverse complement strand
TCTTTCTGGGTGAGCCTCTCATGGACCCATTCCTCGAGAACCTCTTTGGCGGAGCGCATTTCATATCTCGGCCCCTTTTCGGCTTTGCCTGTCCACGCGTCCTTTAAAATACCCGTCTTGGCGGCAAGCCGGGCAAACCCTTCCTCTGACAAAGAATCCAGGAATGCCAGAGGGTCTTTTTCAAAAAACGTTTTAAGAGCCTGGCGTGTCGCGTCTGCGCTCTTATTCAAAAATCCTTTCTTCGCCAAGACCTCCAAGATTTGATCAGGAGACTGCGCGTCAAGCTGGAGATTTGCCTTGTCTGCCCCTACCTTATCCAGTAAGTCCTCGACGCCGTTTGAATCTTTCACAAGGCCCGCGTCCATCAAGCCGATACGCCGGGCAACCCCCGCGAAGCTGTAAAAACTCTGACTCGCGGCATCGGCAGTATCCGCGTCCCTTAAATTCATGAGCTTATATTCAAGCTTCCTGCCAAGATCGCTCAATGCCTGTTCCTGTATCCTCACAAGCCCTTCTGTGTCTTGGGGGGTTCGGGATACATTTTTAACCGAGGGATCGCCAAATTTAAGATAAAGAAGCGATACTTCAAGTTTCTTGTACTCCTCGATCAAAGAGACCAGTTCCCGCATCGAAGCCGTGCCTATCCACTGCCCGAGCCCGAAAGGCAGTATCAGACGGCCCAGAAATTCCAACTGTTTTTTATCGTCCTCTGTCATTACCTGCGAAGCATCTTCGCTCTTCTTTTTCAGCGCGTCATGCGCGTCGATGATGGACTTGATATTCATCGTAAAGGCCCGGCGCATGATGACATCCTCGAGCGGCTTCGCCGTATCCTTATAGGAGGCATTCTGCTCAAGCGCGGTGACGATCGCTCTTGACACTCTCAGGTCGTCTATCCCGTTGAAGAGATCGGCAAAATCCGGGTTGTCGCGATGCTTAAGGCCGTACTTGCCGATAAAATTGATCAATTCTTTAAACCGCTCTTCGGTCGATCGCGCTTCCGTCACAGAATCGCGGCTTGCCTGGATATCCTCGAGAAGGCCTTTGAGTTTTATGTCTTCGGGATTGGCAGTCACTTTTTCCGTAACCCTCCCTTTCCATGCGTCAGACGCGAGATTGGCCTGGAGGCGGACATCTCCCTTCAAATCCTTGATCAGATCCTTCCATTTATCTTCCATGGCTTCGCTGACGGAAAAAATACCGGGCACGCTTTCTTCCAAAGTTTTGAAAACCAGGTCTGCGGAGGCCCTGGAAAGCGAGAAGATGAATTTTGAAACAACGGTAGAGGATTTTAATTTGCCGGAATTGTTCAGATCGATCAGGAGGTCTTGCAGGATCTCGATGAG
This sequence comes from uncultured Planctomycetia bacterium, assembly GCA_964492015.1. Taxonomy (GTDB): domain Bacteria; phylum Omnitrophota; class Gorgyraeia; order 2-02-FULL-51-18; family 2-02-FULL-51-18; genus CAMDWQ01. Next base: position 4,594 of record CAZBIH010000044.1, on the reverse strand, counting down.
TTCTTTAAAAACAACCAATTTTTTTAGCGCGTTCTGACTTTGCCAATTGCCCAGTCTTTTAAGATTCTCTTGAGAAAATACGCCGTCAAAATCCTTCGAATTCAAATCCAAACTGTCGACCCAAAGCGTGAATTCCTGTACCGCCTGAGCCTCCGCGGAAGACCCTTCGCGCCTCAACGCCGGCGGGCCTTGAGCGCTCTGGCCGCTGGCCATCTCATCGGTTTCCGACAGTCTCTCGATAGTATTCTGGCTCCGGTTCGCTTGAGTCAACACGCTGTATTGCGGAGTCGAGGCCGCGCCGAGTACTTTGAAGGCTCCCAGAATACTTTCACGGACGGCCTGGGATCTTTCGACAAAAGCG
>CAZBIH010000044.1:0-4133 GCA_964492015.1 uncultured Planctomycetia bacterium | reverse complement strand
TCCATGCTCCTCAATGTCCGGCCCAGGCGGTCCCGGACGCCGGTTAAAGAGCGGATCGTATCCAGTTGGACGATCAGAACACCCTTTTCAAGACGCACCAAATCATCCCCGCGGGTGTCGCTGTCGTTAAAAAAGTTGCTTTCTTTGCCCAGGGAGACCAGCGCCAGCGGAAAAGCCGCCATGCCCACCAAACTATGGACTCTAAGAGACTCTTCCAGGCTGAGCCCCAAGTTCCGCGCCGCGTTTCTCGCGATCTGCTCCAATTCCTCCTGTTGAGCGGCTGTCAGGCTTTTTGTTTTCTTTAGACGCGCAAGCATTTTCTGCGAGAAACGTGAGGTCCATATTTTCTGATCGATCTGTCTGACGTTGTCTTTCAAACGATCGGTTTGAGTCTTGTCCTGTAAACGCGTACGGCGGGCCGATTGCATCCTGTTGATCCTGGCCTGATTTGGCCTTCCGGTTGCGGAGTTCAGCCGGATGAGTTCATTGAGCTCATCCAGGCTGATCTCATCCACCGCGCCGATCTGGGACAAGAGTTGAAAAAGCTTCGAGCCCGGCAATATTCTCGCCTTGGAGTCCGCGGCAATGATCTGTTGGGGTGTGGCCTTGCCGTCTTGGACCAGCTTTTTAAACTGCGCTTGGACCACTTCAATCACTGCCCGCATCGACGGATCGAGCTCCCCGATAAGATCTAAGCGCTGGAATACACGGGCGAAATCTTCCTGCTCTTTCCGCTGATCGTCGAATTCCTTCGAGAGCGGATCCAAAAGATCCTCTTCGAGATTCAGCCAGGCGGACGACTCCCTGTTCTTGTTATAAAATTCATTGGCGGCCGAAACAAACCGCTCACGCTGGCCCTCATCTTTCAGCTGTTCCCATAATTTCACCACGGCTTGCATCCATTCCAGATCCCCTTCCCTGACAAGCCCGCTCAAGAAGTCCGATAACGCGGACTTTTGAGTTCTCATGTTTCTGATCTTGGAAATGAGGATGTCATTGTCTACGTTTTCGAGCAGGAGATTGAACTCATCCGGGGTGATCTTTGATATCCCCCTGCCTACCGAAGCCGTGAGGGTCCTTTTTAAGACGGCTGTATCCATCGCGGCTAATTTCTCATACAGGGCCGCTTCCCCGATCCTCCCAAGGTCCCTCAAAGCCTTCATGAAATCAGCGGCCTGTTCCCGGCTGATCCCTTTGGCCGCTAAGGCAAATTTTATAAAATGAGAAAAAAGACCGAAGAACTGCTTGACCGATGCCTCTGTCAATGGCTGTTGGTTTTGTGCGGATGATTCCATGAAATGACCGATGAGAACATTGGCGGCTTCCTCCATGTCAGCGGGAACACTGCTCCAGTAGTCGTCGCGGAATTTATTCAATAGGGATCTATCCCCAAGCGCTTCCAGCGCCTGGCCCCACAAAACCAAGGTCGTAGTCAGTTTTCGGCCTTGAGCCAACTTGGTGATATTTGAGATCTTGTCCGCTGCCTGCTGTCTTAAAAGCGCGCTAGGAAGCAAGCGGTCTATAAGCTCATATTGCTGTACCACTTCCAAAAGCTCGTCCTTAGATATTGCGGCAAAGGAAGTCACTGTATGTATCAAGGCAACGATGGTGTCACGTTTCAGCTTGCCAATATTCCTGTAGATCTCATCGGTGCCGCTCTCTTTTAGAAGTGATGTGAATTCATTTCTTTCCACGTCTGACAGCAGGCCACCGCCTACCGCTTCACTGGCTTTTTCATTAAAAAGTTTTTGAGCCTCTGCGGAATTCTTGTCACGTTGAATCTGTTTGGCTCTGTCCCGAGCCGCTTGATCGAACACCTCCGATAATAGACGCGTGTAATATTTCGCGACCGATTGCTGATGATCCTTGACGGTTTCATCACCCACCGGACCGCGTACCCACCAAGCTGTACGGCCCGTTCTGGCCTCCTCAGCGGTCCTTTCGGCCAGATCCAACGGCTCCAGGAGTTTTGCCGCTTCCTCCGCCAGAGTCAGGATGGGGGCGGCTTCTTCCCGCGTCAAATTTTGCGTGTACTCTTTGACAGCCAGCTGAAACCTCACGGCAAAACGCTCCCGTGTCGCTTGGACATTATTAAAATCCACAAAAGGCTGACCGGGCCTCGCGAGATCCTCGCGCACGATACGGGCGTAGATCGCCAGGATCCTACTCTGATCGTTCAAGGGGGAGGCCTCAGCCTGAACTCTCGCGGCGGTCTTGTCCTTCATCTTAGAATCGATCGCAGCGCTCTTGTTCTTAAGATCATTAATCTGTGCTTGGGATTGATTCGCCAATTCCTTGTTTCTTTTTTCGGCTTCCTTGAGACCTGCTTCGGCTTTTTGGCGCTGTTTCGCGGAGGCCTCGCTGCGCGCCTTGGCCTGAATTGCCGGATCCTGAACTGCCCGATCAAGCGCTTCGGTTAATTTACCGGCATAGTAACCGGCGATCATTTGCTGATGGCTTTCGGCTGTTTCGCCGGATATAGGAGCACGAGCCCACCAAGCAGTCCGTGCGGTAATCCTTTCCGCAAGGGCTGTCGCGGAGCGGTCCAGCGCATTGAAGAGTTTTTCTGCCTCCTGGGCAAGCTCTTGGATCACAAGAGCGTCTTCCGGGTGCCTCTCTTTGACATATTTTACGGCAAGCCGGAACCTCTCTTGAATACGTTCACGGGTTTTTTTCAAATCCCCAAATTCCACAAGAGGCTGACCGGGCCTCGCGAGATCTTCGCTTATAATGCGCGCGTAAGTAGCCATGATATTGTTTTGATGATTTAAAAGGGAGGCCTCGGCCTCAATTCTGGCGGTGTTGTCTTCGAGGCCGGCATTGATCGCGGTGATCTTGTTCTTAAGATCATTGATCTGCGTCCGCAATTGGTCCGCCGATCCCTTGTTATATTTTTCGGCCTCCTTGGCGTTCTTTTCCGCTTCTTGGAGCTCTTTTTTAAGAGCTGACTTTTCGGACCGAAGGTTGGCAAGTTCCACACGCCGGGAGACCATCTCAAAAAGAGACCCGGGCAATAAAGAGGGATAACGCGCACTGATCTTGTCGACTTTCGCGCGGGCTCTTTGAAGGTCTTCATTCTTCCGCTTGTTTTGCGCGATCTCTTTTTTAAGGTCTTCTATCTCCCGTTGAAGCCTTCTGGATACCACACTGCCCGAAAGATCTTCCTCCGCCATGCCGGCGATGCTCACGTCCTGATTCTCCAAAGCCATCTGAGCTCTTAGTTTTTGCAGCTGCGCTTCCTGCTTCCCGCTCCTCTCGGCGCCCTCCCTTTCAAGATCCGCCTTCTTTATTTCAGCATCCATGATCTCCTGTTCTGATTTTTCAAGGGCCTCGGCCGTCCAGGATTCTATTCCCAGAGCACGCAGTTGGCCTTTTAAGTTTAATAGCTGGGCTTCTTTATCCGCCCTCGTTCTCTCAAGACCCTTGATCCTCTGTTCGAGGTTTCTACGCGCCGAACCATTCAGAGGGTCCACCAGGGCGCTCGGAAGCTCCAGGCCAGACTGGCTCCTCAGTAATTGGGCTTTTAATTTTTTTAATTCAGCTTGTTCCTTCGGCCTGTCCTCCTTATCCCATCTTTCAAGATCTTTTTCAAAATCCTTGATCGCTTGTTCGAGCCTGCTTTTTTCCTTCGCAACCCTACTTTTTTCCTGCGCGAGCAGTTGAGGCTTCAATTTTTTCATCAGTTCCCGCAAGCGGGCTTCCTGCTCCTTGCCTCTGCGGGACCCCTCTTTTCTGAGGTCCATGATCTCCTTGATAAGCTTGATCGTTTCCTCCGCAAGCGGTTCGGCCCTCCGTTTTTCCAGCACGTCAAGCTGAGACTTTAATTCTTTCAGCTCCAATTCTTGTTTTCGGTTGCCGGCTGTTCTCTCTTCTTCGATCTTCGTGATCTCCTGCCGAAGATTATCCAAGGGCGAATTCTTTAAAGCGTCTGCATCTTCACTCACGACGCTTGGGCCGCTGCCCTGTGAGGCTAGCTCCGTTTTTAATGTTTCTTCGAGTACTTTCAGAGCGGCTTCCTGCTCTTTGATCTTGCCTAGAGTCCGTACGGCCTCCTCGAACTGTGTCAGGCTCATGGGAGCCTCGTGCGCGGTGATGAACGTCAAAGCTTCCTCGAAAAGATCTGCCAGCACTTT
>CAZBIH010000043.1:0-11496 GCA_964492015.1 uncultured Planctomycetia bacterium | reverse complement strand
GCGGTTGGCGTTTTCTAAGTTGGAAGATGAAGGATCAAAGTTGAAAGTAAATGAATCTGACCCATTCTTTTCAATAGGTCCTCCTTTCAACTCTCAACATTCACCTTTGAACTTAGGAGTTGCAGCGCGGTTGGCCGGTTCGGTACAAGGTTTAGATAACTCTGAAAATTTCATGATCCGGGCGGAAGACCTGGAGAATTTAGATCTATCCAATCTTTATTTGGCGATCAGCCCCTTGAAAGAAGCGGTAAAACTCTATCAGCCGAGCTCTAAAAGCCGGTGGTTTTCGCGAATTTTATATTTGACCCATTCTTTTGATGCGGCGCTCGTCGTCGCAAAAATGGTAGAGCCTGCCATCGCTGTTTTCGGGTTTTTGATCAGTTCATTATATGAGTATAAAAGATCGAATATGTATGTGAACGCCGCCTATCTAAACCAGATTGAAAGTTCCCTGGGCTCCAACGCGGCGCCCAAAAAACTCAAGACGGCGCTGGGTTTCGTGCGGATCCTTATATCCCGATACATGACCCATGAAGACCCTTTGATCCGCGCGGCAGCCTATCAGATCTTAAAGAAAATAAGCCAAACCAAGACCAACTCCGGCTTAAGCATGCTGTTTTCTCTCGCAGAGGCCTCCTGGCTGTCCGGAGATCTTTCGGGGCAGGCATGGGTGGATCCGGAGCTGGCTTTTGATGTTTGTCTTTATGGCGGAAAGCCATGGCCCGGCAAACGAATGACTTTTTCAATATTTGAAAAGGATTGGTCTTTGAAAACACAGGCGGCGCGGTTGGCGGATCTTCACCGAATACGAGCGCTTTACGATGGAAGTTATGACTCTCGTGGTTTTGATCGCTATGGAAACCGGTTTATCAGCGCATCCTCGAGAATGCGTCATTTGCAGCAGTTAAGGGGTCAAAACTCTTCTTGGCTACATGCTCGGTTAGATTTAGGACATGTAGTCAGGGAAAGACTTGACCCCTCTAGAGACCCCTCTAGATTCTATTTAAAGAAACTGGCCGAGACGGATGAAAATCCGGCGGTGAGGGAACACGCTGCCCACGTGCGGGGAAAATTACTAAGACGTTTGGAAATACGCAAAGGATCCGCGGCCCGGCTGTCTTCCGTAACGTCCTCTGCGGCGCGGTTAGCCGCGGAGCCCAATGTCTGGTCAAGAGAGAAGACAAATTACATCTTTCTCGACGCGGATAATTTTCTGTATAAAGGCACGTGGGAGATGGTGGGGAGCATCTACGGTGAAATATTCTGGCGGGAGAGAAAAGGCCTGGGTCTCAAAGACGCGGCGGCGCCTGATACCGGTGATCCCGCTTACCGGGAAGGCGTGGATTTTTTTGAGGGCACCACTCATTTGCATGCCGCGGATCAGATGCATGAGTTTCTCCGAAGATTTTCTCAGGGTGGGGCGACTGCGCGTCATGCGGAAGCGGAATACATCGCTTTTTTTGAAAATCAAGTGGAAAAGAAATGGGAGGCGCACGTAAAGCTTTTGGACGGAGTGGAAGATTTTCTTAAGGCACTGGACAAAAAAATAAAAGAGGAGAAATATCCGATCAAAATTTTTGTCTTGAGCCACGGCGCGCAGTCTTTTGTCGAAATTTTGACAAAAAAACTTGGAATTCGCAAGTACTTCACGAAAGTTATCGGAGTTCCCTGGGAAGCATTGGGGGATGGTTTCAAGAAATCAGAAGCGATCCTGGATGAAACCAAGGACGATAAAGGCCCCAAATTTGTCGCGATGGGCGGGGATAGTACGGCGGATATCGAGGCTGCGGCGGAGGCATCCGGTCAGGGTGTAAAAACCTTTTTTTTCGCGACTCCGACAGGTTCCAAGACAGCCGATGATCTTTACGGAGCGGGCGCGGGGATCGTGGTGGATAGTCTTTCCAAGCACGCAAAGATCTTTGACGCTTTCTCCGGAAAATCCACCGCATGGCTGATTTTGAACGGAACGGTAGGAGTTAATACCGTCGGTGTGAATGTGTCGGAAACGGCTCCTGACAACGGAGCTTTCTTGGGCTACAAGGTGCAGGACGGTAAGATCTACGTTTCGTTGGGGGCCGGTTGGGCGGAATTTTGGAATTCGTATGCCGCTGCTGATTTTATGACGGGAGTGATGGGGGATTTTAAGCGCGATGGCAAAAGACTTATGGTCCGTGTATCGCTCAAGGGACAGGAGTTTTTGATCCGCACTTTTTGGGCAAACAGTCTGCCCGATGAAAAGGGGGATGGGACAAGATCCGTGTTCTGGAGAGATCCTGAAGCCGTCGTGAAAACCATTTCAGAAACTGTCAACGCCGCTTTATTGGGAAAACCGGATGAAGTTTCCGCTGTTGTTATTCCGCATCAAGCGAGAACTCCGGCGGCCGAAAATGGCAGAAATGCCATGAACAATGCCGAAAGGATCGCGAGTTTGATGCTGTGCATGGCTGATCCCCTGCATCCCGCCGTCACTTCGGTGGAGGCGGATAGAAACTTGTCTATTGACTCAACAACGCTGGGCCATTTAAGGCGCGAATTATTGTTGGCTGGTTGGGGGGTAGACGCTGGCAGTGTAACTGTTACAAAAGAAACAAATGACGGAAAAAAACAGACATTTCCGCTAAAAAAGATGATCTTGTCCGAGGAGGGCCTGCGAATCGTGGCTGAACACGGCCAGAACGAGGCAGCATTGGCGAAATATACCAAAGCCAATCTCAGAAAAGCCAAATTGGCAAACAGGTCCGCGGGCGCACGGCTCGCCCGACAAATAAGAATAAGAAGAATAAGCAAAATAAGGGGTCACAAAATAAGGGGTCAAATCTCTTCTTGGCTACATGCTCGGTTAGATTTAGGACATGTAGTCAGGAAAATACTTGACCCCTTAGCCTACGCGTTGCCGGTGAAATATTCTGCCGCGAGGATGGCCACTTTTAAGTTTGGGGTTCGTTATAGAGATCTCAAAGAGTCTGAGGGGTCAAGTCTCCGCTTGCCCGCACCCCCCTCAGGATCGAGATTAGCTCAGGTGCATCCAAGCGGAGACTTGACCCCTTTGCTTCATGATCAAGGCGCACGATTAGCGATAGGGCCTGAGGATGCCGAGGAGCATCTGCGTCAGGCGGAGGAACATGTCACGCGGGTTATTGAGATATTGAAGGAAAATAGGCAGCTTGAGGATGAGCCGGGCCCATTCACCCAAGCAGAAGACCAGCCGGTCCAGAAGAAATCAGAAATCCTGAGAAGGTTGGATACGGTCGTCTCTAGAATCAAGTCGTTGCGTCGAATACCTGACGGAAGTATCGGCGGACAAATGGTTGCATCCACCCGTGGGGCCCAGTTTTTGGAAACTGAGTTGCGTGATGTCTATTTTAAGTCCGGTAAATTTTTGAGAGGGAAGGGTATTTATCCCGGTTCTTTCATCTGGAATCTCATGATGGCCGATAACGGACGATTGATAAGAGCTATCGAAGAGATAAACGGATTCAAGAGGCAATACCCGCTCAGTGTATTAGCAAAGCGCCTCAAGGGCGTTGAGTTTATCGCACGGCGAATCTATCGCTTGCTCCCTGAGCGGCAGGATAAGCTGACGGCGGGCTCTGAAGAGTTTAACCTCCGTGACGCTTTAATGGGTCTCCATCGGCTGGAAATTCAGTCGAGCAGACTTCTGTATACTTCCGACCAGGATCCTGACGACATTCAAGTGCTCGCCGGCGAAGCGAATGTCTGGATCCGAAGCTTTCTTGAAACAATCTGGCCAAAAGTTAAAGACGCCAACTACCTGAGCGTCGGAGAGTTCGGCGAAGGAGAGCAAAGACAACTCAAGGCAGAATTAGCCGCGATGGAGACGAAGCTGAGCGAAGTTTTAAAGATTACCAACTACCTGAGCCAAGACTCCGCCGCGCGGTTGGCCATGGAAAACACCTCCATACGCTGGATGATACTAAGGGATATGCCGGAAGTCCTTGCAATCGAACAGCAGTCTCCGGGATTTAAAAAGGAAAAGTGGTCTGAGAAAGAATTTTTGAGTGGCTTGAGCCAGCGTGACACTATCGGCATGGTGGTTGAAAGTCGTACAACTCATGAAATTCTTGGATTTATGATTTATGAATTGCACGCGGGAATGCTGCTGGTGCGCCGCCTGGGAATTCATTCCGGATATAAGCCGTTCATGCGGCAGATCCTTGGCAGTATCATCGATAAGATGGAGGAAAAACTGAGCCGACAGCGGCCTATGCTTTTAGTGGAAGTGCCGGATACGGTAAAACGTAATCAGCGGATTAAGAAATATCTCGAGGAACGCGGGTTTTCGCCCAAACGTTTTCGAGCTGGCAAATTAAAAATGTGGCTTATGGCTTATCAGGACATGCTCGCCGGAGACAAGGAAGTTCGCTTAGAAGAAGTAAAGGATCTTCTGCAGTCATCCCTCGTTTTCAAACAGACCCGGGCGGGGTTGCAAAGTTTTCATTATGTCTTCGGTATTCTATATGGGCTTCTAAAAATTTTGCAAAAGGCGGGTCTCTCTTATGAAAGTATCAAGGCCATTGTTCGCAATACCATACGCCACGCAGATGCTAAAAAAATTACGCAAAGTCTGCATGCGCTCCTCAAAACCGCTGAAATTTTAAAAGATATGCCGGACGCTTCTCCCGAGGGGATCGAAACTATTCTTGGATCGGTGGCCCGCCGAGACGCCTTTCTTCCCGTGTATTTGCCGCACCAATATTACTACAATGAAAAACCGGCTGAGAAATTTTCAAAGGCCTATGCTTTTTCTGATGCAATTGATTTAATCAACCAGATTGCGCAAGAGCAATATCCCGCTTCCGGTGCGTTTGGAATGATCCAGAATTTGGCCATGTTGTCCGATGCGCAATATTACAGTGTCATCGCCAACCTTTTTTGGCATGGACAACCATGGGACAGTACTTCAGGCGAGGAAACACCTATTCCGGTTGCGTACCCTTCGGTCGTGATTGCGGTTGATACAAGCGCAGGGTTCGAGGAGTCCTCAGCGCATCGTTTGGAATCAGGCGCAAAGACTGCCAAGATCAATCATAAAACGGTGATTGTGATGCTGCCCACGCCTGTGGTGAATACACTGCCGGCCTATTGGTTCATGACCCCTGAATCACGCCGGTTCATCCAGTTTTACCGTTTAGGGGTTTTGATACCGCCGCAGGTGCGCGAGAAAATCGAACGGTTGGGCGAGGCTGCCATTGAAAATCTTTTGCGTGAAACAGAAGAGGTGCTGGGCACCATCAATCAAATGCCGGAACGGGGAGGGGCTCAGAATCCGGCACAGCCGCTGACGCTGCGCAGTCACGGCGCGGTCATTCTTGAGCTTGAAGCAATGCTGCCGGGGTCGCTGCATTTTTTGCGGGGGCTCGTTAAAGTTTCAAACAACAGGCAAAGCATCGTCCGTTTCCTGGATGCTAAAAAGTATTTTCTGACGTCTTCGCGTATGACCATGGCACTAAGCAGTCTTCTGGATCGCATCGCGCTTGCGCGCGGCCGGCGCAAGTTCAGTCCGGAACTCGGAGAATATTTCAAGGTCATGGATGCTTTTTCTTGGCCCAAGGCCGAGAAGGAAACCGCCCGCATTTTGGAAGATTTGGCGCAGGATGATTTAAATGCCATGCCGCCCGCAGGGCTTTTCAACCTGCCGCAGCGTTTGGTAGAGGGGATGGCCGTGGCCCAGCTCGAGCGTCTTGCGCGTGAGCTTGACATGACGGATGTCAAGCTGCTTCCATCCCAAGGAAGCGGCGCACTAAAACGCTTTGACCTTGCCATGGTCCCAAGGCTTCTGACGGCCATGGATACGATCCGCAGCCAAAAACCGGATAAACTGGAATTATTCCGGCAGGCTTTGAAAGCGACTTTGGAAGGACGCTTTCGTATCTTTTTGGAAGATGAAGATCAGTCTGATCCATTGGGACGTGCCTTAGCCAGGCATAACCGGGACATTCGAGAATGGGCGGAAAAAGAGGAAGAACCTTCGCAAGAACAAGACTCTGTACGCGCGTCCCGCCCGGGGAACCCGTGGTCGATTTGGATTTGGGAACGGCTGGGCAAAGTGCTCCAGTGGCGTTATCTGCCGCGCTTTTTGGTGCGCTGGATTCAATCCCTGCGGCGTTTATCGACGCCGCCTCCACGACGGGGCTTTAACGTCGCGCGCTGGCTGGGATGGGAACCTGAAAATCGGTTTCAGGCGGAGACTTTTTCCTATACAGCAGGTAAAGACTCTGCCGATTCCGGTATCGCGGACTCCCTTGCGGCTGTCCATGATTATCTGGAACGTGTGTACGCCTTTCCACTTGAAAAAGACTCGCGCAAACGTTTACAAATGTTACTCAACGTGGGCGGGTTTCAATTTGTCCAGCACGGTGAAACCGAGTGGAGACTAGAGCCGGTCGTTGATCAGAACGGCGAACACAAAGACTGGTTCTTGTTGTTTATGAGCAGTTTGGCAAGTTTGGAGCGATGGGGTCGTTTGGAAGAGGAAAAAGCCGCACTGGGATCGGATCCACATATTCGTGAAACATTGGGCCATTTGTTCGAACGCCTCCGGCTTCTTAGAGAACGCTTTATTGCTTCGGGTAAAGCCACGCCTTCCGGCAGGCCGAGTTTGTTTCGCGCTTCGGTTTATGAGCGCAACCCCGGGCGTGATTTATTCATCGGTGATCATTCTTCCTGCTGTCTAGCGATGAATTCAGGGACTTATCCCCATGCCATGCTCGAGCGGTTGGCGGATGAGGCCATGAGTGTCATTGTCGTTCGGGATATTAACACGGGCGCTGTGATCGCCGCCGCCTGGCTTTATTTGGCCGAGGATGGTTCGCTGGTTGTTCAAAATCTTGAGATTGACGACGCCTCTATGGTGGATCCGGCCATGATGGATGTTATCGGTGATGGCATGCTGGCTTATGCGCTCAAGTTTGGCAGCTATATCGGAGCAAAACGTACCTTGCTTGGGATGCCTCAGCATGGGAAATTTTTCGGAGAACAAAGTTATGCGGATCGGCGGACAGAGGCGGGCTGGCTTGTTAAAATCAGATACGGCCTGCGCAAACTGGGGGGCTACTTCGGTGAAGACTACTACCTTGATAGTGCCGGAAAACCGGAAGCCTATCTCCTCACGGATCATTTTTTAAATCGCGGCCGTAATTCAGAATTCAAAAATGATACCAGTGAGATCCAACCGGCAGCCGTGTCTGAGTCTGAGAGGTCAAGTCTCTACTTGGATACATCTAACCATCCAAATGAAGCTGGGTCGAGATTAGCCGACATGTTTAGAGAAGTATCCAATCAGAATGCCGAGGATCTGATCCTGCAATTCCAGGGTCATTTTGCGAAGATGACCGAGTATCTGAACGCCGCGCGGTTGGCGGTGGAAGATATTCCTGCTCAGACTGAGCAAATCCAATCAGCCGATCCGGAACGTATTCGCCGCCTCATTGGCGATCTCAAGCATTCGGACCGCCAAAGACGCAAACAAGCGGCCCATGAATTGGGCGAAATCGGGCCGGCGGCCGAGGAAGCGGTTTGGGAACTTTGCAATATTGTTCGCAGCCATGATGGCAGCTATGGCGATATTTACGAGGGCCCCTCTAGCGAAGCACTGAAAGCTCTAGTTAAGATCGGCCCAACCGTTATTCCTCATCTGATCTGGCATTTGGCGGATGAAACGAACCCGGATCGCAAACCTTTTGCCAATGGGCTGTCTGAATTTGGCGAGAAAGCTCAAGACGCCGCGCCGACCCTTATTTCTATCATGGACCGGTATCAAAACGAAAACGAGCGGTACCGGTTCACGATCGTCCATACGCTGATAAAAGTGGGCAAAAATTATTCCGGCACTCTGCCCAAGTTGATCCAAGTCATGAAGACAGATGCTGACGACCGTATTCGGTATGCCGCGATACGGGGAATTCAAGGCATTCTCGGCCTTGATTCGGTCGAATTTTTTGTGCAAGCCATTGAAAAACATCAGGTTCGGGGAGAATACAACGACGGACAGTATGATGAAAAGAGCATCATCGAGTTAGGTCTTGGGGCTGTCCCGGTTCTCCAGAAACTAAGAAATGGGAATGCGGAACGGGAACGCCTTGTGACATATTTGATCCGGCGCATTACTCTTGAGCATAGAGCGGATCTTTTGGACTTCGTGGGGCGTGAACCTTTTAAGAAGGAGGATCCGAATAACGAGCCCCTTCGGTCCTTGTTGACTTGGTCGACGGGTGAATTGGAAGAGCGTTGGCAGGATTTGCAGAGGCTCGTGAAGACCCACGGAAATGATCCGGTTTTAGTCAATGAACTTACATACCTGAAAAATTCATTTGGAGAAAGAGAAAGTGATGTTTGGCCGCGGTATGTTCAATTATCCGAAAGTGAGGCCCCCGAACTTTATCCGAGTATTTCTCGATCCATCCGTGTGTTGGCTCCTCATATTTTAGATAAAGATGAGTTGTCCCACCGCTGGCAGGATTTACGGAGTCTTTTAAAATTAGGTTTTAAGGCGTTCGATTTGCATGAGGAGCTTGCTTTGTTTATCAAGGAGTTCGGAGAGAGGGGAAAAGCCCTCTGGCCCGTGTATATCCGGCTAGCCGAAACCACGCCCCCCAAACTTTATCCGGCCATTTCTCGATCTGTGAGCGCGCTGGCTCCGTATATTTCGGACACCGCTGAGTTATCCGAACGCTGGAATGATTTGATCACCATGGAAAATGCCTCCGAAAGTTTTAGCGGGTTTGTCAGTGATTCAGGGCAGCTTCCTTTAATGCTAATGCGATATCTCGGGGCCGAAATGGATTTGCGCCGGATGAATTCAGTTGACGAAAAACGCAAATTTTTTGATGAACAATGGCCGCGTTTGGTGCGGATCGTTCGGTCCAGCCGGTCTTACTACACCGCTTGGGTTAGGGATGAGTGGGCCGCCGGGCGCGTTTTAAATTTAACAGCCGATGATGCGGCGGAAATATTCGCGCGGCTCAATGCGTTTTGGCTTCCTTGGAAATTTCTCAACGGAGCGCAAGAACCCGATCGGCGTATCAATAATGACAATTTCCAAGGAGATTACATGCCTCTTCTTATCAAGATGGAATTACTCCTTCCGGGATCCATTTTTCATTTGAGAGGACTGCTGGAGAGTTCCCAGTCTCCTGCGGTGGCGCGGAGATATTTGGATGCCAAACGAGACGCTCTGAAAAACAAAGAGGTTTTGAAGGCATTCTCCGGTTTTATTTCCCGCATGACAGATCTGCCCGGACGAAAATTCAAGCCGGACATAGCTGCCTATTCAGAAGTCCTTAATTTTATTGCGATCATGGAATCCATGGGGACCGGTTCTTTGGCCGCTACGATCTTGAACGAATGGGATGTCCGGACATTGGGCCGGACGGATCGGCTAAAACTGCCTTCTCTTTTGATCGATCGATTCAATCGGGAGATCGACAAGGGTTTCTTTGAATATTTGGGTATCGAGCCGGTGGAAGCCGACTCGATGCGGGTGCCGGTATGGAAAATATTTTACACGCCTTTTTTTACCCGAATTGGCGAGGCCTATCAGCGGATCAAGCGGGACAAGTTTTATAAATTGAGACGATTTCAGGGTCTGATCCGCTCAACCGTATTGGGGCAATTCTGGGATTTTATCGAAAACAAGGACCAGGCGAACTCGACCGGACGTGAAATCGCGACTCACAACGAAGCTGTCCGGTCGGCTATCGCTTCCAAGGGCATCGATGTTCAAAAATGGCTTGGAAAAGAATCTAAGGATCGGATGGAGCCGCAGACTTTTGATTACCAGCCGGGTCAGATAAATCTCGATGACGGTGTCACGGATATCCGGCAGGTGATCGATTATACCCAAAGAACTTTGTCACTCCCGTTGGGGATCCATAATATTGACGGCTTGAAAGGTGTGTTGAGATACTTCGGGATCGGCGTGATCGGTGACGCAGCCCACCCTGTTTTGGTTCTTGATGAGACTGCCGAGAGAAAGCATGCGCGGAATCTTGTCGAGGCAGTTTCGGAAGCGCTGGAACCGCTGCAAACTCTGGTATCGGTGTGGACCGAGTCAAAAATTATCATAGGCACCTCTCCGGAGATCGCCGAGACCCTTGGACATTTTAGCGAAAGAATAGATCTTGCCTTGAGAAAGAAAAAAATAGCTCAGGAGTCAGGGGTCTCATCCTCCGGAAAAGTCTGGTCATTTATGTTGAGACCAATCTTGAGAGAACCGGGGCATGACCTTTTTATCGGGGATTTCGCGACCTGCTGTTTGGGAATGAATTCCGGCACGTTTCCGGACGCCATGGTGGACCGTCTGATCGATGAAGGGATGAACGTGATCGAAGTGATCGATCAGAGTACGGGTCTTACCATGGCTGCCGCCTGGCTATATTTGGCCGAAGACGGAAGCTTGGTGGTCCAGAATCTTGAAATCCACTCTGATTATGAAACCGATTCGGCGCTCAAACAAAGGATTGGTGAAGAGATGATCGAATACGCCGCCAAGTTCTCCGAAACGATCGGATCTAAGCGTCTTTATCTTGGAAGGCCCGGTCACGGAAAATATTTCACGGGCGATAGCCAGATCATTTTAAAGCGGTACGAGCATATGCTTGTGCCTGTTGACTTTCAAAAAATAGGTGGTTACCTGGGAGAGAAGTATTACCTGGATTCCGCCGGCAAGTCCCACGCGTATTTAGTTTGGCAACAAGCCGCCGCGCGGTTGGCGGAGGTTAAGGCAGAGAGTCTTCCGGGATTTACCGATTTTCTATTCGATGACCGGACGCCGTCCCAAGGGGAGAGGTTAGGTCCTCACCCTAACGTCTCCCCGGCGGACGGCGTCCCGTCTCCCCGAGGGGAGGGGTTAGATCTCGTCTCACACCTCGTAGGTGTGAAATCGCAGGGAAATCAAGGTTGGTATTCGACCGTTGCCGCGCGGTTGGCGGACTATCAGGGAGTGATAGAATCCGGATCCGGTTGGATGGTAAAGCCGTCCAACGTCAGGATAACCAATCTTCCAGAAATATCTTTAGGTGAGATTTTAAGTAACATACTATGGAGTGCCGGTATCACGTTTTTATCTGTTGGAGGGTGGATCGGGATAAATATGATGCCAGCTGTCTTGGAGGCTGGATATTTTCCAGAATCTAAAAAGTCTTTGTCGTGGGTGAAGAGTATTCTTCGTTCTTTGACCAGACGATTGAATAAGTCACCGTTTTTTAAGCTTTTGGGGCAGGGAATTGCGTCATATCCATTTTTCTTCAAAAATTTAATGACGTCGAAACTTGTGTTCTCATCCCCGAGAAGCTTCCAGGATTTAACGGATTCAGGCAAAAGAATGATATTCCTGATTCTTCAGGATTTCGGCCGCGTAGTGAAGCGCGGCATGGATGTGGGCCTTCGTCAGGCTGGGGTAACTTTTAAGGATCTTTTGCCAGGATTCGCCCGCCTCAAGAAGCTCAAGGATGATGTAGACGGGGATGCGCGTGGAAG
>CAZBIH010000042.1:8750-11725 GCA_964492015.1 uncultured Planctomycetia bacterium | reverse complement strand
AGTGCCAGAGGGGTCTGACCCCTGTGGTACCGGAAAAAAGCGGGTGTTTTTCTATGTCTTATCGATAGAGATTCATCTGTGTTTGTGTTAAAATTTTTGTTTATGACAAAAGACTCTGCTCCATCCGATTTTCCCTCATCTTCCAAAGTTTACGCGCCCGGTGTCCTTCACCCGGAGATCCGTGTGCCTTTCCGAAAGATCGAGCTCTCAGGAGAAGCCCCGGTTCATGTCTATGACACCAGCGGGCCCTATACGGACCCCGCGTCAAAAATTGATATTCATCGAGGCCTTTCTCCTATCCGTCAAAGCTGGCTGGAGAAAAGGGGTGACGTGGAACCCCTTCACCAGCAAACATCTTCTTATGGACGTTCCAGGTTGGCCGATAAAAAATTAGATTCCCTTCGTTTTAAACATTTAAGAAACCCTGTCCGGGCGAAGGCTGGGCGCAACGTCTCACAGATGCATTACGCCAAAAAAGGCGTCATCACCCAGGAGATGGAATACATCGCGATCCGTGAAAATATGCTTTTGGATAAAACCACGGTACAACATCCCGGCGAAAGTTTTGGCGCTTCAATCCCGGCGCGAATCACGGCGGAATTTGTTCGTGAGGAAGTGGCGCGAGGCCGTGCGATCATTCCGTCCAATATCAACCATCCCGAACTGGAGCCGATGATCATCGGCCGCAATTTTCTGGTCAAGATCAATGCGAATATCGGCAACAGCGCTGTCGCCTCCTCCATCGAGGAAGAAGTCGAGAAGATGACCTGGGCTACCCGCTGGGGAGCTGACAATGTGATGGACCTATCCACGGGGAAAAATATTCACGAGACACGTGAGTGGATCCTGCGCAATTCTCCCGTCCCCATCGGTACCGTTCCAATTTATCAAGCCCTCGAGAAAGTTAACGGAAAAGTCGAGGAACTCACGTGGGAGCTTTACCGCGACACGCTCATTGAGCAAGCAGAGCAAGGGGTCAGCTATTTTACGATCCACGCGGGTGTTCTTTTAAGGTATGTACCTCTCACCGCCAAGCGCGTGACCGGCATCGTTTCCCGCGGCGGCTCCATCCACGCCAAGTGGTGTCTGTCGCACCATAAGGAAAATTTTACCTACGAACATTTTGAAGAGATCTGCGAGATCATGAAAGCTTATGACGTTTCCTTCTCCCTCGGAGACGGCCTCCGTCCCGGCTCCGTCGCCGACGCCAACGACGCCGCGCAATTCGCGGAGCTTAAAACTCTCGGCGAGCTCACCAAGATCGCCTGGAAGCATGACGTACAGACCATGATCGAGGGCCCGGGCCATGTGCCCATGCAGATGATCAAAATTAATATGGAAAAACAATTACAAGAATGCGGAGAAGCGCCGTTTTACACGCTGGGGCCTTTGACGACTGATATCGCGCCGGGATATGACCATATCACTTCGGGCATCGGCGCCGCAATGATCGGCTGGTACGGCTGTGCGATGCTCTGTTACGTCACCCCGAAAGAACATCTGGGCTTGCCCAACCGCGACGACGTCAAGACCGGTGTTATCACCTACAAGATCGCGGCCCACGCAGCGGATCTGGCTAAAGGCCATCCGGGAGCTCAAGTCCGAGATAACGCTCTCTCGAAAGCACGCTTTGATTTCCGCTGGGAAGACCAGTTCAATTTATCTTTAGACCCGCCGACCGCCCGCTCTTTCCACGACCAGACACTTCCTCATGACTCAGCTAAGGTCGCACACTTCTGCTCCATGTGCGGCCCGCAATTCTGCAGTATGAAAGTGACTCAGGATGTCCGTGATTACGCCGCGAAGCTGGAGTTGGATGAGAAAAATGCGATCGAACAAGGCATGAAAGAAAAGTCGGAAGAATTTAAAAAAGCAGGTTCTGAGATTTATCAGAAAGTTTGACGATGTCATTCCCGAAATCTTTAATCGGGAATCAAACCTAGACGTGATCCCCGATAAAAACATTCGGGGATGACAATTTACCGATAGTGAAACGCAAACCGGATCTCCAAATCCTCTCTTCCCAAAAACGCTAAAATTTCTTTGGGAACCGGCCCAAACCCTGAAGCGCGTTGGACCACTTCCGTACAAAATGTCGTGAACACGGGACTGCCGTAACTCTCCAACACCTTCACGCTCTTGACCTCCCCTTTGGCATCGAGAGTAAAACTGATCACGGCATCTGCCGCCTGAAAATCATTGGGATATTGAAAAGCTAAATAAGGAAACCACGCCAGCCATATCCTCTCCTTCACATTTTTCATGTAAATACCCATATCCGAACCCATCGCGTCAAAGGATGTGGCCCCCGAAAGAGACGCGCCCCTGGACTTGGAGCGGGCCATCGCTTGCGTGGTGATCCTATCTAAACCAGCCGATCCATCTTTTCCAGGTTGAGTTTGGCTGGCTTGAGACCTTTTTTGATCCTGAGGCACAGGTTTTACGGCCGTTTCTTTGGCCTGCGCCGGCATACGAACTGACTCGTCAACATTCATTCCGGACTTGGACTTCTCTTGGGCTTTGACCTGAGGCGCGGCTTGCGTCTTTTTCATTTCCTCTTGAGGTTTCGATGCGGCGCTGGGCTGACCCGAAGGTTTGGCGCGAAACTGCGCCAATTGATCCGACGGCCCTATTTTTTCAATTTGAGGCCGGCGGTCCGTGACCTCTTTTTCTCCGGAGGGGTCGCGGTTGATCGTGTCGCGGCTGGACATTTTCTTCGCACGTGCCGGTTTTTGTGCAGGCGCTGTCACGGGCGCCTCAATAAATTCAATGGGAAGACTGTTACGCTCTTCGCGCAAAAGCTTTTGAGCTTTCAAGATCTCCGTTTTTTGACGGTCATAAAAAAAAGTCTTGTCCACTGAAAGCAAGGCCGCCGCGTTGAGTGCTAAAGAAGCGGCTAAGGAATAGGTAAAAGGACGTATCACGGGACTTTGGGGGTTTTATTCGGACGGGGTGCTCTTTCCCACTTAGGGATC
>CAZBIH010000042.1:0-8650 GCA_964492015.1 uncultured Planctomycetia bacterium | reverse complement strand
TCACGGGACTTTGGGGGTTTTATTCGGACGGGGTGCTCTTTCCCACTTAGGGATCTCCACTTCCACCTCCCCGTTTAAAACTTGAGCCTGACAGCCGAGGCGGAATGGGGTTTTAAGATCAAAAGAGTCGAGCACCTGCGTTTCCGCTTCTTCAATGGGTGAGAGATTTTCAAAACCTTTGAGGATCTTTACACGGCAAGTACTGCAAGACGCGTTACCGCCGCAGGTATGATAGATCGATATTCCGGAAGAGAGCGCCGCATCGAGAATAGATGTCCCTTCATCAACAGTGACTTCGCGCTTTCCTAAAAATAAAATCTTAGGCATTCTGGGTCAGGAATTCCAAAACTTCACCGGCGTGGATATCGGTCTTTACTTTTTCAAAAACTTTTGCGATCTTACCATCTTTGCCGATAATAAACGTCGTCCGCGCCACCCCCATGTATTCACGTCCATACATACTTTTTTTGACCCATACCCCGTAGGCTTTACAGACTTCTTTCTCCTCATCCGCCAAAAGCAGGAACGGGAGTTTGAACTTCTCAATGAATTTATTGTGCGCCTTGACAGGGTCCGGACTCACCCCCAGCACCACGGCATCCAGTTTCTCGATCTTTTTGATCCCGTCACGGAATCCGCAGGCCTCCACGGTACAGCCCGGCGTATCATCTTTCGGATAAAAATAAAGAACAACGCGGGACTTCTTCTCGTAGTCCTTTAGGGATACTTCTTTTCCATTCGAAGCCATTAATGTAAATGCCGGCGCTTTTTTAGCTTCCTTGGGAATCGTCATAAATTTTTGTGCCTTTTCTGTTCTCTGTCTTCTGTTTTCTGCCTTCTGTATTCTGCTATCTGTCTTCTAAAGGCCAAGAAGTGATTTCCAGTTTATTTCCGTCCGGGTCGAGAAAATAAACCGACCAGGACCTTTCTCTTTTTTTCTCAAATGTGATCGTCACATTTTTCTTTTTAAGTTCCGCGACCGCTGCATCAAAATCTTTTGTCGGAACCCTGAAAGATACGTGATTGCCTCCAAGCCCCGCGTCCTGCATCAAATGCTTCTCGCCCGCCGGGTCCCCCTGGAGCAAGCCGATCAAGGACGTACCGCAATCCAGAAAATATTCGACCCCGGGTTTCTGATACTCTCTTTCCGAGACTTTGAGGCCCAGGACATCCTCATAAAATTTTCGCGAGACTTCCAGATCCTTCACACTGATCGCCGCGTGGTCAATTCCCAAGACACGGATCATAATTTTTCTACCCTCTCGACTTTTCTTTGGCGAAACACATTGTATTCGCTGTAGCCGGCGTCTTTGGCCCACTGCCACGCCTTGTCATAATCCCGCCCCACATCCTGCGGGTCATGGGAATCCGAGGAAAACGTGATCGGCACTTCAAACTTTTTATAAATTTTAAGCGCGTCCATCGAGGGATAGATCTCCTTCACGGGTTTTCTCAGGCCCGAAGTATTGATCTCCACGGTAACGCCGGACTCTTTGAAAGCCTTGGCGGTCTTTTCGATCTCGGGAGTCAGGTCCTGGGACGGCCGGTGCCCAAATTTTTTGACCAGATCCACATGGCCCATGATGTCAAAGAGGCCCGATCTCGCCGACTTTCTCAAAAGCTCATAATAATCCCGGTAAACCGAGTCCACATCCTTGTCCTTCCAGCGGATCTTCTGGTCCGGATCGTCAAACGCCCACGCATCAATAAAATGAATGGACCCGATCACAAAATCGTAGGGATAAGAAGAAAGGATAGCCCGTGTTTTTTCTTCGAAGCCCGGAACGTAGTCCGCCTCGATCCCGACTTTGATCGTAAAATCTTTGAACTGCTCCTTTACCCGGCGCATCATGTCCAGGTATTGAGGAAGCTCCTCATGCCGCATCGTATAGCGTGGATCGTCATAAGCCACCAAAGGCGCATGGTCCGAAAACCCGACCTCATCCAAGCCCACCTCCAGCGCCCGCCGCACATACTCCTGGGGCTGGCCGACCGCATGCCCGCAAAGCGGCGTGTGCATATGATAATCAACTTTCGGAAACCTCATCGCCAAAAACCTTTCATAACCCATTTAAAATAAACAAGTTATATAGGGACTGTCCCTACATTATCGCTTCAAAAAACGGGAGGGGCTGAACGCTTTTTTTAAGGCCTCGTCAGCCTTCCTACCTAAAATTATATCACTAGAAAGCTTTCCTACCGAGAAACAAGTCGTCACCCCGTGGCCGCCTAAACCTGCGACCCAATAAAAACCGGGCAGTTTTGCGTCCTCGCCGATCACGAATCTTCCGTCCGGAACAAGGGTCCTTAGGCCTGACTTCCCAAATTTAATTTTTAAATTCCTCATTTTCTTGGAATAATGATTCATTTTTTGGATCAGGATCTTTTTCATTCCGGCATCCGTCTTTTCTTTTTTTTGTTTTAAAAATTTTAGGCCCACGGCGTCTTTGTCGCAAGGGCTTACCAAAAGGCTTTTACCCTCCGGCCTGAAATAAAAATCACGGCTTAAGTCCCAGACAAAAGGCCACTGTTCATGCTTCATCCGTAGAGATTCCGTGACATACAAATGCCGGCGATAGGGCTTCAGCGGGATCTTTTGAGCCCCACTTTTCTCCGACAAAAGAGAACACCAGGCGCCCGCCGCATTCACGATCTTTTTTGCAACGATCGTCCTGTTTCCAAGATCAATGGTAAATAAATTTCCGGCCTTTCTGATCTTCTTCGGTGTCGCGGAAAAGAGAACTTGCACCTTAAGACTTTTTAACCGTTCGAAGAAACTCTCAAGAAGAGGCTTTGTTTCCAAGAGCGCGTCGCTGGGACAAAAAAGAGCGCGGTCAAAGGAGGCCCCCTGAAGCAGAGGC
Source organism: uncultured Planctomycetia bacterium (assembly GCA_964492015.1). GTDB lineage: Bacteria > Omnitrophota > Gorgyraeia > 2-02-FULL-51-18 > 2-02-FULL-51-18 > CAMDWQ01. The sequence goes on along the minus strand of CAZBIH010000042.1, from coordinate 5,789 downwards.
GCCTTGGCCGCTGCCTGTTCTTGGGACAGCCACTGCGTCGGGATCCCCAGGCGATCTGTCGTTTTTTTTATTTTTTTAATTTCCTCAAGATCGCCATTTTTCGCCAAAAGAAGCGAACCATTGGATAAAAATTGGATCTTTTTCCATCCGCTTTTGGAAGCGCGAACAAGGGCTTGGCGGCCAAGGAGCGCCATACGCGCAAGAAAAGGATCTGAGACCGTCTGGCGTATCATGCCGGCATTACGGCCTGAAGCATGGCCGCCGAGGACTTTTTCCTCTTCAAGAACAAGGATCTTGAGGGAAGATCCCAGCGCCAGATGATAGGCCGTGGCTAAACCGGCCACACCGGCGCCGACGATGACAACATCAGCCTCCAGATGCGCTTGGGCGCGGGCCATGACTAGCGGATCAGGGATTGGAGGCTCTCAAGCAGTTTCTTTTTTTGTGAAGGCTTGATGCCGCATCCCGCGGAATTGTGATGACCGCCGCCGCCGAATTCTTTGGCGACAACAGCGACGTTAATGCCATGCTTGGAGCGTAGGCTCACGCGAAAATTTCCTTTTTCCGTCTCGCGGAAAACAGCCGCGATCTTGGAGCCCTCGACCGAGCGTAGGTCATCCGCCACTGTATCGGCATCGGACATCTTGGCGCCAAAGCGTTTGAAATCTTTCTGATAGGCGATCGCCCAGACAACATCCCCCTCCGGCGAGGACTGCATGTTCAGCAGCGCATGGCTTGTCAATTTCACCATCGCGGGAGTCTTGGTCCAATAAGCCTCTTCGATCAGGTGCTGAAGGTCCACCCCGCGGGCGATCAATTTTCCGCAAACATCAAACGTCTTGGCGCGTATATTGGAGAAACGGAAAGATCCCGTATCGATGATGATCGACGTCAAAAGACAAGTGGCGATCGCCGGCGTGATCTCGGCTTTGAGCGCGCGGATAAGGTCATAAACGATCTCCCCCACCGCCGAGGCTTCATTTTCAAGGATCTGTATCTTTCCAAAGGGTGCGCCAAAATCATGGTGATCCACTTGGACCGTGGTCTTGGCTCTTAAAAAAGATCTCTCGGCCGTCCCCATCTGACGGGCGCTTCCGCAGTCGACCGCGATGGCCACATCCGCGGTTTCGGAGGTCTCCGAAAGGATGAGCTCACTGCCGGGCAGAAATTGAAAGCGCGTGGGCACCCCGTCTTGCGACAGAAGCGTCGCTTTCTTCCCCATTTGCAAAAGCGCCAGCCCCAGCGCCAAGAGACACCCCAGCGTATCCCCGTCCGGATTCACGTGCGACACCACGAGGATCTTCTTGGCTTTGCGGATGGCCTGCACGGCTTTTTGAATATTCAATTCGTACCCTGACTTCATGTTTTTTCCTTCTGATATTTTTCGCAGATCTTATAAAAATTGCAGGAATCGCAAAAGCGAATGCTCTCAGTATACTTAAAATTCTCCCGAGGCAGAGGAATATTTCTTTTGGCATCCAACAAAAGTTTTTTCATCCCGGCGATGCTCTCGCGCATGAAGTGCTTGGCTTTTTCAAGGCCTGCTTCGGTTAGCGGGTGTTCCTTGGCAACAGCACTGGGCGCACTGAGATTGAATAAATACGCGCGAATATCGGAAAGAGCTAAACCCCATTTCTGCATCGCGTAGACTGCGTAGGCACCCATCTGCACGGACGCGTCCACATTCTCATCCTTGCCTGTTTTCCAATCGTAGATCTCGATGAGGCCGTTCTTTTTCCTCGCAAAATCCAGCTTCACATAAATTTTGGACCCCTCAAAATCAAATTCCTCGAGGTCTTCGATCACAAGCCAGGTCCTTTTCTCATCCGCAACAAGCTCTTTAAAAAAAGACGAGCCGTAAAAATTTTGAAGGCAGCCGCTCGCCTCGGCGTGGATCTTTTTCCAGGTTTCGTCCGTAATGGGCTTGTCGTATTCATGCTCAAAAAGACCCGGCGTTTTTTTGGGCTCTTCGTAATATTTTTTGGCTTTGGAGGCGCGAAAGTTAGCGCGCATTCCTTCTGTCATACGCCCGAGTGCTTCCTCGAGTGCCACCGGTTTTTCGGCGCGATAAGATTTTAAAATTTCCTCGATCGCGTGATGGACAGATTCACCTTTCCAGGCCCAGCGGTTCTTGAGGTTTTTAAGGATGTAGGCCAGGCGAATATCGGGGGGCGAGGTCTTGTCCCAGCCGCCCCAGGAGGCGTATTTGTCATAGAAATATTTTCTCTGGCAGTCGCGGAACTGCTCATCGCGTGATTTGGACCAGGAAAATATATTTTCGAGAAAAGCCATGGAATTTCTTTGTTAGACTGCCGCAAGCATCGCGCCGGCAAGCTTTGCCGCCATCGCGTCATCCACCAGCATCCGGACAAGCTCCAGTGAAAATTGAAGCGCTGTGCCGGGCCCCCGGCTTGTTAAGATCTTTCCATCCCTCACCACCGCTTCATTCAATAAGGTCGTGCCCGCGGAAAATTCTTTTTCATACCCCGGATAACCGGTAGCCTTTTTGCCTTGAAGCACTCCCTGCCGCGCCAATACCAGCCCCGGCGCAGCGCAGATCGCTGCGATAATTTTATCATTTTTCTTCATTTTTTGAATAAGATCTGTCACGGCTTGAGAATCGCGGAGATTTTCGGCGCCGGGAATGCCGCCTGGCAGGATGAGAGCATCCGGCAAACCCTGATATTCCTCAAGCTTGGTATCGGCGAGGATCTTGATGCCGCGGGAACCCTTCACTTCGGTCTTTCCCACACCGGCCAAGACCACTTCCACGCCGGCGCGGCGAAGCGTATCGATCGGCGTCACTGCTTCGATCTCTTCAAACCCGTCCGCAAGAACAATAACCGCCGTTTTTCTCATAGCCCTATCTTTTATCTTTTATCTTTCAACTTTCATCTTTAAACTTTTATCTATTTAAGAATACCAGCCTCCAGCCAGTTGTACTTGCCTTCCAGATAATTGCGTCCGACCTTGTAGATCATCTTGTCATCATTGCGCCTCTGAGCATCAAATTCACGGCGTATCCTTAACACGGCTTCTTTACAAAATAAGTCCGCCAGTTCCTCGGGGCCCGGATCCGAAGGATTCACACTCAAAAGATAAGCGGCGCGGGAACAAGTCGCTGCCATCGCGAAAAGATCCGTGCCGATGTTGACGTAACGCGCCAGGATCTGCTGATGCTTTTCCAGGCCCTGTTGGTAACGCGCCATGGAATGAAAAAGCTCTCGTGCCAGCTTGTGGCTTGTCTTTTCGACGTACTTGATATGAGAGCGGATCTTGCCGGAAACTTTGGTGTGGTTTTTCCAGCGCCCCAGATACACCCACTGCCGCGGATACCAGAATGCGTAGTGAAATGCCATCGTAAGCGCGCCCTTAAGCTTTTGGCCGATAGGCGTTTTAGGGTTGAGCAGAGGAAATATGCGGCGCAGGTGCGGATCCATCGCCTCACGCGCGATAAAAAGGCGCATAATTTCGCTGGTTCCCTCAATGATGAGATTGATACGCGTATCGCGCATGAGCCTCTCGGCGGGGATCGGCTCTTCCCCGCGGGCTTTCAAAGAATCCGCGGTTTCATAACCGCGTCCGCCACGGATCTGTACCGTGTCATCAGCAATACGCCAGGCGCACTCCGTGCAAAATAGTTTGGCCATTGCGGCTTCCAGACGCACGTCGCTTCCGCCGCGGTCTACCATCGCCGACGAGAGCCACGTCACACTGTCCATCGCAAACGTGTTGGCGGCCATCATAGAGATCTTGGCGGTGATCGCCTCATGCTGACCGATCGGAGCGCCCCATTGTACACGTTTATTAGCCCACTCCCGCACGATGGAAAGCGAGGTTTTGGCCATCGCGGCGCAAGCCGCCGGTACCGTCATGCGGCCGGTATTGAGCGTGACCAGCGCCAGCTTCAACCCCTGGCCGAGGCCGAGAATGATATTTTCTTTGGGGACTTTGACATCGGTAAATTTCAACAGACCGTTTTGGATTCCCTTCAAACCCATAAAACTGCACCGATGCAGAACTTCAAACCCGGGTGTTCCTTTTTCAACAATGAAAGCGGTGATCTGGGTTTTTTCTTTTCCGCGAACTAGGACCGAGGGCGTCTTTGCCATCACCACGATCAGGTCCGCGATCACACCGTTGGTGCACCAAAGCTTTAAACCGTTAATGATATAATGGTTTCCATCGGGGGTGGGCACTGCGGTCGTCCCCATCTTGGCGGGATCGGAACCCACCTCCGGTTCGGTGAGCGCGAAAGCAGAGACAGCGCCTTTAGCCATCATGGGAAAATATTTTTTCTTTTGTTCAGGGGTCCCATACAACTTCAAAGGCTGAGGAACGCCGATGCTCTGGTGAGCCGAAAGAAGCACGGCAGTGGATCCGCAATGGCTGGCAACAAGAGCGATCGCGCGATTATAATTGATCTGCGAAAGCCCCAATCCCCCGTACTCCTTAGGGATCTTGAGCCCAAAACAACCAAGCTCCGCCAGGCCCTTCATCACAGAGTCCGGGATGATCCCCGTACGGTCAACAGCATCCGCGTCCAATTCTTTTTTTAGAAAAATACCGAGTTTTGCGCAAAACACGTCGCCGATCTTTTTGTCTTCCGCGGATTGTTCAGGAAAAGGAAAAATGAGACCCCAATTGACCTTGCCGGTAAAAAGTTCTCCCACAAAACTAGGATAAGTCCAAACTTTCTCTCTGGCTTCTTCGGCCACATCCAAAGATTTATTTTTTTCCGCGTTTTCTTTACCCTTGAGCAGATCCATGGGAACCCCTTTATGGTATAATTTTGCTTAATATTGATTAAAGTATATCATAATCTATTAAATTTAGGAAATGGCAAATAAGAGCACAGCCACTTCCATGTGCTTGGTCCTGGGGAACATGTCAAACGGCACTATTTCACTCACCCGCCATTGCCCCGCAGATAGAATGACCTTCAAATCCCGCGCCAGAGTCACCGGGTCGCAGGAAACATACACCAGCGACCGCATCCCGTGCCCTTCGGCCAAAAAGCGGGTAATTTCCGGGGCGAGCCCCTGCCTTGGAGGGTCCAGAAGCACAAACGCCGAGCCGGATGGCTGTTTTGCCCAGGCTTGAGGGAACAATTTTTCGACACGGCCTTCAAGGATCTCCATGGAACCGATCTTTTTTTCTTCCCGGTTCATGCGTAGAGCCTGAACGCTAGCCGGACTCTCTTCGATACAAACGATGCGTGGTACATTTTTTGCGCATAGAACAGAAAACGTCCCCACTCCCGCATAAAGGTCAAAAAAACTGTCTGGATTAGCCTCGAGAATCCACATTTTTATTTTTTTTGTCAAAAGAGACGCCACTTCAAGATTATTTTGAAAAAATCCTTGAGAACCCGCCAAAAAAGACTCGCCTCCCATGCGAATACGATAAAAAATTTCGTCCGTATCGGGCACGATCTCCCCAGCCTCAGAAAGTTTGAAAGTTATTTTTTCCGGTTTGTCCCGGAACAATAATTCTTTGCCGAAGATCTCTGAAAATCTTTTATCCAGAAGCAAACATTCTTGAATGGGGATCTTGGAAATATTATCTTTGCCGATGTAGCCCAACACCGCGCTTTTCTTCTTCTTGGAGTAGATGGGATGCAAAGTTACGCTGTTGCGGTAATGGTAATCGCTGTTCGAGGGCACGATGGGCGCTATTTTTAAGGGATCAAGACCGGGGACTGCGTTTAAAATTTCGGCCAATTGCGCTTGCTTCATCCGGAGTTCTTCGGAGTATTCCACATGCTGATACTGACAGCCGCCGCAGTG
>CAZBIH010000041.1:0-11809 GCA_964492015.1 uncultured Planctomycetia bacterium | reverse complement strand
GGCTCCGAGGATACGGAAGGCTCCTCCGGCCCCCGGGACAGGGCCGAATAACCCAAAACCCCATGGATCGAAAGAGAAAACAAAAGCGCCATAGTTGAGGTTCTCATGGCGCCATTATACCTTAAAACAAGCTTAAATTTGGACGCGCGCGCCTCCCTCCGCATGGAGTTTCGGGGCCGGGTAACGGCTAGCTGTCACATTGTTAAAATACACAAATTGCTGCGCATCCAATGGTATGATATTTTTATGAAACAAAGGCCTCCTATCCCGTTGCCGCCAAATGGCGATAAAAAAGTGCTTCTTCACTCTTGTTGCGCGCCCTGTTCGGGTTCGGTGATCGAAGACATCCATAGCGCGGGAATTGAGCTTTCTGTTTATTTTTACAATCCCAATATCCACCCCAGGAAAGAATACGAGTTGCGAAAAGAGGAGAATATCCGCTACGCCGAGAAAATGGGGATCCCATTCATCGACGCGGATTATGACAGTGACCGCTGGTTTAAAACGACCCGCGGGCATGAAATGGACGGCGAAAGAAGCGGGCGTTGTTCCCTGTGTTTTGAGATGCGGTTCGTTAAAACCGCCGAATACGCCTATAAAAATGACTTTAAAGTGATCACAAGCTGTCTTGGGATCTCGCGTTGGAAAGACATCGATCAGGTTACGCGTGCCGGCGTGAAAGCGGCTTCCCTGTTTCCGGGCATAAGCTATTGGGATCATAACTGGAGAAAACAGGACGGCTCCGGGCGTATGATCGAGATCGCCAAAGAAGAAAAATTTTACCAACAGCAATACTGCGGATGCGCCTACTCGCTGCGGGATACCAACCAGTGGCGTCTATCTCAAGGCCGGGCTCCCGTTGAGCTCGGCAAAGACTATTATCTGCCTAAAGATACTTCAGAGAAACAAACACACGGCGGAGAGTAGGCTCTCCAAAGAATTATACATCCCGCACAGATCGTAAAATCCGGCCGGTGGGGTGTGTTTTATTAAGAGTGTAAAAGTGAATTCCGGGAGCTCCGAAGCCCAAAAGCTCGCGGCACTGCCTCACCGCAAAATCGATACCGGCCTCGAGAATTTTGTCCGGCTTATCGGCGATCGGGCCAAAGATCGCATGAACTTCCGGTGGAATGGTCGCGCCACATCTTTCGCAAAAACGCTTCAGAGCGTAATAATCGGTTATGGGCAGAATCCCCGGGATGATACGGGAATTCACCCCGATCTTCCGCAGGCGTTCCACATAATTAAAATAATAACGATTATCAAAAAATAATTGCGTGATGACAAAATCGGCCCCCGCCAGAATTTTTTGTTTTAAAAAATAAGCGTCGGAATCGGCATCTTTCGCCAATAGATGCTTTTCAGGAAATCCCGCCACTCCAATAGAAACCCTGTCTTGGAATCGCAACCTAATGAAAGTGACAAGGTCACTGCTATACTGAAAATCTCCCGGCTCTTGCGAAATACCCTCCTTATTCTTAGGGGGATCGCCTCGAAGCGCCAGGATATTTCTGATATTGCGCTTCTCAAACTCATCCAGAATACCTGAAATCTCCTCGAAGGTGTGCGAGACACAGGTCAAATGAGCCATGGACGAGATCTGATGAAAGGTTTGAATGTGCTCGACGATATCGAAAGTCCGGTCGCGGCTTCCCCCTCCGGCTCCGTAGGTGCAAGAAATAAAGTCAGGGTTTAGCGCACAAAGCTTTTTTAGGGTCTCAAGAAGCCGCAAGTAGCTCTCAGGGGTACTTGCAGGAAACACCTCGAAAGAAAATGTTTTTTCTTTCGCTTTAAGCACTTGGCTCAAGAGCGTCACAGGCTTAATGTCGTAGCTTGTCTGCGGCAACCACCATATGCTTGAGAGCGTCTTTGACCTCAGGCCACTGGCGTGTTTTGAGCCCGCAGTCCGGATTAAGCCAGAAATTCTCTTTGGGGATTTTTTTCAAAGACCTCTTTACGATATCGATCATTTTATCGGTCGAGGGAACAGCCGGTGAATGAATGTCCCAGACCCCCAAACCGATCTGCCTCTTAAAATCGATATTCTCAAAAAACTGGATGATGTCCCCCTTGCTTCTTGAGGCTTCGATGGAGATGACATCAAAATCCATCTGGTTGATATAATTCATGATCTCCCCAAACTCGGAATAACACATATGCGTATGGATCTGGGTCTTTGGATCGGTGTTGGTCGTCAAATTAAAGGACTTAACAGCCCAGTCAAAATACTGCGGCCACTCTTTTTTTCTAATCGGAGCCTTTTCACGAAAAGCCGCTTCATCGACTTGGACAACTTTGATCCCCGCCTTTTCATAATCGATGATCTCATCTTTTAAGGCCAAACCGATCTGATACGCTACCTCGGAGACCGGGATATCCTCCCGGCAAAAACTCCAGGCAATGATGGTGACCCCCCCTGTCAGCATTCCCTTCACAGGCTTCTTTGATTTACTTTGGGTATAACGGATCTCATCGACCGTCATGGGCTCAGGACGACTGACATCCCCATAGATCATGGGCGGGCGATAAACCCGTGTTCCGTAAGATATGATCCAGCCGGACTCGGTTGTCGCGATGCCGTCCAGGTTCTGGGCAAAAAATTCGACCATGTCGGTCCTTTCAAATTCCCCGTGGACCAAAACATCGAGCCCAAGCCCTTCCTGAAACTCCACCAGCTTGTCTATTTCGCCCTCGACATATTTCCTGTATTCCGCCGCAGATAGATCTCCCTTGGTAAGCGCCGCTCTCTTCTGGCGGACTTCAGGTGTCTGGGGATAACTGCCGATGGTTGTTGTGGGAAACAGCGGCAGTCCCAAAATAGCGTCATGGATTTTGCGGCGCTCTGAAAGGGATGTTTTTTTCACAAAATCAGAAGCTGTGAGCGCTTTTACCCGCCCCTGCACTTTATCATTTTTTCCGTAGAGACCCATCCCCGTTGCGCTCGGAACGCTCTTGCCGTCAAAGCAATCGGCGATTAAACGAATTTCCGCCAGTTTTTCCTTGGCGAAAGAAAGGTTCTCTTTTAACTCCCGCGCCATGGAGGTTTCAGGGGAAAGCGAGATCGGCAAATGGTAAAGAGGCCCTGCATTTGAAACGACCAGCTTCTCGACTTTTGAAGAAAGCGCTTTTAGTTTAGACACGGAATCCTGAATATTATTTTTCCAGATATTGCGTCCGTCCACGAGCCCTGCGATCAATGTTTTGTTCTTGGGGAAACCTTTCGTCTGAATGTATTTCAGGTTATTTCCCCCGCGAACAAGATCAAGTCCGATCGAAGAAACAGGAAATGAAACCAATTCCTCGATAAAATCGACAGAGTCATAATAGGTCATGAGAGTTATTTCGCGATCAAGGCCGCTTAGGCTCTGATACCCCGCTTTGATGAGGCTGACTTCCTCAGCGCTTAGATCCAGTACAAACGCAGGCTCATCGATCTGGATCTTTTTATAATCAGCTATGAGGTTTTTATAGACTTCCATGAGCGAAAGAAAGAACTTACTAAAATTCCTGCTTTCTATCCCCTTTGAAAGCTTCAAGAGCGTAAAAGGGCCGATCAGTTGAGGGTATTGGCCGTTTTTAAATTTAAGAACAATATTATTCTTATTCACCTTGAACGGAGGCGTATGGATCCCATGAAAGTCGGGAACTAGATAATGGTAATTGGTGTTGAACCATTTGGTCATCTCCAGGGCATTGGCGCCGCGGCAGAGCTCATAATACTCTTTCAAATCTTTGGGGTCATAGACACCGCAAAGGATGGCCGCATCCAACATAGGGTCATAGGCGGACATTTCCCCATCGGGGAAAAAATCAACCTTGCCGCTATATTCCTTAATATTGCTCTGCTGTATGGCGGACAAAGAGTCTGTAAGTACTTCGGCCGTTATTTCGTTTTTCCAATAGCGCTCGATCTGTTTTTTGAACTCTCTTTTTTCTCCCAATCTTGGGAAACCATAAGCATAGCTTTTCATGATTTTAATTCTCCTGGGGCCTTGTGTGTAATTCCCAGATCAGAACTTCTGATTGGGTTGAATTGATAAAAACCTTCTTGGGCCTATTCATCAGAAGCGGCTTTTTGATCTGGCGAGCCGTTTTATCCGTAATTCCTACCCCGCTCCGGCTGTTCTTAGAAACCCATTCGGAGATCAAAAATACAAGATTGACCGCTTCCCCGCAAATGTCCCGGCTTGAATAATCCGGATGCCCTATCGAACCGAGATAAATATCCCCGGAATTTAAAGCGATGATAAGTGATTCATCGCCTATAACTTGTTTGGCATCAAGTACGGCTTCTACAGCTCTTGCTTCATGCGAGAGGCCGGAAAAAAAACACAAAAAACCATCTCCTACATATTTTACCGGAACACCATCATGTCCAAGAACACAATTGGTCAAATGGTGAAATAGGACATTCGTCTTGTCGGCAACTCTCTTTGAATTCATAAGAGTAGAATCTTTTGCGAAATGTCTCAGCGACGAGTAGAAAACTGTCGCTTCAAAAATCCCTTGCCCTGCGTCATGCGCGCCCAGAAGATAATCCGTGCTCACGCCAAAAAGTCTTGAGAGTTTCACGAGCAGAAAAATATCCGGCGCGTTGTTGCCTTTTTCCCATTTAGACACCGCCTGCGGGCTCACCTGAAGCGCGTTGGCCAGATCGGATTGTTTCAAATTTTTCTTAAGGCGCAGTACGCGGATCTTTTCGCCAAGCTTCATGAAAGCCCCCTTGTTCATAATCTAATACCACAAAGACGGGGATTCAAGCAAGAGGTGTTTGAAACGACTCAACCATAGGTTGAGTGCCGCCGGCCTTAGGCGCGGCGACGGGACAGGTAGGAGAACAGGAAACTAAAAAACCGAATGGTGTCGCGTACAGGACGAATGTGGCTGGAGCCTCCCTCATACACCGATCTTACCGGGATCGAGGAAATACGCGCGCCCGTGCGGGCAGCGTCCAGGATCATCTCCGATTCAATTTCAAAGCGGGTTGTTTGAAGGCTTAATCGCGAAAGCACTTGGCGTCGGACTGCCCGGTAACCGCACTGCGTATCCGGCACGCTCTGCCCCGCAGCCGCCGAAAGAATGGCAGACATAAAAACATTGGTAAGGCGGCGGATAAGCGGCATCCCTTTGGGATCACTCATACGGTTTCCGATCACAAGATCAACTTTTGGGTCTTCAAGCGCTTTAAGAAAACTGGGCAGGTCCTCTGCATCGTGCTGGCCATCTGAGTCCATAAAAATGGCAGCCTCATAAGAAGATTTTTGGAGCAGCCAATGGATCCCGCGGCGTATCGCGGCGCCCTTGCCTTGATTGGGGGTATAAGACACGACCTCGGCGCCTGACTGCCGCGCTTGAGAGACCATATCATCTTTGGAGCCATCATCGACCACAAGAACCGGAAACCCGAGCTTTTTAACGGCCAGAACCACCCGTGAAATATTTTTGGCTTCGTTATACCCCGGAATGATAACGCAGGTGTCTTGGGGTTTCACGCGGATCGTTTACGCTCCTGGATGGAACGGGACAGAGCTTCAAAAGATTCCTTGGCGTGAAAAGAACTACGGACATACGGGGCGCTCTCGACCCAGGTAAAACCAAGCCCAAGAGCTTCTTCTTTGTATTCTTTAAAAGTATCCGGATGGATATATTCCGCAACAGGCAGGCCCAGTGTGCTAGACTGCAAGTACTGGCCCAGCGTGAGCATATCGCACCCATGCAGGCGCAGATCCTTGAGCACCGCCAAAACTTCCTCTTTTTTTTCTCCCAGTCCCAGCATGAGCCCGCTTTTGGTCAACACCTTTGTGGACACCGATCGGATCTCCCGAAAGATCTGAAGAGATTTCTCGTACACCGCCTGCGGCCTCACTGCCGAATAAAGCCGCGGGACTGTTTCGACGTTGTGATTAAAAATATCGGGACCTGCTTCCATGATCTTACGCACCGCAAGCATTTGTGTGCGCTTAAAATCCGGCGTCAAGATCTCGATGATCGGCTCCGGTAAAATTTTCTTAAGCTCTATGATCACGCTCACAAAATGTCCCGCACCCTCGTCCGCCAGATCATCACGGTTGACCGAAGTCACCACCACATGCTTTAATCCCAGATTTCGTGTCGCCTCCGCCACACGTCGCGGCTCATCGATATCCAACACCTCGGGACGGCCGATACTGACAGAGCAAAATTTACAGCTTCGGGTGCAGATATCCCCCATGATCATGAACGTCGCGGTCTTTTGAGAATAGCACTCGTTGCGGTTGGGACAGCGCCCGCTTTCGCAGATGGTGTGGAGGCCCAGCTCTTTTAGAAGAGCGTCCGTCTTGGGAGCTTCATGCCCGGGCGATAGGTCACGTTTGAGCCATTCGGGTAAACGACGCTCCGATGCAACGATCTTCGCCAACGGCCGGGACATATACTTCTAACTCGCGCTCAAATCAAAAAGGCTCAGATGCAAGGCGCGAAGAAGTGAGCGCGGAGACGCTATGGGAATAGCGTCGCACAAGCGAACGACTGAGCAACGCGGCAGATGAGTCTTTTTCATTTGAGCGCCTTGATAATTGCGTCCGCCATTTGGCTGGTGCCCACAGCGGTGGGATCATTACGGTCTTTCTTCATGTCATAAGTCACGGACTTGCCCTCTTTCAAAATAGAGGCCACCGCGTCCTCAAGCCGCTGGGCGGCCTGCACTTCCTCAAGATGATGCAGCATCAAAACACTTGAAAGGATCATGGCTGTCGGATTGGCCTTGTTCAAACCCTTGTATTTGGGAGCACTGCCGTGCGTCGCTTCAAAAAGCGCGATGCCCTCGCCCCTATTGGCTCCTGACGCGATCCCAAGGCCGCCAATAAGGCCTGCACAAAGGTCTGAAAGGATGTCCCCATAAAGATTGGGCAAAACCAGGACATCATAATCGTTCGGATACTGAACCAACTGCATGCACATGTTGTCGACAATACGGTCCTCGAATTGGATCTTCCCCTCATATTCCTTGGCGACTTCCCGCGCGACGCGCAAAAAAAGGCCGTCGGTGCATTTCATGATATTGGCTTTGTGGACCGCGGTGACTTTCTTACGGTTATTTTTGATAGCCGTCTCAAATGCGAATTTGACGATGCGCCGTGTCCCGAATTCCGAGATGGGCTTGATGCTGATCGCCGGGTTGGGATGCATCATCGCCTTGGGATTCAACTGCTTGATCTTTTCGATGATCTGTTCGCATTCGGGGGTCTTGGCCTCAAATTCGATGCCGGCGTAAAGGTCTTCGGTATTTTCGCGGACGATGATCAGATTAATATTTTCATAACGGCTTCTGACGCCGGGATAAAGTTTGCAGGGACGCAGGCATGCGTATAGATCCAGCTCTTTTCGAAGTGCCACGTTGACCGAGCGAAAACCCGAACCCACGGGTGTCGTCACGGGCCCTTTGATCGCAACTTTATTGCGCCGGACAGAATCCAAGACGCTTTGAGGAAGCGGTGTCCCTGTCTTCTCCATGATATCGGTGCCGGCATGCTCGATCTCCCACTCGATCGCCACTCCGGTAGCATCTACACAGCGCTGCATGGCAAGCGATACTTCGGGTCCGATCCCGTCTCCGGGAATTAAGGTCACTTTTCTTTTCGGCATGGGTTTTCCTTTATCCTCGTTTATTCGTCCAGTCCACGATCCGTCCGATACCTTCTTGAATATCCTTTTCGCTCGAAGCAAAACTGAAGCGCACGTGCTTGTCTGAACCAAAACTTTTCCCCGGGATCACCGCGACGTTGATCTCTTCCAAAAGGCGGTCGCAAAGCGCTTCAGAGCCCAGCCCCACAGCCTCGATATCACAAAATACGTAAAAAGCGCCCTGGGGCACAAAAGGCTTAAATCCTTTGGCCTTTGAAATAAGATCAAGCATCATTTTGCTTCTTTTTTCAAAAATTTGACGTACATCCTCACGGTAAGATTTGGGGAGTTTCAGCGCCGCGACCGCCATTTTCTGGCTGATCGACGTGGGATTGGAAGTCGAGTGGTCCTGCAAAATACCGATCTTCTTGACCACCTCAGCATCCCCGGCCAGATAGCCAATACGCAGTCCCGTCATCGAATAGCTTTTGGAAGTCCCATTTACCACAAACGTCCGTTTTTTAATTTCATCGTTGAATGACGCGATAGAGACATGTTTCTTGCCGTCATAAAGATAATACTCGTAAATTTCATCGCTGATGCAGATCAGATTTTTTTCTACCACGATCTCGGCGATCGCGCGCAAATCCTTTTCTTCCATAATCCCGCCGGTGGGATTGGAAGGGCTATTTAAAATTAAAATTTTACTCTTAGGGGTGAGCGCCTGCCTCAGCCTCTCGGGCGTCAAACGAAAACCTTCGCTTTGAAGCGTGGGGATAAAAACAGGCTCGCCGCCGGCAAGATATACCATCTCCGGATAGCTGACCCAATAGGGCGCGGGGATCAGGACCTCATCACCCGCTTCGCAGAGCACCTGCATCAGGTTGTACAGAGAATGCTTGGCCCCGCAGGAGATCACGATGTTTTCAGGGGAATATTTCAAACCCTGATCTTCGGAAAACTTCTCACAGACAGCGGATCGTAACTCCGGGATCCCGGAAGTTGGCGTGTATTTGGTGAAACCTGCGTTGAGACAGCGGATCGCTTCATCCTTCACCGCCTGGGGCGTATCAAAATCAGGTTCCCCCGCGCCAAAGCTGATGACAGGCAGGCCCTTCGCCTTCATTTCTTTGGCTTTGGAGGTCAGTTTTAGCGTCGCTGATGGCGAGACCTTCGCCATACGGCCCGCGATCTTATATTTGAATTCGTTTTGCATCAATGGGTTCATAATGTAATTGTCATTTCGACGAACAAAGTGAGGAGAAATCTCGCTTTTAGGGGATTTCTCGCTTCGCCCCGTCACGTGACGGGGCTTCGCTCGAAATGACAGCGTATTATAACAAAAAAGCCTCTTTTGTATCTAAACAAAAGAGGCTTTGCAAAACAAAACAACTGTCTAAAAGAGCTTAATTGCCTCCCTGCTTTCTGAAAAAGGTGCCTATATTTTTCAGGAAACCGGATTTCTGCTGGCCCTTCCCCTTCGACGGAGCCGCGTCGGGCTTGGCTTTCGCCTTGCCTTCGTGGTCGTGCGGGTGGTCATGGCCATGTTCATGCTTGGAATGATCATGCTCTTCGGAAACAACTTCCTTCTTTTTCTTCTTGGAGGGAGTCTTCAGCTTGATCTCTTTCTCCGTCAATTCCAGAAGAGCCAACTGAGCACCATCCCCCTTGCGGCGGGAAAGCTGCAGAATGCGCGTATATCCGCCCTGACGGCTTTTAAACCGGGGGGATACTTCCTTGAAAAGCTTAGAAGTGAGCACGTGATCCTGAAGGTATGCGAACACTTGCCGACGAGCCGCCAGAGAGTCTGTCTTCCCGAGGTGGATCACACGGTCTGCCAGACGCTTGGCTTCTTTAGCCTTCGCAAGAGTCGTGGTGATCTGCTGATGGATGATCAGACTTGAGACCATGTTTTCAAGCATCGCCCGACGCTCACCCAAACTGCGTCCAAAACGTTTGCTGCGGCGATTATGTCTCATTATTCGGCATCTCCGCCAAAAGCTTTGAGCTTCTCAGCATCCAGACTCACGCCGAAACCCAGTCCCATTTCTTTCAGGATGTTGGTGATCTCTGTGAGAGATTTTTTGCCGAAGTTGCGGTACTTGAGCATTTCCATCTCGCTCTTTCCGACAAGCTCGCCGATCGTCTTGATGTTGGCTTCACGCAGGCAGTTAGCACTGCGGACTGACAGCTCAAGCTCCGAGACCGGCTGGCCGAGCCTCTTGTAAAAATCCCTGTCCTTGTCATCGGAAATGTCCGCGGCGATCTCCTCTTCGGGAAGCTTGCCAAAATTTACGAACACATCCAGATGTCTCTGGAAAATATTGGAAGCGAAAAGCATCGCGTCCTTGGGGCTGATACTGCCGTTGGTCCAGACTTCCATGATCAGTTTGTCATAATCGGTCATCTGTCCGACGCGGGTGTCTTCCACGTGAAAATTCACGCGCTTGACCGGCGTAAAGATGGAATCGATCGCGATCACATGGATCGGCTGGCCTTCTTTTTTGTTGCGGTCATCCGGCACATAACCCCGGCCCTTTTGGACCTCCAGCTCCATGCAAAAAGACACGTTCTTGGTGAGGGTCGCGATGTGCAAGTCGGGATTGACAATCTCAACCGTGTCATCCGTGATGATATCTTTGGCGGTAATAGCGCCCTTTTCGCTGACTTCAAGACGAATCGTCTTGGGTGAGCGTGTGTGGGAACGCAGAACTAGATTCTTGATGTTCAGAATGATCTCCGCGACGTCCTCAACAACGCCGGGAAGAGTCCCGAATTCGTGCGAAACCCCCTCGATCTTGATCGAGGTGACCGCGGATCCTTCCAGGGACGACAAAAGAACACGGCGGAGAGAATTGCCGATGGTGACACCATAACCTCTTTCAAAAGGTTCGGCGACGAACTTGCCGTAAAAATTGGTCAGCGATTCTTCATCGCATTCGAGTTTTTTGGGTATTTCAAATGATCTTAGCGCTATTCCCATGACATTCTCCTGATAGATACACCTGCATTATCCGCGATGACGCAATCGTCCCATCGCAGTAAGGACGTCCTGCTTTAAAGAAATGTCATATTTTGGCCGTATGCTAGGCGCGCCGACGAGGCATAGTATTAACTATGTCGATAAGAAGCAACGACGCAGACGGGCAAAAGATGACATTTCTTACTTCGAGTACAATTCGACGATCAGCTGTTCCTGTATCGGCATGTGAACATCTGAGCGCTCCGGTAGTTTCTTGACCGTTGCCTTCAGATTTTCGGCATCCACCGTCAGCCAATTGGTTGAGTCGGTATCGCGGTGCTGTTCAAATGCCTTCTTGAAAGTTTCCTTCATTTTATCGCTGGTAACCATCGTCACCACATCATTCAGGCTAACTTGGTAGGAAGGCACATCCGTTTTACGGCCGTTCACCTGCACATGGCCGTGACTGACTGCCTGACGGGCTTGACGGCGCGAATTCACGATCCCCATGCGGTAGATCACATTGTCCAGACGGCGCTCCAAAAGTACCAGCAAAGTAACGCCGGTGACACCCTTAGACTTGGCCGCTTTTTCATAATAATTGCGGAACTGTTTCTCGTAAACTCCGTAAATATGCTTCACCTTCTGCTTTTCACGCAGCTGGATGCCATAGTTGGAAAGCTTCTGGCGGTTGTTGGCGCCATGCATTCCCGGAGCCACGTCTGCGCGCTCGGCAAATTTTGATTTAGAACCCAGAGAGCTCCGGGGAAAAAGATCGATCTTCTCCCGGCGGCTTTGACGCCACGCGGGACCTGTGTAGCGGCCCATATTAGACTCTCCTTCTCTTTGGAGGACGGCATCCGTTATGCGGAATAGGCGTCACATCCTTGATCAAACTAATGCCGAGCCCGGCCGCTTGAAGCGCGCGTATCGCGGATTCTCTTCCCGATCCGGGTCCCTTGACAAAAACTTCCACTGTTTTCATTCCGTGCTCGATCGACTTCTTCGCAGCCTGTTCAGCAGCGACCTGCGCCGCGAACGGTGTCGATTTCTTGGAGCCTGAAAAACCGGCGGAGCCGCAGCTGGCCCAAGATACCACATTGCCGGTCCGGTCTGTGATCGTGACCTGGGTATTATTAAACGTCGCTAGGATGTGAGCCACACCCTCCGTTACGTTCCGTGCTACTTTCTTTCTGGATTTAAACTTTTTTGCTTTGGCCACTGACTTACTTCCTCCTATTTAGC
>CAZBIH010000040.1:0-12001 GCA_964492015.1 uncultured Planctomycetia bacterium | reverse complement strand
CCTCGAGATAGGCTTCCCAGATCTGGCCGCGAAGTTTTTTAAAAACCAATCGGTAGCTACGATGCTCTAGTTTGACAATGTGCGGTTGCCCGGTGGGGGATAAGCCTGATTCAAAATAATCCAGCAGAGCCAAGACGATGAGGCCCGCGATCTCTTTTTGGCGGTGACCCAGTTTTTTGACACAGCGTTCGTAGCTGGGAAGAAATAGGAGCCGAAAGGGCACTTATTTACCCGAATGAGTTTTCTTGATCCACTCCCGGGTGACCGGGCGGGCGGACTTCTTCTCAGCCTGGTAGGCCTGCTCCACGAGGTCAAGATCTTTCTCCGAAAAGACTCTTTCAACAGGATCGATGGGGGTCAGGATGATATGATTTCCCCGGATCTCCGCTTTGAGATAGTTGTCTTCTCCCAGGTTTAGCGATGAAATAAAGGCCGCTGGAAGGTTGACCTGGCGATTGCGGTTCATTTTGAGGATGGCTGTCATGGGAATCTCCTGATAGCAAGTATGCCCAATTTTAACGATTTTGTCAAATTAATGAATCATTAAAATCACGATTGAACGACCGTGACCTTTTTCATCGAGATCATTGTCTTCGGTTTATCCCCGCCGTCCGCGGGAGCGTTGGCGATGGCTTTGACCACATCCATTCCCTTGGTGACCTGTCCAAAAATGGAGTGCTTGTTATCGAGCCATGGGGTCGGGGCGTCGGTGATGAAAAACTGACTGCCATTGGTATTGGGGCCGCTGTTGGCCATGGAGAGAATTCCGGTCTTATCGTGGTGGAGCTTCCTATTGAACTCGTCGCGGAATTCGTAGCCTGGTCCGCCGGTGCCGGTGCCTGTGGGGTCGCCGGTTTGGATCATGAAATCGGGGATGACGCGGTGGAAGATGATACCGTCGTAGAAGCCCTTCTTGGCCAGGTCGGTGAAATTCTTCACCGTATTGGGGGCCTTGTCGTCAAATAATTCTCCCTCGATGTTGCCCATCGTGGTTTCGATCACAAATTTGGATTTGGCCATTGTTTTTTCCTCTGGGTTTGCAACAGGCTCCGCGGCTGGGGCGGCGGCTTCTGCTTTTTTCTCCGTTTTCACGGAGGATTGGGTGGTTGTTCTGTTCTTGGCAAAATTGGTGGTTGCCCATGCGGGGTAGGCGGTCAGAAAAAGAAGGGCGAACAATAAAATTTTTTTCATTTAGAGTTTCTCCGTGATTAGACGGACGATTTTAGCATGGGCGGAGGAAAAGGGGTACGATGAAAATTGTTGCTTGGTCACCCATTCGTGTTTGAAGCCGCGCTGACCGGACCCCGTCCCAAGGGGACACGTTAACTTACTTAAAAAATTTAGACTTAACGTGTCCCCTTGGGACGGGGTCCGTATGTGTTCGGTGCCACACGCGGCGGGTTGAAAAAAGATGTGTAGTGTTTCGTTGAAGTAAGTGTAGTTCCTTTTGATGGTTCCTAGATGTTTTAGATCGATGGTTTTAATTCCGAATTCTTTTTCGATAAGTTTTACGGTTCTTCTTTGGATGGCGGGGAGGGAAATTTTTTTATTCTTAGCGAGTTTCCATTCGGGGAATTCCCACAAGCCGCCCATGATTTCACCAAGGGGGCGCAGGCGGATTAAAAATTTGCCTTCGTTTTCTAAAACCAGGGCGCTGGCGATAATTTTGACGGACTTTTGTTTTTTGGCGCGGACGGGGTAGTTTTGGGGGGTGCCGTTTTTGTAGGCTTTGCAGAAAGTTTTGATGGGACAGAGGGCGCAGGCGGGGTTTTCGGGGGAGCAGATCAGGGCGCCTAATTCCATCAGGGCTTGATTGAAATAGCGGGATTTGCCTTTGGGGATCAATTTTTCCTGAAGTTCCCAGAATAGAGGTTTGTTTTTTTCGACATCGATGGGGTCTTTGATGGCATACACACGCGAAAGCACGCGCAGGATGTTGCCGTCGACAATCGGTTTTTCCTGATTGAACGCGATGCTGGCGATGGCTCCGGCGGTGTAGCGGCCGATGCCTTTCAAACTATGAATGGTCTCAAAATCTGAGGGAAAAGAGCCCTCGTGTTTTTCAAGGACAATCTTAGCGCTCTCATGCAGGTTGCGCGCGCGGGAGTAGTAGCCAAGGCCCTCCCAGGCTTTCAGGACTTGTTTTAAGTCGCTTTGAGCCAGAGTCCGGACATCGGGAAATAGCTTCATCCAGCGCTCATAATAAGGAAGGACGGTGTTCATTTGGGTCTGTTGGAGCATGATCTCCGAGATCCAAACGTCGTAAGGGCGGTAGTTTTTACGCCAGGGGAGGGGGCGCTGGTTTTTGTCGAACCATTCTAATAAATTAGACTGAAACGAAGATTTCATCTCATAATCCATTGTAATTGCTTAAGTTACTCAGGGACTGTCCCCAATAGTAGGGACTGTCCCCGATAGTATATATTGGGCGTGGAGGATGTGCTAGAATATCCGCCATGAATATTTCCCTTCGTAAAGACCTCGGTTTTTTCGGGGCGCTTTTTGTCCTTTCGGCATTTCTTTACGGTACCAATCTGGGAAGTTTTGGGCTTTTGGACCCGGATGAGCCGTTTTACAGCCTGACGGCCAAGGAAATGGTTGAGCGCGGGGATGCGTCAACGCCTGTGATATTTGGCTCGCCACAATTCGAAAAGCCCATTCTTTTTTACTGGGTGATGTACGCTTGTTTCAAAATATTTGGTATCAGTGAGTGGTCCGCGCGTCTAGGACCTTGTATTGCCGGCATCTTGATCGTCCTGATCACGTATCTCTGGGGGCGTGTTCTTTTCCGAAGACCTGTCACGGCTTTTATTTCGGCGGCGGTATTGGCGACGGCGGGGGAGTTTATCGTCGTCTCACGCATTGTGCTGACGGATATTTACCTTTGTCTTTTTGTGACGGCGGCGCTTTATGCTTTCAGCCTCGGGTATTTCCAGCCGCGCCACCGGAAGATCGCGTGGTATTTTTTATTTGTTTTTGCGGCGCTGGGGCTTTTGACCAAAGGGATGTTGGGATTTCTTTTGCCGTTCATGGCGATCGGGATCTTTTTGGTGGTGAACGGAGAAATAGCGCTTCTGGCTCAAGTGCCCTGGCTTAGCGGCGGGATGCTGTTCGCGCTCATTGGGTTTCCCTGGTTCGCGCTCATGACGGCCGAACACGGGACTTGGTTTCTAAAGCATTTTTTTATTCATGAAAATATTCGGCGGTTTTTTGTCGCGGAGCATAAAAGTTTTGATCGCTATTATTTTTATCCGGGCGGGATATTTCTTGGGTTTTTCCCCTGGAGTTTCGCCGTTGTGGCCGCGATCGCTTATGGATTTCGTCAGGCGGCGCGAAAGACGGGGATGTACCGGCGGGAGTTTTTGCTTCTTTTTGTGACGCTTGCGTCTTTTTTTATATTTTTCATGATGGCAAAATCAAAATTGCTCAGTTACATCTTTCCGGTGTTTCCGGCGATCGCGCTCCTGGTCGGCGGTTGGGGGCAGGTTTTCGCGAAGGCTATCGTGCGCCGCGGCGCGGCGCTGAAGACCCCTTTTTTATTATTGGCGGCGGTTGTTTTGGGTGCTTTGCCTGCCGTAATGGGCGTGGGCGTTTTGATGTATAGTTTTGAAAATCATCTGGGGCTTGAATTTCCGGTCATCCTTTTTTCTCTGACGGTGGTTCCTCTTATGTGGACAGCGCTTGTCCTTCTATGGAAGAAGAAAGTCAAGCCCGCTTTTTTTCTGATCCTGGCCGGGAGCGCGGTCTTTTCCATGATTGCTTTCAACATTCTTCTGCCGAAGGCGGATTCGTTCTTCGCGTCGGACGGTTTTGTCAAAATTTACGAAAAAGACGCCGCCGGAAAAGCCCCCCGGGTATTTATCGCCGGCAAACTTTTTGTCCGTGGGGTCTCATTTTACTCAGGAAATAAAAAAATGGCCGTGCTGACGGACAATCCCAGGGGTGTTTTTTATACCAAGCACGCGTTGCCGATGATCTCCTCGACACAGGATCTGATCAACTTGGGGGAGGCGAATTATCCCGTCTATTGTTTCTTGAGGGCCAAAGAATTCCGTTTTCTCAAAACCATCGTGAACGACCAATTCAAGATCACGATGCTCGAGGACAAGCCACAGAGAGCGCTTGCGCGTCTTGACTGGGTAAAATGACCCGCCGTATCTTTTCAATTCTTTTTTTTATTTTTTCCGCCTTCAACCTTCTGCCTTCCGCCTTCGCTCAACCGGAGAACCTGTCCTTTACAAAAGAAGATAGAGTTTTGATCGTCGCGCCGCACCCCGACGATGAAGCCCTCGGCTGTGCCGGCATCATCCAGTCCGCGCTTGCCGCCGGGGCCGAGGTGAAGATCGTCTATCTGACGCATGGCGAGTCCAACGAGATCTCCGCCCTTTTCTATCAAAAAAAACCGATGCTCGTGAAGACGGATTTCGTCAAAGTCGGCCGCTTGCGAAAAAAAGAAGCGGTGGAGGCGATGACGTTTCTGGGAGTACCCGAAAAAAACCTGATCTTCTTTGGCTATCCGGATATGGGCACGATGCCTATCTGGGAGAAATTTTGGACGGGCAAAAAACCTTTTCGAAGCTATTTCGCGCGCATCAACAAGGTCATCCATGATAATGATTTTTCTTATGGCAAGTATTATCACGGCTACAACATCGTGGAGGATTTTGAAAAAGTGCTCCTGGAGTCGGAGCCGACGCATGTTTTTGTGACGGCGCCGTTTGATCTGAATCTCGACCATCAGGCGGCTTATTTATTTTTGAAAGTAGCGCTTTTAAATCTTGAGCCCAATTTAAAAACAGCGCCGGCCGTGCATTGGTACCTCATTCATGAGCCTAGTTGGCCCAAACCCAGAAAGTACGCGCCCGAGCTTGAGCTTGCGCCGCCGGGCGGATCCCCGGCTTCATGGAATTCTTTCGCGCTGACCCCGGAACAAACAAAAAAGAAAGCCGAGAGTCTTTCGCGCTACGAAAGCCAATTGTCCTATTCCAAAAACTTCCTGCTATCTTTCGCGCGGAAAAATGAGATCTACAAGGATGAGCCGATGGAGGGTTTGGACATCGCCGGCAAAAAGGAGCTTTTGATCGAAGTGCCTTTTGAGTATTCGATGGATGAGATGGCGGGCATTTCAGCGAAAGTGTTCAGTTATAAGAAGGGGATGCCATTCACGGAGATGCCCAAGCTTCATTTTCGCCTCTTTGGCAAAAAACTGACCATCAGGGACGGCCTGAAACGTTTCTCGGATCCGGATATTTCCTACAAGATTGAGAATCGAAGGCTTGTGATCCGCGTGCCGTACAAAACTCTGAAAGACCCCGACACTCTATTTGTGTCGACCCGTACGACTAAGAAACAGCTGGTGTTTGATTTTGGTTCGTGGAAAGCCATTCAAATTAAAAAATAGCTCTTTCCCATCCCAGAGGATAGGGGGTATTATAAAATCATGGACGACAAAAAGCTTGCCCGCTGATCCAACCGCTTACCAAAAATTCAAACAGGATTTTTTAAAAGAAAATTGCACGCGCTGTGCTTTGTCAAAAGGCCGCGCGAATCTTGTTTTTGACCGAGGAAATCCCGCGTCAAAAATTTTGGTGATCGGCGAAGCGCCCGGCGCGCAGGAAGACAAAGCGGGGCAGTGTTTTGTCGGCCGTGCCGGAAAAGTTCTGGACAAGGTGATGGCCGAGATCGGACTGGACACCAACCGCGATGTTTTGATCGTCAACATCGTGAAGTGCCGCCCGCCGGACAATCGTCCGCCGCGCGAAGAAGAGGCGGCGCAATGTTCCGGCTATCTTGAAAAACAGATCCGTTTGGCGGACCCTCAAATTATTTTACTTTTGGGCCGCACCGCGCTGAAACATGTCCTGCCGGAATTGGCCGAAATGCCGATGGAAGCCAACGCAGGAAAAGTTTTTTCAGGAACTTTTTTCAAAGAAAAAAAAGAAATTCCCTGCATGCTTTTGTATCACCCGGCCTACCTTCTCTACAATCCCCGCAAGAGGGAAGACATGCGTTCCCACCTGGAAGATCTTAAGAAAATGATCGATAAGGACTGATAGAAACCAAGCGGTGTATTAATTGTTAGTTTTAGTAATAAATGATAAACTTTATATGGATTATTATAAATAAATTGGGACATTGTTCATTATTGGGGAAAATATGAAATTTTTTGACAGAAGTATTCAACGTCTATTGGTGGTCTTTTTTTTAATTTTTTTTATGGCACAACCGTCAGCTTTTGGCGCCGTGAGTCCGGGCCAGGAACAACAGAGCATTGAGACTTCCAAAAAAACTGAGGAGTCTCTCCGGCGTGTCGAGTCCGCGCAGAAGGAAGCACCGGTTGAAGTGGCTGAACAAGGCGCCGGTATCCTCGAAGAGAAAGCGGAAGAAGAAACAACTTTTTTTATTGAGACGATCGAATTTTCGGGGAACACGGTGATCGCTTCGGAGCAGATCCGCAAGATCGTCGCTCCTTTTGAAGGCAAGAATTTGAATTTTTTGGAAGCCAAGCAAGCAGCTTTAAGCGTTACTCAGTTTTACCGATCAAAAGGCTACATCACTTGCCGTGCTTATATTCCGCCTCAGGATTTGTCAGGCAAGGTCTTGAAAATTGAGATCTTTGAGGGCAAACTTGGCGAAGTTAAGGTCCAAGGCAACCGTTTTTTTAGTTCCGGTTTGATCAAGCGTTATGCGGATACGCTCAAGGGTAAAGTATTACAATACGCGGATCTATCCAAGCAAATTAAAAAGACCAACTTAAATCCGGATCATAAGGTCAAAGCTATCATCCGTCCGGGGCAGACAGTCGCGACATCGGATCTGCTTTTGGGTGTGAATGACCGCCTCCCGCTCCACATCGGCGGCGAGATCAATAATTTCGGGACGAAGCTGACCGGCAAAGAAAGGTATGTGGTGACGGCGCGGCATTCCAATTGGCTTGGCATGGATGATATTTTGGCGGGCTTGGTGCAGTTTGGAGAGGAAGTTTTTGCGGTGGGGACGCAGTATGTGGTCCCGATCAGCCGTTGGGGCACCCAGATCGGAGCAACGTTCAATTATACGGACGTGTCGGTGGGCGGCCCGTTCACTGTTTTGGATCTTGGCGGGCATGCGTACGCCTACAGCGTTTTTATCAACCAGCCTATTTATGAGAACGATTGGCTGGGCTTGATCTGGACGGGCAGTTTTGAATCTAAGAGCATTGAAAACACGACCCTTGGCAATATTTCGAGCAAGGACGAGCTTCGCATGCTTCACACAGGTCTCAACGCGGACGAAGTGGATCCGTACGGGCGTACGTTCATGACCAATGATCTTACGTTCGGTAGGCCATGGTTTGACGCATCTGACAAACACGATCCGCTTCTTTCGCGTGCGGATGCGGGCGCCGGTTTCTTTAAATATTCAGGGGCTCTGAACCGTATTCATCCGGTCAAGGATTCTACGTATCTTTTATTCAAGGGTGCGGGGCAGGTTTCGCCGGATCGTCTGGTGTCAGCCGAGCAGTTTGATATGGACGGCGCTTACGGTGTGCGCGGTTATCCTCAGAGTGATTATATGGGGGATACAGGAATTAGCGGCACTGTCGAGCTGCGTATACCCTCCTATTTTATTCCGCGTGACGTAAAGGTTCCGGGGACTCAAGAGCCTCTCTGGAATAAGATCAATTTTCTCGGATTTGTGGATGGCGGATATTCGGGGCTTAAATCGCATGCCGTGGGTGAGGTGGGAAGCCGCAGTGACTGGGGCGCCGGAGCCGGTATGCGTTTTAATTTTCCTCATAATTTGACGGGCCGTTTCGAATATGGCTGGCCCCTCGGAGACAAGCCGACGGATGGATCTCACGGACAATTTTATTTTAGCGTGACAGGCGATCTGCTTTAATTTTTTAGTTTATTGAATTCAATTGATCGATCAAAGAAAGATAGGGTTCGTTTCTATGGAAAAGTTCAGAGGCTCTGTGCTGGTCAAAGGCCTGTCGTTGGCCCTCATTTTTATGACCGTGATGTACACGATGCCCGTCTATGCCGACCCTTTACCCGACGTTTTGCCGACGAACTACATCCCGGGAGTGGGAAATTCGTCCTATTCTGTTGACGGAAATGTGGGAATGCTTGTTTCATCCGGCGGTCCGACTACCGGCAGTCATGAGGATTTTAATATAGGAAGCGCTGCTACTTTTAACGCTTTTATCGATACTGCCCACCTCAACAAAGTCCGCAGCGGCAATCCTTCAGAGATTTTTGGCGCTATGAATATTCATGGGGGAAAATTATTTTTGGTCAATACGGGCGGAATCTATTTTGCTCCCGGCTCTCAAGTCAACGCATCGGGCCTTGTAGCTTCCTCCCTGGATATCAATAACCAAGATTTCTTGAACGGTCAGCACTATTTTTTTCAAAATGGTAATGCAGCTTCGGTGATCAACGCCGGGACGATGAATATAGGAAGCGGAGGGCTTGCGCTGATCGGAGGCGCGGCCGCCAATCAGGGTTTCATTGAAGCCAATGAGGGCAGTGTCGTGCTTGCCGGCGGCAAAGAAATGACACTTTCGTTTGACGATTCAGGCCTAATTTCAGTGCTCGTGGACAAACAGGTGTCCGAAAAAGTTCTCGATATTCATGGCAATGAAATCAAAGACGGTGCGGCCAATAGTGGGATCCTGCGTGCCAACGGTGGAAGAGTTGTCATGACCGCTGAAGCGGCCAGCGGTATTTTTGACAACCTTGTGAATCAATCCGGTGTCGTGGAAGCGAATTCAGTCGGGACCAAAAACGGACAGATCATTCTTTCTTCGGAGATCAGCGACGGGATCGTCCGGAATTCGGGAACACTCAATGCCAAGGGTGATGATGCAGGCGAAAAGGGCGGTAAGATCCAGATCACAGGTGAAAAAGTAGGCCTTTTTGAGGGCGCGCTTGTGGATGCTTCCGGTTTTAGCGGCGGCGGCACGGTTTTGATCGGCGGGGATTATCAGGGACTGGGCTCTGCCCGTAACGCGACCGCGACTTATGTCGATCCCCTGGCTACGGTCAAAGCGGATGCGATCTTTGAAGGCGATGGCGGAAAAATTATTGTGTGGGCAAATGATTCTACGCGCGCTTACGGCGTTTTCAGCGCCCGCGGCGGTCTTTCTTCCGGTGACGGCGGACTGATCGAGACTTCCGGTAAAAATTTCCTGGATGTTGATGGGATCGGTATTGACGCCGGCGCTGATCACGGTTTGGCAGGAACGTGGCTACTGGATCCAAACAACATCACTATTTCTGCCGGAACCACGTCAGGCGGCGCTTTTTCAGGGGCCAACCCCAACGTTTTTACTGCGACGGGTACTGCGGTAGTTAAGGCCGCTGACATCAATACAAAACTGGATGCCGGAACGAGCGTGACGATCACGACGGGTGCGTCCGCAAACAGCGACATCACTTTGAATAGCGGTGTCGGAACAACGATCGGAAAAACTTCCGGCGCTCAGACCGTCACCTTGACGTTTACGGCGACCCGCGACATTGTCCTTTTGGGGATCATCCTGGCATCTTCAGGGATCATGAATGTAGTATTGAACGCGGGCCGCAATCTCACCGTATCCAATAATGTAAGCACTAACGGCGGGAGTTTGACGGCAACGGCAACCAGCGGTGATATTAATCTTAATAATGCAGCCTCGGATATCGCATCTGCCGGCGGCGCGGCCTCGTTTACAGCGGGTGATGAATTCAATATGAGCAATGCCGGAAGCAGCCTTGCCACTGCCAATGGAAACGTGGATATCACCGCAGTCGATGATGTAACTCTCCAGACGATCAGTTCCAGTAACGGCCATCTGTTCGTGACCTCGACAGATGGAGCGATGACCCTCAAAAACGCGCTGAATACGACCGGAGTGACCGGTGATATTGCATTGAATGCCGATGACAACATTACTTTGAATGGTGCCAGCGCGGACGTTACCGCGACAGGCGGTGATTTCACTGCCAATGCGGATGGGGACACCAGCAGTCCCGGTTCTTTCGATCAGGATAACGCCGGAAGCGCAATTTCAACCGGCGGCGGCGCGGTTTCGATCTCAGGCCGGGACGTGTCTCTTACCGGAACCATCCATAGCGGCGCGGGGTCTTTGACGTTTCAAGCCACCAGCGGCGACTTGACGGTCAGCAATATTTTATCTTCAAGCAACTCTATGACTTTGACGGCCACCGATGATGTCAAATTGAACAATGCCAATTCCGATATCACGACCGGCGGCGGTGATTTCACGGTCAATGCGGACAGCGATGCCGATAATTCCGGCGATTTTGATATGAGCCATTCGGGCAGTTCGGTGAACACGGGTGTGGGCACGGTCTCAGCCACCTCCGCCGGTGTAAATTTAGAAGGAACCTTGACAACGACGGGCGTGGTGAAACTCCAGACTTCTACCGCGGGAAGGACGATCGGTTTGGGTGGCGGGAGCGGAAATTATAACCTGACCAGCACTGAAATGGATCAGGTAACCGCGGGGTCTCTTGAAGTCGGAAGGTCAAATTCAGGCAACATTTTAATCAATAATATTTCTCCGGCTAATACAGGCAAACTAGTTTTGCGTACCAGTGGCTCAGTGATGGAAGGTTCGGCCGATGCGGCTGCGGACATCACGGTCGCGAATCTCGCTATTGATTCCGCTACGGGTGTGAATGTCGATGTGGATGTGACCAATCTCGCTGTGAAAAATAGCAGCGCCGGCGGGATTGATGTGACAGACACCGCGGGCGGGATGACCGTTAACAGCATCACTAATAGTGGAACAACCATTAACGGGGTTAGCACAGGCAGTGGGGATATTGCTCTGACGGCGACAGGATCCAGCTTTGGGCTGAATGCGGATGTTGCTACCCCGGGCAAAGTGACATTGACTGCCGGAAGCACCATCAACCAGACGGCCGGCACGATCCGAGTGGCGGACCTCGTGTTTTCAGCGGGCGCGGCGGTGACTTTAGATCAAGCCGCGAATAATTTTACGACCGTCACCGGAACCACGGCCGGCGGGGCGATCAGTGTCGCGGACAGCGCCACAGAGACACAAGTTAAAGATCTTAAAACCGTCGGGAGTTCGGTGACTTATGCGCATACCGGAGTCGGGGATGTTACGGTGACAGGAACTATTTCTTCGGGCAATGGCGCCACCAACGGTGGAAATATCACGCTGACAGCCAGCCATTTTTTAACCATCGCGGCCAGCGGTATTGTCAGTACGTCGGTGGGCGCGGGCGGGGTATTATCCGGCAGCGGTTTTACCAATAACGGGACCGTCACCCTTGGCGCTGGCAATATCTCCATCAACGCTAGCGGCTTGGATACGGTCATCAACACACCGATCAACCAGGCGGTGGATATTATTCTCACAGCTCTTCGTGACATCATTATCCAAACAACCCTTACTGCGTCAGGAACCGCAAATATCAATTTGACCGCAGATTCCGATACCAACGGGGCGGGGGGGATCTGGCTGCAGTCGGCAGGCGGTATCAATTCCGCCGGAAATGTGACGCTGACCGGTTCTGATATTTTTGCGACCCCGGAAGTAGACGGTATCCGGATCGACGCTGACGGAGCCAACAACCAGATCTTGGCCGCGGGTAACATCAACCTCGTGATCGCCGCTTCCGCTCCCGCGGGCGCTAATATTATTGTGAATGGAAAAGTAACTTCGACCGGATCCAACAAAACGATCACGGCCAATGCCAAAGGGTCGATCACGACCTCCGATAACGGTGTTGCCGAGTTTATCGGCGATAATTTGAACCTTACGGCAGCCACAGGGATCAACGTGGAATCCGACGTAAAGAACGCTTCATTGGCAAACACAACTTCCGGGGATGTCTCTCTTGAAGATATGTCCGGCGGTTTGACCCTCACCGGTTATTCCAATGGCGGTGCCGGTACTCTGGATCTTGTGAGTCATAGCCCGCTTACGATCGCGGCGGGTATTATTCAGGCGGCTACGATCAATTTAACCGCGGGAGAA
>CAZBIH010000039.1:0-12101 GCA_964492015.1 uncultured Planctomycetia bacterium | reverse complement strand
CGCTCCAAAGATCCGATCATTCAACAATTTATTACCGGGGAGGCTGAAGGGCCTATTTCGTTCGTTCAAAAGGGCGATGATTACCTGGATCATTTGACGACCGAGCTTAAACAGAACTGATCTTTTAAAAACGATCAAAACCGGAGGTAGCGAAGGAATGAAGATAAGCAATGAGATAAAAACGGGGATTTTTGTCGTTGTGTGTCTTACGGCTTTCGGCGCTATGGCTCTCAAGGTAGGTAATTTTACTTGGGGTAAAAAGGGTTATACCCTGAAAACGCAGTTTCATTACACCGGCGGGGTGAAGGCGCATGCCCCGGTATGCTTGTCCGGTGTCGAAGTGGGCGAGGTGAAGGGCATCCGCCTTTTGTACGGCGACGAAACGATCGTGGAGTTGGATCTGTGGATCCGCGACGGAGTGAAGATCCGGCAGGATTCTGAAACTATGTCTTCGACGTTCGGCCTGATGGGTGAAAAATACATTGAAATTAAAGCCGGCACGCCCTCCTCGGAGTATGCCAAGGACGGTGATCTTCTCAAAGGGAATGAGCCGTTTCGCATGGAGGAATTGGTGGATATCGGCAAAAAGGTGGCCGCGGATATCAGCAAGACCACCACCGATATCGGTTCGGTGGCAAAGCATGTGGATGAGATCCTAGTTGAAAATCGTCCCAAGATCAACGGGATGATGGGAAATTTTGAGGAAACCTCTGAGAACTTTAGAGAATTCAGCGATGACGTGAAATATCATCCCTGGAAAGTGCTCATGAAAGGTAAGGAAGTCCCCAAAGAGGAGAGGGAGCGCGCCCGCTCAACGCGTTTGGAAGCGAAAGCAAAACAAAATTAAAAATATCCGTCCCGCCCTGCTAGTCCTAGCGGCGGCTCTGGCCGCTTTGGGTTCTTATTTCCGAGTCTTTGAACTTTATGAGCTGCAGACCTACGATTGGCGTTGTCAGATTCGCGGTGATCGGCCGACTTCCGACAAGATCGTTCTGATCGATATTTGGGACGATACGCTCAAAGAATTTGGCGCCTGGCCTTTTGACCGTGAATATCATGCCAACCTGATCCAGATCCTCGAGGCCGCCGGAGCCAAAGCGGTCGTTTTTGACGTTCTCTTCGCGGACGCGGGGGAACACGACGAAGAGGTCGTCGAAGCAGCCAAAAGAGCTCAAAACACTTACTTTTCCATCGCGTTTACAGATCCTGAATTTCACAACGGAATTGTTTCAGCGGAAAAAATTCAGACGGATGTTCTGCCCGGTTACCGCCAAGCGGCGCGAGGGATCGGGTTTATCAACACAAAAGCGGATATGGACGGCAAGAGACGCCGGGCTTTTCCAGTCATTTCATTTGAAGGAAAAAATTATTATCAACTTAGCTTTAAGGTTGCGGCGGATGTTTTAAGCGGCGGGACCGAAAAGATCGTATTCAAACCCGGGGAATTCATTGAGCTGGCGCCGGGTTTGAGAGTGCCCTTGGACGATGAGAGCTGTCTCAACATAAGCTATGCCGGCAAGTGGGAAAAATCTTTCCAACATTATTCCTATTTGGATGTCATTTACTCCTATGTTCAGGTGGCTGCGGGCGAGAAACCGCGTATTGACCTGGCTCTGTTGAAGGATAAGATCTGCATCATCGGCCTGACGGCGCAAGCCTCACACGATACGAGCCCCATCCCGATCCAGCGGGCCTATCCGATGGTGGGGTCTCACGCCAATATTTTAAACAATATTCTCCTCAAAGATTTTATTTACAGGGCCAGCCGATGGACCAATCTTCTTTTTCTGATCTTGTTTGGATCTTTGATCGTATGGATCTCGACGCGCTTGAAACCGATCAAGGCGCTTTTATGGACGTTGGCCGCGGTCGTTTTTTTTTCCGGAGCAGAAATTTTTATATTTTGTCTCTGGGGTTTTTGGCTTGATCTTTTTTACCCGGTTGTTTTATATGCAGTTTTATACGCAAGCACCACGCTTTCGCGCATGCTTTTGGAAATGCGTAAACGCGAGCTGATCGAAAGCGAACTTAAGATCGCAAGCCAGATCCAGAAGAGTTTTTTGCCTGAGTCCATGCCTCAGATCCCAGGTCTTTCTGTGGCAGTCCACTTCAGGCCTGCTAAGGCTGTCGGAGGAGACCTCTATGCGTTCGTAAAATTTCAAGATCCCTGCAAGATCGGGGTCATGGTCGGGGATGTTTCGGGCAAGGGGACGCCAGCCGCTCTTTTTATGGCCAAGACCGTGTCGGAATTTAAATTTTCCGCGCGTGACCGCCTGGATCCATCACAGGCGCTGGAGCAAGTCAACAGCGCGATCGCTTCTGAAACAACGGGGGGGCTGTTTGTGACCGTCGGATATGCTATATTTGACTTAAGCCAGAAGAGGATGCTTCTTTCCAACGGAGGCCACTTGCCAGTGGTGTCGGTCAATGCCGAAGGAAGTTGTGAGCTTTTAACCGCAGAGGAGGGAATGCCGATCGGTGTGATGGAAGGCATTCCTTTTGCGAATTTAAGCCGCGAATTAAAGCGGGGCGATCTATTTTCTTTTTATTCGGATGGTGTGAGTGAAGCTCGTAACCGTAAAAAAGAAGAATACGGTATTGAGAGGCTCCAGAAGACCCTGGCGATCCACCGTCAGGGAACAGCGGAGGAAATAGTGAAAAAAACGATCGAGGATCTGGACAAGTTCATGGGGAAGGCCGAACAACATGATGATATCACGCTGATCCTAGTCAAAATGGAACCAGCCGCGCCATGAAGGCCAAGATCCTGGTGATCACCGATGACAAGGCGTTTGCCCTATCGCTGGCGAGGCTCTTGGGAAAAATAAATTATCAAATATTTCATCCTGAGAAAGACAGGGTACAGCAAGCGCTTTTTGATGAAGTCCCTCATCTGATCGTTGTCGATGAGGCTCATGACAGCGCCAAGGGGAAGCAATTGGCTTTGAGCCTTAAGCAAGATGTGGTGCTCAGGTATATTCCCATCATCCTTGTGGTTGAAAGCCGCGACACCTTGCTGGCGAAAGAGATCGAGCGCATTGACGATTTTTTTGAAAAAAATAAAAATTTAAAACCTTTAACGGCTCTTGTTCGCCGTGTTCTTTCAAAAAACTCAAATGAACTGGATGTAAATCCCCTGACCCACTTGCCGGGGACGCGTTCCAGCGTGTCGCGTATGGAGCAGGCGATCGCGTCCAAGAAAAAATTTTCAGTCCTCTGTGTGGATCTTTCCGACCTTGCGGTATTCAATAAGGCGTACGGTGATTCCCGCGGCGACGAAGTGATCATCCGCACCAGCGAGATCGTCAAAAAAGCGATCCGGCTTTATGGCTCCTCGGAGGATTTCATCGGACATCAGGGCGGCGATGATTTTATTGTTTTGACGGTCCCGGAGCGGGCGGTGGCTATCTGCGAAGCGGTGATCCAAAATTTTGATTCCGAATGCGCCGGTTTTTATGATTTTGAGGATCGTGAGCTTGGTTATTTGATCCAGCGCAATGCGGAAGGCGAGCTCAAACGCTATCCGATCATGAGCCTTTCAGCCGCGGTCGTGGACAACAGGAATATTGCTCTCAAGGGGGTGCCTCAGATCAGCCATATCGCCGGTGAGCTGGCAAAGACCATGCAAACCATGCCGGGGAGCTGTTATACGCTCTATCAGCCCCCTTCTAAAAAATCAGTAAAAGAAACGCCTGAAAACTCCCATGAGATCCACTTTCCGGGAAAAATGAAGAGCGTGATGATCCCGGGATCAACCGCTAACCCCGACCAGTACATCGCTTTTTTTTATTCGATCCTCAAAGACAAGCAGATCCAGACCTTGTACCAGCCTCTTGTGGATCTCAAACAGAAACGCGTTGTTGGTTATGAAGCGCTGACAAGGCCGATCCTTTACTATCCGTCCAATGAAGCGACCACGCTCTTCGGAGTGGCCCGGCAGACCAACCACGTCAAGGAGTTGGACCATCTGTGTGTTGAGTTTGCGCTCAAAAGCGCGCAAGCGCTGTCCCGGGGCCTTAAACTGTTTCTCAATTTAAATCATGAGACGCTCCTGGATTCAGATCAGATGCAGGATATTTTTGCCCAAAAGGGCGCGATCGGTTTTAAGAACATCGTGATCGAGATCACCGAGCAAAGTATTTTGAGGTCTTTTGACAAGGTCAGCCACGCGCTGGCGGAGTTGAAGGAGCAGGGGGTCTCGGTGGCTATTGATGATATGGGTGGAGGAGCCGTGAGTTTAAGGGATGTGGCGATGCTCAAGCCCGATTACATCAAGTTTGACCGGTCCTTGATCCGTCAGATCGATGCCAGCACCACCAAACAGCAGATCCTCTTATCGCTTATCCTATTTGCCAAGGGGATAGGCGCCACGACGGTCGCCGAGGGCATCGAGACCCGCCAGGAGTGTGAAACAGCGCTCATGTGCGGCGTCCATTTGGGCCAGGGGTATTATCTGGCCCGCCCCGGGGCCCCCTTTCCGGTGGCCTCGATGGAGTGGGGTAAATAATTTTTTAGATCGATTTGTATTTTGGACAAGCATCATGTATACTACCGTCGAAAAGGAAAACAAGCATGCTAGCTACGGCAAAAAAAATGAAAGACCACCGCTTGACCAATTTCATGGAAGAGCTCGCCGGCAGCGTTCTTGACGAGTTGCTTGCCAAGGAAAGAGCGCGTTTTTCAGCGGATGCGATCGAGGACATTAAGGCGCTGGCGCTGAACCGGCTGTGGCCCATGTATGTGACGACCTCCTCCGGAAAAGAATTTGTCCGCAAGACCGTGCGCGAAGACAAGGTCGAGCAGGATGTGGTGCGTGAATTGCGCGCCGCAATGGATATCGTCAAGTCCCACCCCCGCAAGTAAAACTTTTCCATCCCCTGATTTTCAGAGTATAATTCCCTCTTATCAGAGGAAATCAATGCCTAAGCTTGAGCTTTTTGTATCTCCCCCCGGCACCGGAAAAACCACGGAGTGTATCGACCTTTTCCGCGAACAGGTGTCCCGGTCGGGCGGAGGTATTGACAGCCGTGCCTATTTCATTCTGCCCAGCCGTGAGCACGCCGAGCGCATTCAAAATTTGGTATTAAAAAAAGGCGCCCCGGGCCTTTTTAATGCGCACATCCTCACGATCGCAGATCTGACCGACCGTGTTTTGCGCACGGGCGGGCGGCCCACGGACTCGGCCCGCCGCCGGGCCCTGGAGGAAATTTTGTCGGCACGGGATGAAAAAGGGGAGAGTGTTTACGGTTACTTTCGCGATTCTCTTGGGTTTCGGGGGTTTCAAGAACTGGCATTGGAGGCCATCCGCGAATTCAAGGCCGGCCTCTTATCCGTCGCGGAGTTTGAAAAACGCGCCCAACCGCTTTTAAAAGACCCTGTTTTCCGTTCAAAGTTCAGGGATTTTTCGGTGCTGATCAAACGTTATGACGCGCATCTTGAAGCTCTGGGACTGGCCGAAGCCGAGGATGAATTGGCGGCGATCCAGACGCTGGAAGATCCCGGCGCCGCGCCTGAGCTCGTGATCTTCGACGGGTTTTATCATTTCACGCGCGCTCAGCTTAAATTTCTAACACTTGTCGCCGGCTGGTCCCGGCATACCGTAGTGACGCTGACGCTGGACAAAGCACACCGGGCCGGCCCGGTCCTTTTTGGTTATCCCGAACGCACGCGTTTGGCGCTGACCAGCCTTGGCTTCAAGGAGAGGACAGATTTTACTGAAAATCACCGCTCCTCGCACCCCGCGTTGCGGCACCTGGCCGGCTGTGTATTCGCTCCGGATCCCGCAAAATATGAAAACCAAGCGCCTCTGACCGTCATCTCAGCTCCTTTTTTACGCACCGAATACGAGATGATCGCCGCCGAGATCCGCCGGCTTTACCGCGAAGAGACATTTCATTTCAGCGACATCTGTCTGATCCTTCGTGCTGTGAGCGGACAAAAAGCGCTGATCGAGTCTGTTTTTAGCGAATACGAGATCCCGGTAGAAATTCATGAGAGAAGCCGTTATTCTGAAAGCGGCTTGGCGGTCTCGTTTCACCGCTTACTGCGCCTGGCTGCCGAAGGCTGGAAGCGCGAGGACGTACTGCATTTGGCCAAATCCAGTTATTTGAATGGACGACTGTCGATGGCGGGAGCGCTTGAGCTTGAGCACTCGGCTTTAAGAGAGGGTGTGCGTGAGGCCCGAGAAAATTGGGTGCGCCTCGCGCAGTCCGGTGAAACGTCTCCCGAGGGCCGTCAATTTCTCGACTGGCTTCTCCAATTGGAAGCGCAATTGCTGGGCGCTAAGAGCGCGCATGCATTTGGCGCGCTGGTCACAGCGTTCTTATCCTCCCTGAAAGCGGGCGGCAGCTCGACCCTCGATGAAGCGGCTTTTCAGGCGCTTATCTCGATCCTAATGACGGGCCGCAAAAGACATCTGGAATCCGGTACGCCGTTCGAGGCGCCGCGATACGCGCGCGAGATCCTGGCCGCCATCGAGAACAGCCTTTTTTCACCGAAGATCCACGGACGCAACCGTGTGCAAGTGTATGACGTCGTCATGGCGCTTCCCAAGGAATACAAGGTCGTGTTCATCTGCGATCTCGTTGAAAAGACATTTCCTCAAGCCCCGATTGAAGACCCCTTATTCAAGGATGCCCAGAGGCGCGTGATCAACGCCGGTGGCACGGTGCTGGATGAGCGCGCCTGGCGTTTGTCGGGAGAACGTTATTTTTTCTACATGGCACTCACACGCGCTAAGGAGAGGCTTTATTTGGCTCACTCGACGCATGATTCTGACGGAAGCCCGTCGCTGGAATCTTTTTTTATCGGGGAAGCGCTGGCCTGTTTTGGAAAAGACTCTGTGAGGCGTATCACCCGAAGTGTTTCCCATTTTTTGCCTGAGAGGGGGCAGTGGGAATCCGAAGCGGATGTCGCGCGTGGACTCGCAGCACTTCTTTTTCAAGGCGGATCACGGCGTAGTCTGGCGGATCTGGTGCCGGCGGGCTGGAAAGCTCGTCCGATGCTCGAAAGGGCTGCTGAATACGCGGCCGGAGAGACTTTTGGACTTAAGGACCCGCGTGTCCGCGAGGCGATGGCCTCTTGGGCGGTGCCGTTCAGTGCGACGGGGCTGGAGGCATTCTTGCTCTGTCCTTTCCGTTATTTTGCCGAACAGGCGCTTCAATTGAACGGGCCGCTTGAAGGACGTGAGAATGCCCAGATGGGCACGCTTTTGCATGAAACCTTGCGCGAATATTTTGAGGGTCTCACCGCCGCAGACCGTGCCTCGGGTCTTTATTTGCGGGAACCCGGACGTATGGAAGCCCAGCTTGAAAAAATATTTTTGCGGCGTTTCGAGGAGGGGCCCTTCCGCGATCAGCCGCGTTACCGGCAGATCGCCTGGCGTGAATCGATGCGGCGTATGCTCAAAAAATATGTGAAGCTTGAGCTGGGGGCCGAGAGCGAACTGCGGCCCCAATATTTTGAGTATGATTTTGGAAAAGGGGGAAAAGGAAAGTCGGGCTATTTGCGGCTGGCCGACAAGAGCGGAGAGATCTTGATCCGCGGCTCTATCGACCGGGTGGATGTGGACGCTTCCGGAAAGAACGCGGTCGTGATCGATTACAAGCGTTCAAGCCGCAACCTGAATAAAAAACTCAAAGACGGGGACGAGATCCAACTGCCCCTGTATCTTCTGGCGGTCCAACGTCTTTTGGATCTGGAGCCGGCGGGTTTGGAACACCGTATTTTGAAAAGCGGCCGGAGGGAAAGTCCGGACCTTT
Organism: uncultured Planctomycetia bacterium; assembly: GCA_964492015.1. Taxonomy (GTDB): domain Bacteria; phylum Omnitrophota; class Gorgyraeia; order 2-02-FULL-51-18; family 2-02-FULL-51-18; genus CAMDWQ01. The sequence goes on along the minus strand of CAZBIH010000039.1, from coordinate 4,341 downwards.
CGCCGGAAGACATCCAGATGCTTTTAGATGAGACTGAGGAGCGCGTCCGCCAAGCTGTGAGGCGGATCCGTTCGGGCGAGATCAAGGTGGAGCCGAAGGATTGCACTTTTTGCGAATTTGACGCAGTTTGCCGCGTGCAAACCAAGAGGGGCCATGAATTCTAAGCAGAGGGAAGCGATCACCTCGTTCGGCGCCGATGTCTGTGTGAGCGCGGGCGCGGGTTCCGGAAAAACGTCGGTGCTTGTGAACCGCTTCAAGCATGCGGTCACGGAGCTGGGTGACGCGCCCAACCGTATTCTTGCCCTGACATTCACCGAACCGGCGGCCGATCACATGAAGCGCCGGCTCGTGGAAGAATTTACTCAAAGCCATCGCGAGGATGACCGGCGGGCGCTTGAGACGGCTTATATTGGCACGATCCACAGTTTTTGCGCGAGGCTTTTACGTGAAAATCCGATCGAAGCCGCCGTGGATCCTTATTTCAAAGTTCTATCCAAGGCGGAGTCCGATATTTTGATGACCAAGGCGCTGGACGCGGCGTTTGAGGCGCATGCAGACAGCCCTCAAGCGCTTGAGATCCTGACAGACCGGGGCGAAACCGCTGTATGCACCGCGATCTTGCGTCTACAGGCTCATTTTCGCGCAACCGGCGAAGACGAAGCTCTTTTGACGATCCGCGGAGGTCTTGGCCGAAAACTTTTGGAGGCGAAGATCTCGCAGGCTTTTATTGAGATCGTCCCCATGGCGGGAAAAAATAAAAAGACGACGGCCAACGAAGCGGCAGCTCTGGAGGGGGCGAAGCTTATTCCCAATATTTTTTCTGTGAAATCCATGGACTGGAAAAATTTTGAAGAATTCCGCCGGATCGAGCGTTCGATCCAAAAAAGAGGTTCGGAGCCATTCAAGGAATGGGTCGAGTCTTTCCGGCAGGACGCCGGCGCTTGGAAGTTGGCGGCGCTTCAAGAATTATTTTTGCCTCTCAAGGCCCAATTTTTGAATATCTTTCGTGTATTCATGGAAAACTATGAAAATGAAAAGCGGTCCTTGGCTGCGCTGGACTTTGAAGATCTGACGCTTTTGGCCTGGAAACTTTTAAAAGGCGAAGCCCCTGAAAAAAAAGCGGTCCGCGAACGTTATCGCAAGCAATTCCGCCATATTTTTGTGGATGAGTTCCAGGACACAAGCCCCTTGCAGGCCAAACTCATCGATCTTTTGAAGGACAAGAACAACCTGTTCCTCGTGGGAGATCCTCAGCAGTCGATCTACGCCTTCCGCCACGCCGAACCGGCTCTTTTCGGCCGCTATGAGGCTCTGGCCGGGAAAAAAATAATCCTGGATGAGAATTACCGCTCCCGGGCCGGGGTGCTGGATTTTGTGAACCGTTTTTTTGCTGCCCCAGACAGCGGTATTTTTAAGGCGCTGATCCCCGGAAAAAAATTCTCGTTCGAGGCGGAGGGTGCCGCCGAGGCGCTGTGCGCGTTTTACGGCCCCGATGAAAATTTCAAGGACCTTGAGGGGGCCCGAGAGGAAGAGGCGCGGCTTTTGGCCGAGCGTATTTTTTCACTGGTGGATTCAGGGGTCCGCGTCGAGGACGGGACCCCGTCCGGCCGCCCGATCTGCTGGGGGGACGTGGCGATCCTGATGCGCAGCGCGAAAAAAGCTCAAGTTTATGAGCGCGCTCTCTCACGCCTGGGAATTCCGTTCTATTCTCCGAGGTCGAGATCTTTTTTTGAAAAGACAGAGGTGAAAGACTTGATCTCTTTTCTGGCGCTTTTGGATCATCCGGAGGATGATGTCGCGCTGGCGGCCGTGCTTCGCTCGCCGCTGGCCGGTGTTTCCGACGATGGCCTTTTTTGGTTGGCCCGCGCCGCCAAAAAAGAGGACCCGCGGCGGCGGCCGCTTTCGCGCGCATTCGACGATATTTCCGCGGCGGAAGGCCTGTCGGAAAAGGACCGTTTTCGCGCACACACGTTTGCGGAATATCTTGCGTCCGTGCGGAGCGTCAAAAATCGCTTTACCGTTTCGGCGCTTTTGGAAAAAACACTGCGCCGGAGCGATTACGAATGCATGGTGCTGGCCGGCCCCGGCGGGGTCCAGCGCGTCGCCAACGTGCGGAAGCTTGTAGAGATCGCGCGCTCGCTGGAAGAAAAGACATCTTTGGATGCCGCGGAATTTGTGCGCTACGCACAAGGGATGGCGGATCGGGATGAAACCGAAGAAGCGCGTATTGAGACTCAAGGAAGCGACGCGGTATTTTTATCCAGCATTCACGCGGCCAAGGGCCTTGAGTTTCCCTGCGTGGCCATCGTGAATTTGGGCGGGCAGAGAAAACCCAAGGACCGCGGCGTGGCGATCGCGTCTATCGAAGGAGGTTTGGGCTGGTCGGTGCAAGACCCTCTGGATGAGCGTAAAAAATTGTATGACCAGGCCTATGAATTTGCCGCCGGACGGATAGAAGAAAAAGAAGGGGAAGAAGAGGACCGCGTTCTGTACGTGGCGGTCACACGCGCGCGTGAACGTCTTCTGTTGTGCGGCGCGGCGGCGCGCGAATCCGCTTCCGGATCTAAAAGCGCTACTTGGATGGATCGTGTGCTGGATGTTTTGGGCCGCGATCAGGCTCGTCCTTCCTCGGGTTTTTCAGGAGGCTTGCGCGGTCGTTTGGAGTCTGCCGCTGAATTGAGGGCGCAGGATGTGGAGAAGATGCTCGAGCGGCTGCGCCTGCCCGAAAAGCCTTACGATGCGGCCATAGACTTGAGCGTCAGCGATCTTTTAGCGCAAACACAAATAAAACCGGCAGTTTATTCAGAAGAACCGGAGATCGTCGACGCTGAAGACCTCGAGAGGTCGCCGCGAAACGAGTATGGAACGATCTATCACCGTGTGATGGAGCTGATGACGCTCAATTCGCCGCGCGGCGTCATCCGCGAGGATTTTTTGGAAAAAATTGTTTCGCCGCTGACTGCCGTCGAAAAAGACGAGATCCGCGCAAGCAGTGCCGCTTTCTGGAAGAGCCCGCTTGGGTTATCGGTGAAAAAAGCCTCCTCTTGTCATCCGGAGCTTCCGTTCATTTTCAAGACCCCGTGCGGTATTTTGAAGGGCCAGATCGATCTGGCGTACCGCGATGCGGGGCAGTGGGTGATCCTGGACTACAAGACCAATCAGATCACACCTTCCGAGGCCAAAAAAACAGCTCAAGGCTATGAGTTTCAACTGAGCCTATACGCGTTTGTATTCCGCGAACTCTACGGAGAGGTGCCTGCCCGCGGGATCCTCTATTTTTCAACTTTGAAGCAAGCCCATGAGTTTATTTATACCCAGGAGAGTTTGAAAAAGGTCCGTGAGCAGCTTTTGGCAGGCTTTCAGCGGATCGCCGGGTCCCTAGGGGATCTCCAGAGAATAACATTGTCACCTCCCGCTCCTTTGGAGTAGAATAAAACAAAATCTGGAGATATCTCATGGCTAAGATCGCTGTTGCCGCATCAAAGAATGGATCCAAAACGGGTGTACTTTCTCAGGAAAACGAGCAGACGAAGATCGCCGCTCAGGCTTATCAGTTCTTTGTGGATCGCGGGTGTCAGGACGGTTTTGACGCCGAGGACTGGCTTCGGGCTGAAGCTGTCATTAAAGGCAAGAAAAAGTAAGCCCCCGCTTCCTTTTTAATCACAAGTCTCCTAGATATCGTCTGCCCACTTTCTAAAACCTATCGGATAAAATTGCTGATCTAATGCAGAATTTATTTTCAATGGATGTGTGGCAATTGATCGGTTTAAGACTATTTTTAGCTTCTTTTATGGCTACGCTCGGCGCCCTCATCGCCATTAGTTTTAAAAAAATTAGCCATCAAAAATTATGCCTTCTGATCTCTTTCGCGGCCGGTGCGCTGTTGGCGGTGGCGATCCTGGATATTTGGCCTGAGACCGTCGAGCTTGTGGGCGGTTGGAGCGCGGCACTGAGCTTCCTAACAGGCTACCTGCTTTTCTGGGGGATCACCAAATATGTATTTCATGTGTGTCCGGCTTGTTCCGCCACGCACACGGAGGTCAATTTTAAAGCGATCACCACGGCGATGGTCGTGGCGCTCTCTGTCCACAGCTTCATGGATGGCTTGGCGATCTATAGCGGTTATTTGAGCGGTTCCAAGATCGGCGTGTTCATTCTCTTGGCAGTGGTGTTCCACAAGCTTCCCGAAGGTTTGGCGCTGACGCTGGTGGGGATCGGTTCGGGCATGAAGCGTTCGCGCGCGTTCACTTTAAGTTTTCTCTTGGAGACGCTGACCACCGTGGCGGGCGGTGTCGCGGGAATTTTATTTTTGCTTCCGTCCTCGTCCCGCTGGATCGGCTA
>CAZBIH010000038.1:11017-12252 GCA_964492015.1 uncultured Planctomycetia bacterium | reverse complement strand
GCTTCCTGCGCGATCTCGACGCTCTGATAGCCGGTGACGATGACGACCGGGAGTTTAGGGTTGGCTTTTTTGACCTTCTTTAAAGTTTCCATGCCGTGAAGCTTGGGCATTTTAATGTCCAGGAACATCATGTCGGCGCCGGCAGTCCTAGCCATTTCAATGCCTTCCAGGCCGTTGTGGGCGAATTTTAATTCGTAAAAATCCTCCAAGATCAGTTTAAAAGATTCTCGAATACCCTCCTCGTCATCGCAGATCAGAATGGTGGGTCTTTTGGATTCCTGGGGCATCGTGAACTCCTTTTTGTTTTAGAGAGAAGTCGGGGTGACGACGGAAAGCAGTTCGCTTTCGGTTTTGGATGTGTTTTTGAAGGAGTGGAGGGTCGAGGCGTTGAAATACAGGCTGTCCCCGGGATTTAAGATCTTCACTTCTTCGCCGATGGTAACCTCGAGGCTGCCTTTCAAGAGATAAACAAATCTTTCAGAAATTGCCGTATGCTCTTCGGGCTCGGTGGCCCCCTTGGGTTTGATGCGCAGAAGAACGGGCATCATTTTTTTCTGAAGGATGCCGCTGGTCAGAAGTTCGGCGACGGCGCCGGAGGAGTGGGAGAATGTTTCCACTTTCTGGCGGAGCGCTTTTTCTTTGACGGCCTCCAATTTTTGGGCGACCTCGTCGTAAAGTTGGGGGAGGCGCAGGCCCAGAGCTTGCGCGATGCGCATGTGAGAGTCAAGCGTGCCGACCATTTTTTCATTTTCCATGCGGCTTAAGGTCGCCATGTCGAGGTTGGTTTTTTTAGACATATCCACCAACGTCATTTTGCGCTGTTTTCTTAAATATTGTATCCGCGTTCCAAGGCCCTTCATGGTCCCTCCTAAAGTATTTAGCCATATTTTACCTTATTATTGATTATTTTTCAAATAAGAATTAAAAAAGCATCGCCTTTATTGACTTTAGGCCATAAAATATAGATAATTGTTCCCATTACTCTTTTATCCATCTATCTCTAAAGGAAGGTTGACCGATATGTCCCCGAATTACGGCTGGTGGTTACCGGTGGATCTTTCGACGCATGGCGCGGCGATCGACCAATTGATCCTGGTGGTCCATGTTTTCATGGCGGTGCTGTTCATCGGGTGGTTGGCTTTTTTTATCTTTCTTTTGATCCGTTTCCGTCAGCGGCCGGGGCAGAAGGCCCAGCACCATGTCCATCATTTTAAACTGCCGACCTACCTGGAAGT
>CAZBIH010000038.1:9272-10917 GCA_964492015.1 uncultured Planctomycetia bacterium | reverse complement strand
GATCGGAATTCAGTATGCGGTCACTTCTTTAATATTTCTTTTGTTCGGTTTCTGTCTGATGCTTCTGATGCGCTGGCAGTTGGCGTATCCGGGACAGCCCTTGCCGGTCATAGGGACTTGGTTTGCGGATACCATGATGGTGGGCGGGATCATGCTGCCCGAGTTTTATAATTCACTGGGCGCTATGCATGGAACGATCATGATCTTTTTGGGGGTCGTGCCTCTGTCCGTCGGCGCTTTTGGAAATTATGTGCTTCCGCTTCAGATCGGGGCGCCGGACATGGCGTTTCCTAAGCTCAACATGGTGAGCTATTGGCTTTATTTTATCGGCGGTGTTGTGATGCTGGCCAGTTTTTTTGTGCCGGGAGGCGCCGCGCAGTCCGGGTGGACGTCGTATCCGCCGCTTTCGGTCATCGCTTCCGGCGGGCAGACGTGGTGGCTCATCGGCATGGTATTTTTGATCAATTCTTCGCTTTTAGGCTCCATTAACTTTATTACCACGGTGGTACAGCTTCGCGCCAAAGGGCTTTCTTTTTTTCGCCTCCCGTTTTTTGTGTGGGCGCAGTTTGTGACTTCTTTTCTTCTTCTTCTGGCGTTTCCTCCGCTCATGGCGGCCGGTGTTTTGCAATTATCGGACCGCTTGCTCGGCTCCAGTTTTTTCATGCCGTCGGGGCTTGTCGTCAACGGGGTTGCTTCCGCCGTGGCGGGCGGGGGGAATGCGGTCCTCTGGCAGCATTTGTTCTGGTTTTTAGCGCATCCTGAAGTGTACGTGCTGATCTTGCCGGCAATGGGTATTGTGTCGGAGGTCATGGCTTGTAATACACGTAAACCACTTTATGGATATAAGGCGCTGGTCTATTCGATCATCTTTTTGGGTTTCATGTCCTTCATTGTGTGGGCACATCACATGTACCTCACCGGGATGGGAACGCAAATGAGCACTTTCTTTCAGATCACGACGATGATCATTTCGATCCCATCCGTGATCATCCTTACAACGCTCATCTTAAGTCTTTGGGGTGCGTCTATTCGATTTAATGTTCCCATGCTTTTTGCATTATCTTTTTTGCCGATGTTTGCGATCGGTGGGTTGACCGGCCTTCCGCTGGGTATGAATGCATCCGACATCCATCTGCATGACACGTATTACGTGATCGGGCACTTCCACTATGTGGTGGCGCCGGGGACTATTTTCGCGTTGTTTGCCGGGATCTATCACTGGTTCCCCAAGGTCACGGGCCGAAAAATGAACGACGTTTTAGGCAAGATCCATTTTTATCTTTCCTTTATTTTTATGAACGGCGTTTTTATGCCGATGTTCTTGATGGGGATGGCCGGTGTGTCGCGGCGTCTTTATGATCCGACGCAGTACGCGCATGCGTTGCCGACGCAGCCGCTGAATGTGTTTATCTCGGCCAGCGCCGCGTGCCTGGGACTGGCTCAGATCCCGTTTATCATCAATTTCTTCGGGAGCATCTTTAAAGGCAAAAAAGTGGATGATAATCCCTGGCAGGCGACGACGCTGGAGTGGAGCACGCCGACACCGCCGCCTCATGGCAACTTTTTGAAAGAGCCTGTGGTTTACCGGGATCCTTATGAGTACAGTGTGCCCGGTCAGAAAAATGACTTTTGGCCTCAAGGCATG
>CAZBIH010000038.1:6424-9172 GCA_964492015.1 uncultured Planctomycetia bacterium | reverse complement strand
ATGTCCGTCGAGATCCATTATATTTCCGAGCCGCATCCGGTCAGCGGGGTCACCAACTCCAAATTGGGTGTGTGGCTTTTTTTGGCTTCTGAAGTGATGTTATTTGGCGGGCTGTTTTCCGCTTACATTCTTCTTCGTACCGGTGTGCCGGATTGGCCGCGCGGCCACGAATTATTGAATGTGCCTTTGGCGACTTTGAACACGGTCATCTTGATCACCTCCAGCGTTACGATGGTCATGGCTTGGGCGTCTTTGGAGCTGAAAAACCTTTCGAAGTACCGTCTCCATATGACACTGACCATTCTTTTGGCGTTGGCGTTTTTGGTGGTCAAGAGTTTTGAATACGCGCATAAATTCGAACACCATCATTTTCCCAGCACGAGCAATTTTTATGCGATCTACTTTGTGATCACAGGGCTTCACGGCCTTCACGTTCTGGGCGGGATCATCGTGAATACCTATTTGCTTCTGCCGGGTAGTAAGCTCTGGAAGACCAACCCCGTGCAATTCACCGGACGGGTGGAAGCGGCGGGGCTTTATTGGCATTTTGTGGATCTGGTCTGGATATTTCTCTTCCCGGCACTTTACTTATTATAAGGAAGGCTGATCATGAGCGGGCACTCTGAAGCGGAAGTTAAAAAACAAGTCACTCTTTATATCCGTATTTTTTTGGCGCTGATGGCGCTGACGGTCATCACGGTGGCGGTCTCTTATGTGCATATGCCTATTCTCTGGGCGGTGGCGGTGGCGCTTTTTATCGCGTGCATCAAGGGCGGGCTGGTGGCGGCATTTTTCATGCATCTGTCGACCGAGAAGAAGATCATTCTTTGCGTCCTGCTGTTAACCGTTTTCTTTTTCGCTTTTCTTCTGGCAATTCCTTCGCTGCATCACGCCTAGGGGTGAGGCTATGTCACTGCGCGCGTTCCACATCGTGTTTATTGTTCTGTCAGTCCTGCTCTTGGCCGGTTTCGGCTATTGGCAGAATGAGGTAAGGCAGAACCTCTTTTTCTCAGGGCTTTCCTACGCTTCGAGCGTCCTGCTGGCGGCCTATCTGGTCTGGTTCATTTTAAAAATTAAAAAAGGCAAAGCATTGTGAGCATTTCCTGGCTTCCCATTGCCTGTTCCGTCTGTTTTGGTGATCCCAAGTCGCTGCAGAGCCGGGGGCTTTTTTTTGGCGTTTGCCTTCTTCTGGGAGTGGTTGTTTTTGTGCTTGGCGGTATTGCGTTAACCGCTGTTACCTGGGCTCGACGCGCTAAGAAATTAGAAAACCAGAGCTTGTGAGCATCGCAGAAAATATACGCGAGGTCCGCTCCCGCGTGGAAGCGGCCGCGGCAAAGACCGGACGCGCTCTGAAGGATATTACACTGGTAGCGGTCACCAAAGGGGTCTCGTCGGAAGCGGCGCTGGAGGCGAAAGAGGCAGGCATCACCGTCTTTGCCGAAAACCGTATTCAGGAGGCGGGGGCGAAGGTTCCTGCGGTTGCGGCCGAGTGGCATTTGGTGGGCCATCTGCAGACCAACAAGATCAAAGACGCACTGGGCCTTTTCTCACTGATCCAATCCGTGGATTCGGTGCGGCTGGCCAAGCAGATCCAGGAAGCGGCTCTGACGCTGAACAAAACAGTTAGTATCCTCCTAGAGATCAATATTTCGGGTGAAGAACAGAAGTATGGCTTCGCACCGGAAGAAATTTATACCGCGGCGGACGCGGTGATCGCATTTCCAAATCTTCGGGTCCTGGGACTCATGGGCATCGCTCCGAACAGCCCCGACATTGAAGCCCGCCGGGCGGCTTTTAAAAAATTGAAAAGTATTTTCAATGTTTGCAAAACGCTTAAAGCGCCAAACTTTGAAATGAAATATCTTTCCATGGGAATGAGCGGCGATTTTGAGGCCGCGATCGAGGAAGGCTCCAACATGGTGCGTTTGGGGAACGGGATCTTCGGAGAAAAGAAAGTATGAGCTCAAAATCAGTTTTGTCGGGCTTGAAGATCAGCCTCATCGGCGCCGGGAATATGGGGCAGGCGCTGGTACGCGGCTTGATCGAGAAATCCGTCTATCCTCAAAATATTTCGGTCTATGATGTGGACGTCAAAAAACTTGTCGTGCTAAAAAAAGAATTCTCGGTCAAGATCGCCAAATCAGGCCGCCAGTGTGTCTCCCTGGCGGATATTGTGATCCTCGCGGTGAAGCCCCAGATCATGCAAGAAGCGATCGCGGAGATAGCGAGTTCTGTGGACAAAGACGCCTTGGTGATCTCGATCGCGGCGGGCGTTCCCATTTCAAAAATTGAAAGTTATTTAAAGAAACCCATGTCCATTATCCGCGTGATGCCCAACATGCCGGCGCTTGTGGGGGCGGGGATGTCGGCTTACAGCCTGGGTAAGCATGCAGGCCTGAAGCATCGCAAGATTGCGGAGGCGATATTGGCGGCGTTTGGCGAATTTGTCCAAGTCCCCGAAAAAATGATCGATCTGGTGACGGCGCTTTCGGGGTCGGGGCCGGCCTACTTCTTTTTATTGACCGAAAAGATGATCGAGGCTGGCTATGAAATGGGGATGAAGGTAGATGTGGCCAAAAAACTGGTTTATCAGACGGCTTTCGGTAGCGGGAAAGTCCTGGCTCAGAGCACAGAGGATCCCGAGGACTTGATCGCAAAAGTGGCTTCTAAGGGAGGAACGACAGAAGCAGCTCTTAAAGTTTTTCAGAGAAAAGGGTTTGGAAAGATCATTCAGGACGCGATCAAGGC
>CAZBIH010000038.1:0-6324 GCA_964492015.1 uncultured Planctomycetia bacterium | reverse complement strand
GGTAATTTTTTTCAGGCGCTGGCGATGGTGCTTGGGGCTGTGCTGGATATTTACTGGTGGCTTATTTTGATCCGGGCGCTTTTAAGCTGGGTGAATCCTGATCCCTACAATTCGATCGTGCAATTTATTGAGCGCGTGACGGAGCCTGTGCTGGTGCCGTTTCGGAAACTTTTGCCGGCTTACAAGCTTGGCATGGATCTGTCGCCGATGATCGCGGCGCTGTTCATTTATTTTATGAAAATATTTCTTGTTCAAACGCTTTTGGGGCTTGCCGTACGGTTTCAGTAAGAAGGGACTGCTGTGTTGCCTGAAAAAATGGATTACAAGAAGACCCTGAATCTGCCCGCGACGGATTTTCCGATGAAGGCGGACCTGCCCGGGCGCGAGCCGCTTTTGCTGGACCGGTGGCAGAAAGAAAACCTCTACGGCCTATTGCGCGAACGCTCCCGCGGCCGCAAAAAATACATTCTCCATGACGGCCCTCCTTACGCCAACGGCGACATTCACATGGGCCATGCGCTCAATAAGATCTTGAAAGATATTCTTGTGAAATACAAAAATATGAAAGGTTTTGATGCGCCCTACGTTCCGGGCTGGGATTGTCACGGCCTGCCGGTGGAACATCAGCTTTTCAAAGAGCTCAAGATCACCAAATATGAGATCGATCCGGTCGTGTTCCGCCAAAAGGCGCGGGATTACGCGATGGGATTCGTGGAGAAGCAGAAGAGCCAGTTCAAGCGCCTGGGGATCTTGGGGGATTGGGAAAAGCCGTATTTGACGCTCAATCCTGAATTTGAAGCCGGTGTGATCGATGCGTTCGCGCGCCTGGTGGAAAAAGGGTTTATTTTTCAGAGCTTGAAACCCGTGCATTGGTGCATTTCCTGCGAGACAGCACTTGCGGAAGCGGAACTGGAATACGATGAAAATCATGTGTCGCCGTCGATCTATATTTTATTCCCCGTCAATCCCGAAGAACTGGCAAAAAAAGGAATTTCTGTGCCCGCGGGCGAGCGGGTTTCTTTTGCCGTGTGGACCACGACGCCGTGGACTCTTCTGGCGAATGTCGCGGTTGCGCTCAATCCTATTTTTGAATACGCGCTGGTCCAGACGAAGTTTCACGGCATTGTGATTATGGCGGCGGATCGCGTGAGTGCTCTGGCGTCGATGATCTCGCCGGAGACTCCGGAGGATATCCGCATTCTTCTCAAAAAAACCGGAGCTGAGCTTGAAGGCATCACGGCGCGTCATCCGTTCATCGCGAGAGATTCCAAAGTTGTCACGGCGGATCACGTTTCTCGGGAAGACGGTACCGGCTGTGTTCATACGGCGCCGGGCCATGGGATCGACGATTACCGCACCGGGGTTCAATTTAAACTGCCGGTTTTGATGCCTGTGGACGGGAAGGGACGCTTTAACGAAGAGGCGGGGGAATTCAAGGGCACGCATATTTTAAAATCCAACGATAAGATCCGCGAGCTTTTGTCCGGTCAAAAGTGTCTGATCCGCTGGTCCGAGATCAAGCATTCTTATCCCACCTGCTGGCGCTGTAAGAGCTCGGTGATCACGCGCGCGACGAAGCAGTGGTTCATGGGAGTGGACAAATTTGATCTTCGCCGCAAACTTTTGGAAGAAGCCAAGAAGGTGAAGTGGATCCCGGCGTCCGGCCGTAATCGTATTTCAGGCATGCTGGAGTCGCGCCCGGACTGGTGCCTTTCACGTCAGCGTTATTGGGGGATCCCGGTCCCGGCCATGTATTGCTCGGCTTGTGAGGAGGCGGTTTTGGATGTGGCGCTCATACGGCGCGTCCGGGAGATCTTTAGAAAGGATGGCTCCGATGCCTGGTTTAAAAAAACCGCGGCGGAGTTGACCGGGGGCCTATTGGCTTGCCCCAAATGTGGCGCAAAAGAATTGAAAAAAGGCGATGATATTCTCGATGTGTGGTTTGAATCGGGCTCCAGTTTTCTATCGGTCTTGATCGACGATGACAATCTGGCTTTTCCGGCGGATCTGTATCTGGAAGGAAGTGATCAGCACAGGGGGTGGTTTCAGAGTTCTCTTTTGGTGTCCTGCGGTATTTTTGGCAAAGCGCCTTATGAGTCGGTGCTGACCCACGGATTTATCGTGGACAGCGACGGCAAAAAAATGTCCAAGTCCCAGGGCAATGTGATCTCGCCTCTGGACGTCATGAAGGAATACGGCGCTGATATCTTGAGGCTCTGGGTCGCTTCGACGGATACTTCGGATGATATACGCATTTCCCGTGAGAGCTTAAAGCAGTTGGCGGAAGGGTATCGTAAGATCCGCAATACGTTCAAGTATCTCCTGGGAAATCTGCACGGTTTTGATCCCTCCAAAGACGGGCTCAAGTACGAGGAGCTCCTAGAGGTTGATCGTTGGGCATTGTCGAAACTTGAGTTCTTGAAGGAGGAAGCGCATCACGCGTATGAAAACGGCCAGATCCACCCGATCTATCATGCGGTCTATGATTTTTGCGTTAAGGAAATGTCCTCGTTCTATCTGGATATTTTAAAAGACAGGCTCTATACGGATGCCCGCTCGTCGGTGTCGGGCCGGTCTTCGCGGACGGTGCTTTATGAGATCCTGACGACGCTGGTGAAGATCCTGGCGCCGGTCTTAAGTTTTACGTGCGAGGAAGTGTGGCAGATGCTGGAGTTTTCCGGGAGTGTACACCTGGAGAATTGGCCGAAACCTTTGCCTTCTCACCGCCGGGTGGAGCTGGAGGAACGCTGGGAAAAATTTATGGGATTCCGCGAAAAAGTCCTGAAAGCTCTTGAGGAAAAACGCGAGAAAAAAGAGATTGGCAATTCTCTGGAGGCTGAGGTAGAATTAGCTGTTTCAAAAACGGATGAACGTCAATTTTTAGAAAATTTTAAAGAAGATCTGCCCGGCCTTTTGCTCGTCTCGCAGGCGAGAATATCGGCTGAGCCCGGAAGCGGCGGTGAACTCCGGGTCAGCGTATCGAAGGCGCGGGGTACTAAATGTGAGCGTTGTTGGAACTACCGGGAGTCCGTCGGACAAAACAAAGAGCACCCGGCGCTCTGTCACCGTTGTACGGATGTGTTAAAAGGAGTTTAGGTATGGATAAAAAAAATTTGAAGATGTTCAAAGATCTTTTGCTGAAGAAAAAAGCCGAATTCCAAAAGGGGATACAGCACATCGCGGATGACGCCTTGAAGACCTCGGGCCGCGATGCCGCGGGGGACTTGTCCGCTTACAGCCTTCACATGGCGGATGTCGCTACCGACAACTACGATCGCGAGTTCTCTCTCGGGCTGGCCGATAAAGAACAGGCGGTCGTTCACCGCATCGACACAGCCATCGACAAGATCGATGAGGGGACTTACGGCAACTGCGAGCTCTGCGAAAAAAAGATCGCGGTCGTGCGCCTGAAAGTGGTGCCCTACGCGGAGCTTTGTGTCCCATGCCAGGAAAAACAGGAAAAAAAGAAACGCTAAACCGGGGTTTGTTTAGAAAATATTTTTTTCTTGGGCCCGTTTTTTTTCTATACCTGATCGACCAGATCTCCAAACAGCTGATCGTCCGAATTCTTCCCGAAGATCAAACCCTGCCGGTTATTCAGGGCTTTTTTTATCTGACGCGAGTCAACAACACCGGCGCGGCGTTCGGTCTTTTTCGCGGTGCGGGAGCCTATCTTGTCGCGGCGACGCTAGCTTCTATCCTTGTCCTTCTTTTTTGCCTAGTGCGATACAATCATCAAATGCGCACGCTTCAGCGCTGGGGGTGGATCCTGGTGGCCGGGGGCGCGTTGGGCAATCTCCATGACCGTATTTATTATCAGTACGTGATCGATTTTTTTGACTTCAGGGTCTGGCCTGTTTTTAACCTGGCAGATTCATTTGTTTGCGTCGGAGTGTTTTTGGTGGCGTTAAGCGCTTTTAAGGGCCGGTAAATATGCACCCCATTCTTTTTCAATTTCAGGGCATTACGATCTACGCCTACGGTTTTTTTACGGCCCTGGCGATGATCGTCTCCCTTTTTTTGGCTCAAAAAAGAGCGGCGCATTTTGGGATCGAGCCTACCGCGGCGATAGATGCTTTATTCATGCTTTTTATTTCAGGGATCCTGGGGGCGCGTGTGTTTTATGTCTGGCAGAATTTTCCAGACTACGCGAATGACCTGTGGGCGATGTTCCGCATCCAGGAGGGCGGGCTTGTCTGGTACGGCGGGTTTTTTGGGGCGATCTTTTTTGGGACGCTGTATGCACGCTTAAGGCATTGGCCGATCCTGAAATTTTGTGACTTTTTTTCTCCGATCGCGGCGTTGGCGCATGGGATCGGACGCGTCGGATGTTTTTTTAACGGCTGTTGTTATGGCTTGAGGACAGATTCCTTCCTAGGCATTCATTTTCCCGGCGAGCCTTACGCCAATCTCCCGACACAGCTCTATGAAGCCCTGGGTCTTTTTATCCTCTCGGGGTTTCTTTTTTATTTTTCATCGAAACCGCGGCGGGAGGGGCGGGTATTTCTGGCTTATCTGGGCCTCTACGCGATCTTGAGGTTCATGATCGAATTTTTAAGAGGCGACAATGCGCATTATTTGCGTTTGACCTTGCCTCAATGGATGAGTTTGGGTCTTTTTTCGGCGGCGGCCCTATTTTTTTATTTAACAAAGAAAAATAAATGACAACTTCTTTTACTCATGACGTGCCTATGATCTATGTGCCTAAGCGCATCGACGCGTATCTTGCGGAGGTGCTCGAGGGACATTTTTCACGACAGGAGCTCAAAGAGGCGATCCACCAGAAGAAGATATTTTTGAACGGAAAGACAGTGAAAGCGAGCGATACGGTGAAAGAAGGAGATCATATCGAAGCCGATCTGGTAGAAAAAAAAATAACGGAAATGAAGGGCGAGGATATTCCACTAAAAATATATTTTGAGGACAAGTCGATGCTTGTCATCGAAAAACCTGCCGGAATGGTGGTGCATCCGGGCGCCGGAAACAAACAAGGCACACTCGTGCATGCGCTTTTGGGCCGCGGCGGGGATCTTTCGACGCATGGCGGAAAAGAACGCCCAGGGATCGTTCATCGCCTCGACAAGGATACTTCCGGAATTTTGCTTGTCGCTAAAAATAACCGGGCGCACAGGGCGCTGCAGGAGCAATTTACCGAGCGCAGTCTTTCCAAGACCTATACCACGCTGGTCAAGGGGCGTGTGGAATTTGAAGAAGGCCGGATCTTGGAATCGATCGGCCACGATCCAAAAATTCGTGGAAAAATGGCTGTTTCGCGTGATGCTAAGGCGCGTGAGGCGGAGTCTTATTATAAAACGGTAAAACGGTTCCGTTTCACGACGCTGCTCGAGGTCCGCATTGTGACTGGCAGAACACACCAGATCCGTGTGCACATGACGCATCTGGGGTATCCCGTCGTGGGGGACGTGATCTACGGCAGCGGCAAAGAAGGGGACCGTTTGTGTTTGCATGCGTCCAAGATCGAGTTTTCGCATCCCGAAACGGGCAAAAGAATGAAATTTGAAAGTCCGATCCCGCAGGATATGATGGATGTGATCAAGAAAGCCGAACAGCAAAAGGAACTGTCTTGAGTCAAAATATAAGCATTCGTAAAGTTTCAAAACCCATCTCAGGAAAACTCTCATTTCCCGGCGATAAATCTTTGTCGCACCGCGCGATCATGTTTGGCGCTCTGGCGGAGGGCAAGTCCTCTTTTACCAATGTTCTGTCCGGCGAGGATTGTGTTTGCACACGGAAAGCCTTTGAGGCAATGGGCGTGAAGATCGAAGAGGCGACACCGGGGGAGATCACGGTGCACGGCGTGGGGCTCGGAGGTCTTAAAGCTCCTGTGGGTCCGATCGACTGTGAAAATTCCGGCACGTCGATGAGATTGCTTTCGGGCATCCTTTCAGGCCAATCGTTTGAAACGATCCTGACCGGCGATCCGTCGCTCTCCACACGGCCGATGCGCCGCGTCACTGATTTTTTAAAACAGATGGGCGCCAGCATCGAGGGCAAGGAGAGTGCCAATTATGCGCCGCTGACGATCCGCGGAGGAAAGCTAAAGGCGATCGATGCACGTCTGCCTGTGGCCAGCGCGCAGGTCAAATCCGCAATTCTTTTGGCGGGGTTGTACGCCGATGGCAGTACCCGCGTGACAGAACCCCTCAAGTCCCGGGATCACACGGAGCTCTTTCTTCAATATTTCGGCGGCGTTATTCGCCAAAAAGGGCTCACCGTCTCTCTGGAGGGTCCCCAGAGACTGATCGGCAGAAGTTTCCCGATCGCCGGCGATATTTCCAGCGCCGCTTTTTTTATGGTGATGGC
>CAZBIH010000037.1:0-12273 GCA_964492015.1 uncultured Planctomycetia bacterium | reverse complement strand
TTTGAGGACCCGTATCTGGGCGACATCATCGAAAAAGTTTCTTATGATCAGATCTACGATGAGCATATTTTTTATTTCTCCGTGGCTTCGGTGAGTTATTTGGCGGATAAGAACGGTCTTGAGGTTTTTGATATCAAGCCTCAGGAAACTCATGGGGGGTCGATGCGCTATTTTATCGCTCGCAAAGGAGCGTATCCGGTAGCGGGGGCTGTCAGGCTTCAGGAGGAAAAAGAGAAAAAGATGGGGCTTGACCGGCCCGAAGTATTTTCTGATTTCGCCCGGAAAGTAGCCAAATCCCGGGATGAACTCATCGCTCTTTTGAAAAAATTAAAGGGCGAGGGAAAAAGGATCGTCGGCTATGGCGCGACGTCCAAGAGCACCACGGTGACCAATTATTGCGGGATCACGCCGGATCTGGTTGAATTTATCTCTGACACAACACCGATCAAGCAGGGAAAGTACAGCCCCGGCGCCCACATTCCGGTCAGGCCTTACGCGGCGTTCACCGGAAAATATCCGGACTACGCGCTTCTTTTTGCCTGGAATCACATGCAGGAGATCATGGCTAAGGAGCAGGAATTCGTCAGTCGGGGAGGAAAGTTCATCGTGTACGTGCCTGAAGTCAAAGTATTTTAGATGATCCTTTGCGGCGATCCGAGAGCGCAGTATTTTTCTCACCGGAAAGCGATCAACCGCGCTATCCGCGATGTTTTGAATAAAGGCCGTTATGTTCTGGGAAGTGAGTGCGAAAGTTTTGAAAAAGAATTTTCGGCGTATCTTGGCGCGCGTTACGGCGTGGGGGTCGCCAATGGCACGGACGCGATCCACCTGGCTTTGAGGGCGATGGGGATAGGCCCGGGGGATGAGGTGCTCACAGCGTCGCACACAGCCGTCGCTACGGCGGCGGCGATCGGAATGAGCGGTGCCACACCCGTTTTTGTGGACATCGATCCCGCCACTTTTTGCATGGACCCCGCCAAAATTAAAAAACACATCACCCGGCGCACGAGGGCGATCCTGCCTGTTCATTTATACGGACAGCCGGCGGACCTTGGGCCCATTTTATCCTTGGCAAAAAAATTCAAGCTTCGGGTGATCGAAGACTGCAGTCAGGCGCACGGCGCTGTTTATCGCGGCAAAAGAGCAGGTTCTTTCGGCGACTCGGGGTGTTTTAGTTTTTATCCCACAAAAAATCTGGGCGCTATCGGCGACGGCGGGATGATCGTGACCTCCTCAAAGAAAATTTATGAAAAATGCCTTTTACTGCGGCAGTACGGCTGGGGAAAAAACCGCGTCAGCGAGATCCCCGGGTGGAATTCCCGTCTGGATGAGATCCAGGCGGCTATTTTAAGGGTCAAGCTCAAGACGCTGGACGCCGACAACCAAAAGCGGGCCGCCATCGCTCAAATTTACGGCCGGAGGCTCACGGGGATCCCGGTTCAAACACCCCTGAAAATTTCCGGAGGCCGCCGGGTCTATCATCAATACGTGATCCGCGCGCAAAAAAGAAATGAGCTTCAAAATTATCTTAAGAAAAAAAATATCCAGGCCCTGATCCATTACCCCGTGCCCGTTCACCGGCAGAAAGCTTACCGTTATTTGAACGCCGCCGGGCCGTTGAGGGAAACAGAAAAAGCCTGCGGAGAAATATTGTCATTGCCTGTTTATCCGGAACTCCCCCCAAAGGACGCCCGCCGGACGGCGGAGGCGGTCATTTCATTTTATAAAAATAAACAGGTGAGGCCTTCTGCTTGATGCGGACCCTGTCTTACTGGGAGTTGATGCGCGGGGATAAAAATCTTCCCATTCTTCGGGCGGGCTCCGTCTTTTTTCAGATGATGCTTCACCGCGCGTTCCTCCGGGAGAATTGGAGCGGTATTTACAAAAGTGTGTCCGAGCTTCCTCCGGCGAAGGAGGCTTTTGAGCGCGGTAAATGGCTTTACCCTCTCTATTTATCGGCCAAGCTGGTCAAGAACAGCGTTGAAAAAGGAAAGCCGATCCCGGAAAAATACAGACACGATTTTTTAGTTTCGATCACTCAAGATCTTTTGAAGAAAAATGAAAACCTCCGCATTGTCGACCTCGGGGGAGGGATGGGCGGCGCTTATTTGTATCTTGTGAGCGCCGGATCACCGGCTTCCAAGATCCGTTATTTTGTCATGGAGGTGGAGGCGGTATCGCAGTTGGCGTCGCCGCTTTTGGCTTCCCACGAAAACCTGTCTTTTCACGCGGCGCCCATCACGGAATTTCAGGAAGCGGACATGGTTTATATCTCCTCAGCGCTTCAATATTTCGAGGACTTCCGAAAAACCTTGCGGATGATCGCGGGCTGGAAAGCGCGGCATCTGGTGATGGACAGGCTTGCGGCCGGCGGCATTCCCACTTTTTTGACGCGCCAAAAGACGATCCCAGGAGCATCCATTCCTTATTGGTTCATCAACCGGGATGAGCTGATCGAGGTTTTGGGCGGGGAATATACGCTGGAACATGAAGAAGATGCGCGGCCTGTCGAGCCGATGGAAAATTTTCCTGAAAAATACCGTTTGTCCCATTACCGGCGGATGCATTTTAAGAGAAAATAGACGGTAGGGTCCAAGGTTGGTATGATAGGGCCCATGTCACTTCCCGGTTTAAAAGGGCAAAAGATCCTTGTCACCGGCGGACTTGGTTTTGTCGGCAGCAATATCGCCGCGCGCTGTGTCCGCTTGGGCGCAGAAGTCACGATCTATGACTGCCTGGACCCCAAGTCCGGCGGCAACCGCCACAATATCCATGAGATCCGCGGTGATGTCCGCATCGAGCTCAATGATGTGCGCAATTTTGAGGGCATTTCCGCGGCGGTGTTGAATAAGGATGTGGTATTTAACTGCGCGGCTTATACGTCGCATCCCAATTCGATGTCTGACCCTTTGATGGATATCGAGATCAATTGCAAGGGAACCATCAATCTTCTGGAAGCCGCGCGGCGTTTTCATCCGGACACGAAGATCGTGCATATCGGCACCAGCACTCAGATCGGGCGGATGGTGCGCCCGGAAGCCGACGAGCTTCATCCGGAGTTTCCGGTGGATATTTACTCCGCGAATAAAAGCGCTTCGGAAAAATATGTGCTGATCTACGGCAACGCTTATAAAATGCGCACGACCGTTGTCCGGCTGGCCAACAATTACGGCCCGCGCTCCTGCATTAAAAGCGCTGATTTTGGATTTATGAATTATTTTATCGGATTGGCATTGCAGGGACGTGAAATACCCATTTTTGGCGATGGAAAACAGCTTCGAAATATCAGCTTCATCGAGGACAGTGTCAGTGCCATGATCCTGGCCTCTCGATCAGAGGCCGCCAACGGGGAAGTGTTCTTCGCGGTGTCCGATGATCAGATCAGCGTCGCCAAATTGTCAGCCCAGATCGCCGCGCATATCGGAGGGAAAGTGCGTTTTGTCGAATGGCCGAAGAACCGCGAAGCCATCGAGATCGGCGACGCGGTGATCCAAAATCAGAAGGTCAAAAAGATCCTTGGATGGTCTCCTCAGCACGGACTGGCTCAGGGGCTGGCGATGACCAAAGAATATTACGCGCCAATTTTGGAAAAATATTTATAGAGTTATGAAAATACTTCTGACGGGCGGTTCAGGGCTTCTGGGCCGCGAGATCTTAAAACTTGACCCCGGTTTGACTGCGCCGGGTCATGAGGAACTGGATATCACTCAAGGTTTGTCCGTTCAAGAAGCGTTCAAACGTCATCGCCCGGACGCTGTTTTGCATCTGGCGGCGGATACGAATACGCTGGAGCAGGAAACGCATCCCGAAAAAGGACTGCAAACCAATATTATCGGCACGGGCCATGTGGCGATGGTGTGTATGGAACAGAAGATCCGCCTGGTCTATACTTCCACAGATTATGTTTATCAGGGCCCGGGCCCTCACCGGGAAGAAGAGCCTGTACGGGCGCCTTATAATTTTGCCTGGTCCAAATTGGGAGGGGAAGCGGCCGTTGCGATGTGTCCCAATTCTCTCGTCCTGCGCCTGAGTTTCGGGCCCGCGCCTTTTCCCTGGGATCAAGTTTATGAGGAGCAGTTTAATTCCAAATTATATGTTGATGAAATCGCTCCTTTGGTGCTTAGCGCCGCGCGGTCGTCAGTGCAGGGCATTCTGAATATAGGAGGTCCGCGCACGACGCTGGAAGCGTATGCGAAAAGGACACGGCCGGATATTCGGACCATCCCCTGTCCTGCCTGGGTGCCTAAAGACACGAGCCTGGATTTGGGCAAAATGAAGCAGGCGCTCGGCATCTTGGACGAAAAAAAATTACTAAAACGTTAATGTTATGAAAAATATACTGATGGTTTTGGAAGCCGGGAATGCACTTCCCAGCGGCATTGTCCGCGGGCTCATTTACAAGGATCTTTTCGCGCAAAAAGGCTACACCGTCCGCTACATCAGCCGCATTCCGCCGTGGCTGGTTCGAGCCGCGCAAAATCAAAGATCTTTTTTCTCTAATGCGAAAAAAGACGGACGGCAAAGTTTTTTTAAAAAAATTCTTGGCCTGTTTTACTATTTTCTGGACCAAAGGATCCTGGGGGCGGCTTGCGGAGTTGATGTTGTCTACTTGGCCAAAGTCCGCTCAAGTCGGCTTATCCGCAGTCTAAAGCAAAAAACATCCGCTCGCTTGGTTTACGATCTCGGGGACGCGATCTGGCTTCCCGGAAGAAATTCGAACCAATTTTTTGAGACGGAAAGTTTCAATGAAATATTGCGTACGGTGGATGCCGTGACGACGGACAATGAAATGACGGCCGCTTACGCGCGCAAGTTCAACCGTTGTGTGGTCCCGATCCCGGATTATCCTCAACTGGATCTGTTTGACCGGCAAAGAGCCCTATCTTCCCCGAAAAAAGACGAGTCCAAGATCGTGATCGGCTGGATCGGTTCTCCATCAACGGCTTACAATCTGTACGTGGTATGGGAGGCGTTGGAGACCCTTTTTACCCGGCACAAAAATATAGAGTTGCGCCTTGTTGGCACGGGCGCGGATCCACGTCTTCTGCCTCAATTTGAAAATATAACGGCGACAACTCTGCCTTCTTATTCTCAAGCCGAAATGGTGCGCGAGGCTCTGGCGATGGACATCGGCCTTTTTCCTTTACAGGACACCGAAGCTTCCCGTGTGCGGGGAATTTTGAAAGCGACGATCTATATGAGCGGAGGCTGTGCGGTGATCTGTTCGCCGGTGGGGCAGTGTGAAAATTTTATCCGTGACGGCGAGAACGGATTTCTGGCCCGCACCAGGGAAGAATGGGTTGAGAAACTCGAACTTTTGATCACTGACCACGCGCTAAGGCGCCGTGTGGCCGAGGCGGGTTTAAAGACCGTCCGGGAAAATTTTTCTTTGAACGCTTGTTTTGACTTGCTGATCCAAACCATGGAAGGGGCTGCATGCGACGTAAAAAAATAGCCGTGACAGGCGCTTTGGGCCATATCGGTTCCAAATTTATTTATGGAATAAAGTCCGGACAATACGGAGAAGTCCGTCTGGTCGATAATTTATCAACACAGAGATTTCCCTCTCTATTTCTGCTCCCGAGAGGCGTGCCTCACCGCTTTTATGAGGAAGATATTTTAAAAGCGGATCTTGAAAAGCGTTTTCGTGGTTTGGATGTTGTCGTTCATCTGGCGGCTATTCCGACACCCGAGGTTAGTTTTGACCGGCAAAAAGAATTCGCGAAGGTCAATTTTGAAGGCACGCGGCGAGTGGCCCAGGCCTGCGCCAAAACGGGAACGAAGCTTTTATTTATCTCAACGACAAGTATTTATTCCGGGATCAATGAAGTGCTGGACGAAAACTCCTCCGGAGAAAAAATAAAACCCCATACACCCTACGCCCAAAGCAAGCTTCGCGCCGAAAATATAATTTTAAAGATAAGCAGGGAAAAGAAACTTCGTTTTACTCTATTTAGGTTTGGCACGATCTTCGGTCCGTCGATCGGCATGGGATTTCACGCGGCGGTCAACCGGTTTTGCTGGCAGGCTTGCCAGGGAAAGCCACTGAGCGTATACGAAACGGCTTTTTTACAGAAACGCCCCTATCTGGATGTCACGGACGCGGCGAGGGCGATCCAATTTGTGATCGATGAGGATCTTTTCCGGGGCGAGCTTTACAATGTGGTCACCTGCAACGCGGCGGTCCAAGAAGTGGTTGCCCTGATACGTAAGTCCATTCCTTCCTTGAAAGTGAAGCTTGTCGCTTCCAAAGCGATGAGTGATTATTCCTACACGGTATCCTCCGAGAAGATCAAGTCCATGGGTTTTGGTTTCAAAGGCAAACTCGAAAAGGGAATTCACGATACTATTCGCTTTATCGGACCGTCTGCGGTTCATGGCCGGAGTATTTAACTTGGGGTTGTGCTTGATCTGCCGCGGGGAAACAAAAATCTATTTAGGCGGTATCAAAGATTATCTTGTTTTGCAGGGAAATTCGCCTGATTTTGACGTCCATTATTGCGTCTTGTGCCGGACGGCTTCCTCAATGCCGCCGATGACGAATGAAGAATTGGCCCGCTATTATCCTCAGGAGTACGGGCCGTATGTCCCCAAAAAAGCGCTTGCCGGATTTCTTCAAAAATTAAAGTATAGAAGCGATCTGGCGCTTTTGAAAAAATACCGAGGCGCGTGCGGAGGGACTTTGTTTGAAGTCGGCGCGGGGCGGGGAGAGTTTTTGCGGGAAGCTCTCGCGGAAGGTTTTGAAGTCCGGGGTTTGGAACCGTCCGAGGCTGGTGTGCGGACGGCGCAGGATATTTACGGGATACGCCTCGAGAGGGGTTTTGTGGATGATTTTAATTTTGGCGCGACCTACGATTGTGTCGCCGCGCGGCATGTGCTGGAACATCTGAACGATCCTGTGCAGGTATTGAATAAAATTTTTAAAAACGGTTTGAAGCCCAGCGGTGTGTTGATGCTGAAGCTTCCCCGTCTGGATTCCTGGGAGGCGCGTTTATTGGGCAAGTTCTGGTCCGGGTATGACATGCCCCGTCATCGTGTGCATTTTAGCCGGGAGGCCATCCGAAAAATTTTGAGCCAAATTGGTTTCCAGGAAATCAAAATCTATTCAGAGTTGATCCCTCAGGACCTGGCGCGGGATATCCGTTCTTATAGGGTGTACGGAAAGCCAGGCCTTTTGAATTTTCTTTTAAAGGTATTGTCGGCGATCTTGCTGTTCCCCTTCGGGCCCGGCCGCATGATCATCTTCGCCCGAAAATAGCCCTTTAGGACAGCTGAAAAACATAACGCTCGATGAGCGCCAGGTTCTTTAAAAGAGGAAGTTTTCCCAGAAGATCATTGAAGAACGGTGTGACCAGAGGAATAGAAATAGGCAAAAGCACGCGGGCATCAGAGGAGACGAGTTTAAAACCGTCCCGCGCGGCGTGTGATAAAAGTTCTTTTTGAGAAATGCGATGGTGAGGCCCTTCCTCCATTTTTAATTTCAGCCTTTCCAGCACATGAAGAAAAGGTTCCCAGCCCGGATTGGCCATCGTCAAAACGACTTGAGTCGAGGGGCCGCAGAATTTTTTTAAGCCTCCAAAAAGTACCTCGGGCGACTCCAAATGTTCGATCACGTCCACCAGCAGGATGAAATCAAACGAATTTCCCAGGTCCAGGCCTTCATAAGAACCGCTAAAAAAAGCAAGGTGAGGAAATTTCTCCCGCGCGATCTTGATCATCCCGGAGCTTAAGTCGATGCCGGTGCCTTGAGAGGGCTTCAGCGCGTTTAAAATTTCACCTGTTCCGGTGCCGATGTCGAGGACTTTTTTGCCGGATGGCACGACCTCGGCGATCGTCTGGATCAGGCACTGATAGTAATAGCCGTTCTTTTCTTTTTTAATTTGATCATAAGAAGCGGCCAACGAATCAAAATGGCTCTCGACCCGTGATTCTTCGACTATTTTTAAGCTCATGAAAAAATTATAACATATACCGAGCTTTCATCAA
The DNA here is from genome assembly GCA_964492015.1 of uncultured Planctomycetia bacterium. Classification (GTDB taxonomy): domain Bacteria; phylum Omnitrophota; class Gorgyraeia; order 2-02-FULL-51-18; family 2-02-FULL-51-18; genus CAMDWQ01. Next base: position 4,287 of record CAZBIH010000037.1, on the reverse strand, counting down.
TTAATAGGCACAATGGCCGAGAGGATTTTGGTGCGAGACAAGAAGCGAGTAGGAGGTGTAGTATTAACTACTCCGACGATCGAGCGACGCAGTCGTAGCCCTAAATCATCCGGCCCCTTCGGGGAAGCCCATCTTTTGCCCAACTCCTGCGTTGTTCCTCCTTGGCATAGTTTAAACTATTCCGCGTCGTCACGCCTTGGATTTGACCAAAACCTGGGCTTCCATTGTGCCTATTAATTGATGAAAGCTCGGTAGACGCTTTAACTTTCGGCGAAAACATCGTATACTTGAAAAACGGCCGGCAAAGATCAAGGGGAGAAATTTTGGAAAATCATGTGCGGGAACGGCTTCGGAAGGTGGAGGCCGAGTTTGACGCGATCGCGCCTATCCGTGAGCGCTGGAAGAAAAAAAACGGGTATTATTACCGCAAGATCATCGAGCATTACCGGTTTTTGGTACCGGAAGGGTCCCGCGTTCTTGAGATCGGGTCGGGGGACGGGGATCTTTTGGCGGCGCTTAAACCCTCCCACGGTGTCGGGATCGATGCCAGTTCGCGTTTTGTCGAGATCGCTAAAAAAAAGCATCCCGAGCTTCAATTCTCCCATGATTTCGCGGAAATATTTGAAAGCAGCGAAAAATTTGATTTTGTCATTCTCTCGGGGCTTGTCGGGTATCTGGATGACGTACAGCAGGTCCTTGAAAACCTCCGGCGTGTGTGCAAGCCATCCACACGCATCATCATTGATTACTATAATTTTTCATGGGAACCTGTTTTAAGGTTTGGGAGTCTTTTGGGTTTGCGCATGAAGGAGAATGTGCAAAATTGGCTGTCACTGGATGACCTGGCGAACCTCCTGCGTATCTCCGGATTTGACGTCATAGGAAAATCGAGAAAACTTATTTTCCCGGTGTATCTGCCGCTGCTTTCCGAGCTTGTGAACCGTATTTTTTCAAACCTTCCGGGATTGAGCAAGCTTTGCTTGCTTCATTTTATTGTCGCCAAGCCCGAAGTGAAGGAGACCTGCGAGAATAGCAGTGTTTCAGTGATCGTTGCCTGCAAAAATGAGAAGGGGAATATCGAGGAGCTCATCCGGCGCATCCCCGTGTTCAAACACGGAATGGAAGTCGTTTGCGTGGACGGGCGTTCGACGGATGGCACGCGCGAAGAGCTTGAGCGTGTTCAAAAAATTTTCCCCGAGAAAAATATCAGGATCTTTGACCAGGCCGGACCGGCCGGGAAGGGCCACGCGGTCCGCATCGCTTTTGAGAAAGCCAAGAACGATATTTTTATCATCCTGGACGCCGATATTTCGGTGGCTCCGGAAGCGATCACGAAATTTTATGATCTTCTGGTCCTGCGCCGAGGAGAATTCATCAACGGGACGCGGCTGGTTTATCCGATGGAAAAACAGGCGATGCGTTTCCTCAATATCTTGGGGAATAAATTTTTTAGCCTCGCGTTCACTTTCCTTTTGGGGCAGAAGATCAAGGACACGCTTTGCGGAACCAAGGCGTTTTTTCGCACGGATTATGAAAATATCGCCAGAAACCGGGCGTATTTCGGGGATTTCGACCCGTTCGGGGATTTTGACCTTTTATTCGGCGCCGCCAGGCTGAATCTCAAGATCGTCGAAGTCCCTGTCCGCTATTATGAACGCCGTTACGGGTCCACGAAGATCCACCGTTTTCGCCACGGGTTTCTTCTTCTGGGAATGTGTTTTATCGCGATGCGGCGGCTGAAATTCATTTGACCGCCAGAGACATTTCTCCGCTTTCTTTGCGTCCAATTTTAACCGCGGCCTTTCTTTATTTGGCGGCTACGCTCCTTTTTTTCTATCCCTGCATCCCGTCGATCTCTCACAGTCTTATCGGCCCGCCGGAAGATAATCTGTTCTTTATCTGGAGCCTGTGGCACGGGACGGAGGCTTTGCGGCAGGACCCGGCGGGTTTTATGCGGACGCAGTTCATTTTTTATCCGGAGGGGATCAGTCTTTATTTTTGCAATTACTATTATTACGGGGTGGCGCTGGCATTTTTTTTAAAAACCTTTCTTTCTTTGCCGCTGGTTTACAACCTTTTGGTGCTCCATACATTCGTGCTGGCGGGTTTGGGCGCGTTTTTACTCGTGCATTACATCACCCGGGATCTGAGAGCGGCTCTTTTGGGAGGGTTCATTTTTGCTTTTAACCCGTCCCATTTTGCGCATTCCCTTCATCACGTCACGATCGCTTCCATTCAATTCATCCCGCTCTTTGTCCTTTTTTTCATCAAAGCCGCAAGGGAAGGGAAAAAGTCCTTTATTTTTTTAGCCTCATTTTTTATGAGCTTAAACGCGCTGTGCGACTGGAATTATCTGGTGTTCGATCTTTTGTTTATTTTATTGTCCGCGGCTTATCTATTTTTTAGAAATACAAGGAACGCCGGCGAAATCTTGAAGCGAATTTTACCGATACCCGCGTTTTCGCTGATCCTGCTTTCACCTCTCATTGTTCCGATGATCCTGGCGGGTCTTAAACAGCCGTTTTTGGGAGATCTTTCGGGGCATGATATTTATGTCGCGGACTTTTTCGGGTTCTTTATTCCGGATCCTTATCATTGGGCGTATTCCGCAAGCGGCTGGATCCGCGGGATCAATGATGCGATGACGGGGAACAACTGGGAAAAGACGGTGTATCTGGGGCTGGCGAACATCGTCCTGATCCTAGCGGCCGCGCGATGGACTTGGAAAGAATGCGGAAAATATTATCTGGGGCTCGGGGCGTTCATGGTCCTGGCGATGGGGGTGACTCCTCATTTTTTGGGCCGCTCCCTGCCATTTCCCTTGCCGTACCATCTCATCCAGGAGATCCCATTTTTGACGCAGGCGAGGAATCCTTCACGGATCATCGTCTACGCGTATCTTTTTCTGGCGATCCTGGCGGCTTTTTCGGTAAAGAAAATAAGTTCATCGCTCAGGCCCGGATCTTTTTCAAAAATAATATTCCCGGTTATTTTCCTGGCGGTATTTTTTGACTTTTATTCTGTCAGCACTGCGATGACACCTGTAGTCCTGCCGCCGGGATATGCCGCGATCCAAAATGATAAAGACAAAAATTTTGGCATTCTGGAACTGCCTTGGGATGGGGCCCGGTACATGATGTATCAGACGATCCATGGGATCCCCTGCGTGCAAGGTTACATGGGGCGACGTGTGGAGAGGACGCTCTCGAGCCGCCTGACCTATGACTTTAAACGTTTGGCCCGGCAGAAAGAGATGCTCATCGAGGCGCGCGTGAAATACATTGTCCTCCATAAGAGAAAAATGGTGCCCGACCCGTCTGCGAACCGGGAGATCGCCTACCGGGTGGTGATGAGCCGCGCCGCCGATGCCTACTCTAAAACCTATGAAAAGATCTTCGAGGATCCGGATTGCGCGGTCTATAAAGTTTACTGAAGGTAAATTGTCATCTCGAGGAGCATAGCGACGAGAGATCTCGCTTTAAAACGAGATTTCTCGGCCTTTGGCCTCGAAATGACATCGTTTCTTCTTTTGACGGTACCTGCGGTTTTGAGGTATTCTAGCTATTAAACTTTTCGTCCCAAAGGAAGCTCGAATGGCAAAAAAAAGAATAGGGGTCATCGGTTGCGGCCAATGGGGCCCCAATCAGATACGTTCTTTCTTTTTTCACGCCAAAACACAGGTCGTCCGGATCTGTGATACAAATATTAACCGTCTCAAAACTCACCAAGCGCTTTTTCCTGGCATTGAAATTACCACGGACTTTAAGAACATCACACGTGCGGCAGATATCGACGCGGTGGTGGTCACGACGCCTGTTTCAACCCATTTTAAACTTACTCAAGAGGCTCTAACCCATGGAAAAGACGTACTTTGCGAAAAGCCGTTGGTTGTTCGCGCCTCGGAGGGGGAGGTCCTGGCTCGTCTGGCCCAAAAGAACAAGCTCATTCTGATGGTGGGGCATGTTTTTTTATTCAACCCCGGCATCGTGGAACTTCAAAAATTGATCCGGTCCAAAGAGATCGGAAAGATCCATTATCTTCACGCGCAGAGGACCAATTTAGGCCCCGTCCGTCAGGATGTGAACGCTGTGTATGATCTGGCGTCGCATGACTTGTCGATCTTTAATTTTCTTCTGAATTCTAAACCCAAAGTTTTGTCCGCGTCCGGCAAATGTTATCTGCAGAAAAATGTCGAAGATGTCGCTTTCATCTCTCTGGAGTACCCGGGCAATATTCTCGCGCATATTCATGTCAGTTGGCTCGATCCCAAAAAAGTCCGCCAGATCA
>CAZBIH010000036.1:8317-12932 GCA_964492015.1 uncultured Planctomycetia bacterium | reverse complement strand
GGCCCGCTGATCCCGCCGTCCTTGCGTATCCTCCAGAAATGGACGGACATCAAAATGACAACGACGGTTGGAATGGCAACGCAGTGTAAGATATAAAAACGCAGCAAAGCGCCTGCACCTACAAAACGTCCGCCCAAAAGCGCGAAGCGCACATCACTACCGGAAGTGACCAGCTGAATATCCCCGATCGACAGGAGCGCCGCGCCTGGGCCTTCGTGTCCCAGGAACGGAGTCGCGCGTGCCATGTTGCTGCCCACGGTGATGGCCCACATCGCCAATTGATCCCAGGGAAGCAAGTAACCGGTAAAGCTTAAAAGCATTGTCAACACCAAGAGCATGACACCGATCACCCAGTTGAATTCACGAGGCGGCTTGTAAGAGCCTGTCATGAACACGCGGAACATGTGCAGCCACACGGTGATGATCATCGCGTGGGCTCCCCAGCGGTGAAGTTCGCGCATGATGCCGAAGGGCACATGCTCTCGAAGCGCTAAGATATCATTGTAGGCGTGTTCGACGGTCGGACGATAATAGAACATCAGGAGAATGCCGCTGACCACAAGAGTTAAAAATACAAAGAAAGAGAGTCCGCCGGCACACCAGGTAAAACCAAAACGCGCGCCCGATTTGCGGACCTTGACCGGATGCAGATGGAAGAAAACGTTGGTCATGACCGAAAGCGCCCGGTCGCGGTCCGAAGTCGTGTAGCCGTGACGGAACATCGACTTGTAGAACTGGGTCTCGGTGATGTATTTGCCTAGATCAAATTTGGGTTTTTTGAGTGCCGGATCCGCCATGTCGCTTCCTTATTTTTTAGTCCCCAATGTCATTTCGGGGATGACACACTCTAAGCTGTTATCAGCAAGTCAGGAACGATTCGGGATTGTTCCACTCACCCTTTTCCTGCTGAAATTTTTTACTTTTATCGATCGAGATCTGGCCGTCTTCGGAAAAACCGATGCGGTAACGCTCCAGCGGCCGGGGCGCCGGACCCTCAAAATTGATGCCGGTCTTATAAAACCCACTGCCATGGCAGGGGCACTTGAATCTATTTTCACCCGAAAGCCAATTGGGGGTGCAGCCCAGGTGAGTGCATGTGGTTGACAGCGCGTAGATCCCTTCCGCGGTACGGATCATCCAGACGCCAAATTTTTCTTTCCAGCGCTCATCCACGATACCCACTTCATAGTCCGCGGGAAACCCGGCTTTGAACGCTGTCGGGGGTTCAAACAAAACGTTGGGGAAAAGAAAACGCAGAACGATCGAGAGAGCTCCCCCCGTTGCGGCGGCAAAGCTTACCCAGGCAACACCCGCCCAGGAAATAAAAGTACGCCGATCGATCTTTTCATTGCCCATCACGACATTGGCGGGATTGGACGGTGCAGGTTTTCCGCCAGAGGCGGACCCGCCTTCGCCGGGGACTGCCGCGGGAGCCGGAGACGGCGCTACGGGCGCGGGACCAGGAACTGCCGGTTGGGGTGTGTTTTCGCTCATCTTTTAGTTCAATTTTTCTTCCAAAGGTTGATCGCGTCGATCGCCGCCTGCCTGACTTTCATATTTTTATCGCCGCGCGAAAGAGACTCAAAGATTTTAATCGATTCCGGCTTTCGAATCAAGGCTAATCCTTTGATCGCGTTGATCATAACCGCTTCAGTTTGAGGTTCTTCCAGTCCGGCGGCGGACAACTCCTCGCGGCGGGTCATTTCGGTCAGGACGGTATGGCCAGAATCATCCCCCATGCGCGCCAGCGCCAGTGCCGCATTCCATCGGACGTCGGAAACGGGGTCGTTTAAAAGCGGAAGGATCGCGGGGATCTCTTTTTTTTCTCCCAAAACGCCGAGAACATAAACAGAAACTTTACGCAGATCTGATTGGTCAGAATTTAAAAATTTTTTAACATCGGGTGCTGCATCCACGGCTGCCAAAGAACCCAGGGACCAAAGTGCCGCGATCTGGATCTCTTGTGAGTTCTCTTTTAAAGCCTCTCTTAATACCAAAACAGTGTCGGGGCCTGGAAAATGAGCCAGTGTCATGGCCATGTAACTGCGTGTTTTTACATCATAGGTTTGCGTATCCTTGAGGATATAGAAGATCTCTTTGAGGACGGCCGTGTCGCGGATATTTTTAGAGCGATCCTGATTGAGTTCATTGGAAAGTTCAAATGCTTTTTGCCAGCGCTTGGACGGGGACCCGGATTTGATGGCACTGATCAGTGTTTCCGGCGACTCTGTTTCATGGGTGAGAAGCACGACACTGCAAAGAAGGACCGCCATCCCCACCGCAATAACCAGCGGAAAAATGAAAAGACCAAAAAATAATTTTCTTGCGGGATTGATCGTTTTTTCTGTCATAAGAATAACGAGATTATGTCAAATACCGGCTTGGCTGTCAACGAAGCGGACGCTTTTTAGCGAGCGTTCCCGTGCGCAGCACGCACAAAACCAGAGCGGCTGTGATCACAAAAGGTGCTTGAAAAGAAAAAGCCAGAAGCGCGCTTCCCCACGTCGGGCCGATAGCCCGCGCTAGGGCCGAAAAACTCTGAGATACCCCCATCGTGATCCCGTAATTCTCAGGCGTCGATTCCTTGGAGATCAGGCTTGTGAGTGTCGGCACCGCCAGACTTGCCCCGACAGTCATCACGGTCATCGCGGCGGTTAAAATCGGCACATTTTTGGAAAACGGAATGGACCCAAGTCCCACCGCCAACAAAAAACTCCCCAAAGCAAACAACGAGCGCTCATTAAATTTCTTAACCAGGATCCGTATCAAGCCTCCTTGGATCACCACGGCTACAAGCCCCATTAAAATATACTGTCGGTAGACCATTTCCACGGGCAGGTGAAGTTGTGTGCGGCAAAAATTGGGAAACACCGCGTAAATGCTGGCCTGTCCCAGCGTCAAAAGAAAAACGCTGATCAAAAGCCCCATAAAAACGCCGCCGCTTTGCGCGTTTATTTTTTTTAAATAAACCCAAAAACTTTTGGTAAAAACGCTTGTTTTGGTGACGCGATCCCCCGCCGCGTTTGAAATTTCACGCGTCGGCTCCGGCAGGCAGGTCACGACAAGAAAAAAACTTAAAAGCGACAGGCCTGCGGCAAGAAGGCCGATGATATAAAAGGGATTGGCGGGGAAAAATTTTAGGATGATCCCGCCTAAGGCCGGGCCCACCACAAAACCAATGCCAAACGCGGCGCCGATAAGCCCCATCCCCTTGGCGCGGTCCACGGGATCGGTGACATCCGCCACGTAGGCCTGAGCGGTTGAAATATTTCCGGCCATAATTCCTGCGAATAGACGGCAAAAAAGAAGCATCCAGAGTGAGCTGGAAAAAGCGAATAAAAGATAAGCCGTTGAAGCGCCGAGCGTGCTGAGCATCATGATGGGCCGGCGTCCGATGCGGTCTGAGAGAGCTCCCCACACAGGAGAAAAAACAAGCTGTGCCAGAGAATAGGAGCTGTAGATCAGCCCGGTGAACAACGCGGTGGCATTCAGGCTTGCCGCGTAAGCCTCCAGGCCCGGGAGCACGATCCCAAATCCGATCAGGTCGATCATGACCACTAAAAAAACGGTCAAAAGCGCCGCTTTTTTATTCATCGGAGTCCAGGTAGATGGTTTTTTCTTCCTGGCTTTCCTCGATCTCGATCTCATCGTAGACCGAAGAAGGCAGCTCCGCCACAAAAACGGAGGGGCGGTTGATCACAAGTCCGGCCTGATAATCAAAACGTGTCATGGGATGAAGAAGGGCCAGCTCCTCTTTTGCCCGGGTGACCGCCACGTAAAAAAGCCGCCTCTCCTCTTCCAGGCTTTCTTCGGAAGACATCGATTTGGCGTGCGGAAAAAGGCCTTCGGAGAGACTGATGACAAACACCGCTTTCCACTCAAGCCCCTTGGCTTGATGGATAGTCGAAAGCACCAGCTGTTCAAATAGATCCTCCTGGGCCCCGTCTTTAGCAAAGGATTCTCCGCGGAAACCTTCACGCAGGGTGGCGTCCGCCAGAAAATCCTTGAGGCTCTTGTAGGTGTGCGCAAAATTAACGAGTTCCCGCAAGTCCTCCAGACGCTCCTGGGCATTTTCAAAAGTCATCAAGACGTGCTTGTTGTAGCCTTTGTCGAGCACTTCTTCGATCAGCATGTCGGGGTGATCTTTTAAGTTTTCTCGGACAAGGCCTCTCAGGATCTTTTTAAAACCATTCAAGCCGTCCCGCACCCGCGGAGGAAGATGCTCCCCAAATTCGATCGAGGCAACTTTTAAAAGATCCCCTTGATTTTTTTCTACCTCTTTAAAAATTTTTTCCGCGTAGCCGGCGCCGATGCCGGATTGCAGCATGAGTGCGCGGCTCCAAGCCAGCTCGTCCAGAGGATTTGAAATAATTTTTAGGAAAGACAGCACATCTTTGATATGCGCCTGCTCAAAAAAACGGATACCGCCGCGGACAAGATACGGAATTCCGCGTTTGGTCAGCTCCATTTCCAGCTCCGCTGCCTGGTAGTGCGCGCGAAAAAGAACGGCGATCTCGGAAAGCCCCACACCGGATTCGCATAGCTCAAGGATCCTCTGCCCGATGAAAGCGGCCTCCTGACGGGGGTCACGAACCTTCACCAGCTGAGGCAACGA
>CAZBIH010000036.1:0-8217 GCA_964492015.1 uncultured Planctomycetia bacterium | reverse complement strand
CGGTTTTTCATTTCATTGGCGGCTTTGTTGGTGAAAGTGACCAGAAGGATCTCTTCGGGGCCCACGCCTTTTTCCAAAAGATAGGCGACGCGGTAGATCAGCGTGCGCGTCTTCCCGCTTCCGGCGCCGGCAAGGACCAGACACGCGCCGTCGCCTTGAGCGACCACCTCGTATTGAGAAGGATTGAGCTCATTCTCGTAATCAATGCTTAGGGAGGACTCCCTCGGCACATTTTTTAAAGTATATTTTTTTAGCATAGACCTTATGAGATTAGGCCCGATCGGCTAAAACGTGTAATCCTTTGGGCGTTCGCCGGCACGGTCATTGGACAATGGAAACTCAGGGCCCAGAAGAGGGCTGTTGTCTCTGACAGTGGTGATGGGAAACGTAACTGTTTCAAAAATACCGGCGGCGGTTCGTTTTACCGTATTTCCCAGGCCATCCAAAGTGCCCCACAAAACTCCCGCCGCAATGCCGTAGTCATCGCTTATGTTTTCCTGACTTTTAAGGACCTCGGTCCATCCAAAAGCCGTGTTGGCAAGGCCGCGCCCTAATTTTCTTCCGGCAGAACTCGGGTAATCGTCAGCATGGGCCGTCAGGTTTAAGGAAAAAGTTAGGATCAATAGCATGAGCGCAGTTTTTTGTTTCATTTCTTTGAGGCCCTCTCTTGGTTTGAGGTCCATTTTAACACCTAGCCCTCTTTTTCGCCATCCCCGTCTTCTTCGTCGTCCTCTTCGTCTTCGCCTTCAAAAGCCCCGGGGCTTTCTCCCTTCCCAGGTTCCGGCGGAGCCTCTTCCAGACGCTTAAAAAATTCCGCAGGGGTCATGTTTTTTAGATCTTCTTTGAATTTTTCCACATCCTCGGCCAAGATAGGCCCCGAAGACATGGGCGGACACATTTTAAGGACCTTCTCTTCGATAAAAATAGGACAGCTCACGCGAACAGCGATCGCCAAGGAGTCGGAGGGCCTCGCATCGATCTCAAAAACCCGGCCGCCTTGACGGATAAAAAGGATCGCGTAGTAGCTGTTTTCTCTCAGATCGCTGATGACCACTTTTTCGATCTTTCCGCCGACAGCGGCGATGATATTCACCAGGAGATCGTGTGTCAAGGGCCTTGGGAATTTCTCTTTTTGCATTTCAAGAGCGATCGCGGTGCCCTCGTGGACACCGATCCAGATCGGCACCAGGCGAGTTTTTTCCAGATCCTCCAGAACGACGACATACTGAGGTAAAGGAAAAAGCGACACCAGCGACGATATTTTAGCTTCTTTGATCATGACAGATAATCCGCTTGGAAAACTTCATCCGTTTAGCGGACTTCGAGAACGGAGTCCATGCCGCCATAAGGATTGGGCTCGATGTGGTCGTTGCCGGGATCGGTCACCCAACGGCCGTCAATGATGAATTTGTAGCGGTGTTTGCCGGGCCCCAAAAAAATTCTTTTTTGCCAAAAACCTTTTTCTTTTTGCCAGAGCCTGGACTCATCCGACGCAGACCAGTTGTTAAAGTCTCCAACAAGGTAGACTTCCCGGGCATCTTCGATCTTAACGGAAAAATCTCTTAAAAAATTGGAGATCGCGGCGCTGCCATTCTTATCCGTCAGAGGCAGGGCTTCAAATTCAGATTCGGGCAGCATTTTCGCCAAGACCTCTTGTGCCAGCATTCGATGGTCTAGCGCTCCTTTAGATCTAGGGTTGTGATTTAAAAGTGAGCAAGCTTTCATCTGAGATTCGCGCACCGAGACTGTGTGGCGGATCGGTGTTGATAGGATGTGCTCTCCGAATGATTCACGGATCTGCTCTATCATGTGTTTTGACAGATTGGTCCGCATATCCACCATCGTTGGAAGCGCCAAAACTTTTGGTGTGTGTTGAAGCTTGACGCGTATCAACTCCACCATACTCAAGAGTTTATCGACGCCCATAAGAGAGAATGAGCTCAATTCTACCGGTACAATAACAAGGTCGGAACTCCTGAGTGCGTTGAAGGTCAAAAAACCAAGGCTCGGCGGACAGTCGATCACGACAAATTGATAAGGGAACGAAATACTCTGAAGGATCTGGTGCAGTCTTGAGACCGATTCATCTTTGTTGGTAAATTCCTGCTCGATGGTGCTTAGCAAGATATGCGAGGGTGCCAGATCCAGCCCTTCATCGATCGGGATCAGAATGTCTTCAATGAACTTTTTCTTTTTTTCACTTTGATCCGTGAGGACATTGTACATTGAGCCGTCAATTTTTTCACAGCGGACTCCGAGGCCGTAGCTGGCGTGCGCCTGCGGATCCAGGTCGATCAGAAGCGTTCTCTTGCCTAACGACGCCAGGGACGCCGCGAGATTGATCGCGGTGGTGGTTTTGCCGCAACCTCCTTTTTGGTTGGAGATCGCGATGACCGTCATCGAAGAGTTCTCATAAGGTCAGCTTGAAAACCATTGGAGGTCCCGGACCAGGACCGTGTCCCCGGGGCGATTGGAGGTGTCTTTGGAGCCAAATTCAAAACGAAAACTCGACACATGTTTCGGGTCAAACTCCTTGGAAAGGTCCGAGAGTGGGATCTCTGTTTTCTGCCAGGCCGTGGTAAGCCCGTGGGGATAAGGATAATTTTTTCCTTTTAAAAAAGCCTGGTTGTTCTCTTGATCCTTGAGCGCTATCGCCAGATTCTCGCCTCCCTTGACCCCCTTGGCATAGAAAACGATCTTGCCGCGGTGCATATTCAGTGCCCGGTTAAAATTGATCGTAGCCCGGGCGAACGGCGCAACAGAACTATTCACCAGCGTTAAAAGATTCTGATCACGCGAACTCTTCAGGTAGGCGGCACCCTCAAATATAAATTCCTGAAGCGAGATCACATTCCCGCCACCCTCTTCCAGGCCGTCAGCTTCCCGGCTGATCTGGGTTTCCTCAGTCGGAGGCACGGCCGGTGCTGCGCCGGCCACATAGGCGCTTTTTTCGTCGACCACCTTGATGTCCACAAAGATCCTTTTGGTGGAAAAAAGACTGAACGCAGTGATCAGGAAAGCCAAGGAAGTGATGATCCACGGAACGACGGAGGCGATGCGGGGTTTTTCGATGACCTTGATGATGATCGGCACTTCCACGGGTTTGGGCTTGCCGGTGGCAGAAAAATAGATCTCCGCAAGCTGTTCCTGCGTCATTTCTCTGGCGCTTTTCTCAACACGTATTTCTTTGTCTTGAGCGAAGCGGGGCGCTACGGCGGCTGTGGCCTTCAAAGCTTCGAGGATCTTGCTCATGCGAGGAGATCGTTCTCCTTAAGCACTTTTTCTGCTTGGAGAAAAGCGCTTTTTAATTCCATGAAATGTGAAACGTTGATGGATATCCCCTTGCCTGTCGGGACTTTTTCCTCGCCGTCTTTGGCGGCGGCATAAACGCGGATATCCAGAAGGTCATATCCCTTGAACTCTTTGACAGACACGCGGACTTCTTCAAACTTATTTTTAGGGAAGCTGGCTACCAGTTGGTCCATTGTGCTCTCCGCTGTTCGAGTGCGCCCAAACTGACTTATCTGAAAATAGTTTCTAAATTTGTATCAAATATCGAAGCGTCTATTAATAGTAGTCAATAAGTATCAACCTACTATGTCTTGGTGAAAGAATTATATCAAATGATGGGCCGTTATTGCAAATAGAAAGAATTACTAAAAGGAATGTAAGGAAGTGATTGGGTTTTAAGGAGCCTCTTCTTCAGCGGCTAGCTCTAAAAGAGGTTCTTGCGGGGGCGATGAAAGGCCTTTTTCAAGCCTCAAGGCATCGATCCGATTGAGAGGTTTATCCAGTTTGTTTTTCCGGGTTGTCACCAGCTCTTCGTATTCATTTTGCGCATCAGCGATCTTTTTTCCCATGGACTCCATTTTTTTTAAAAAAAGATCCCACTGCGCTTTGAAATTTCCCAAAAGGATCAAGAGGTCGTTGGAGGTCTGCTCCAGACTAAAATTGTCGACCGCTTGACGGATGATCGCCAACACGGCGAACAGCGTGATCGGCGAACAAAAGATCACGTGATTTTTTAAACCGTCGTCCAGGATCGACGGATCTTGCTCATGGATAAACGTAAAAATTTGTTCGTTGGGGACAAAGAGGATGACATAATCGACCGTGTTTTGGCGCGGGTTGATGTAATCGCGCGAGGTCACTTCTTTCAGCTTGGCGCGGACATCTTTAAAAAAGCTGCTCTTGAATCTGTCTTTGTCAGCTTCAGAGCCCGATTCCAGAAAACGCAGGTAATTGTCGAAAGGAAATTTTACATCCATATTGAGTTTTAAATTTTTGGGCAGCAGAAAAGTAATGTCGGGCCGGGAACCTATCCCCTCGATCATTTTTTCCTTCAGGTAGTTGATGTTCTCGACAAAACCGGCCAAACGCAGGACATCCTCGGCCATTCGCTGGCCCCACTGTCCTCTTGCTCTGGAATTGGCCAGCGCCTCGTTCAGCGTGTGTGTCGCCTGGTGGAGCGCGGTCACCTGCTGGTTGGTATTCTTAAGCTGGCTGGCCAGCTCGCCAAATTTATTTTCACGGTCTTTTTCCAGGCTCTGCACAAGATTTGTGACTTTTTCCAAGCCTATCGTCATGTTTCCGAGTTGCTGACCGATCAAGGCCTTGTTATTTTCCAATTCTTTGCCGGTCAACTCTCTTTCGGCTTGAACGGTTGAGCTTGCCATCACTAAAAATTTTGAAAGTGCCTCTAGCGAAAGGTTGCCGAATTGGGATTTAAGTTCAGCGGCTATTTTTTGCGCGTCCTGCGCGCGCGAGCGCCACAAAAACCAGGCCGCTCCGAAACCCAGCGCGATCCCGGTCAGAAAAAAGGCCAAGGAGATCATGCGCGGCTTTTTTGGACGAACTTAAGGCGCAATTCCCTCAAAAGTTCACGGAAAGCAGTTTCTTCCTCAGGGGACAAATTTCCTTTGGTTTTACGGGCCAGAAGCTCGAGCACATCGATCAACTGTTTAGCCTGGGCAAGATCAGGGGGGCTTGTGAGGTCGCTTTCATCGGGCATTTCGCCCAGCGCGGCCAGCGTTTGCATCCCCAAGCCGGAAATAAAATAGATCAGGGCGGGGTCCGTTTTGGGGGCATCCTCGACGGGAATCTGCGCCGCCGGAGGACTTTGGGAAAACGCGGCTGATCTTTCTTTTTCAACCGCGTTTTTCCAGGATTCGTCCACTTTTTTCTTAAGGATAAAGCCGGGGGTTTCCTGGCGGGACTCTTCTTGCATCAAATTTCCTTAAAAAACTAGAACTTTTTACGGCTTTTGGAGGCGCGGGCCTTGCGGCGTTTGATCTCGCTGGGTTTCTCGTAATGTTTGCGCGCTTTCAGGACTTTTAAGATGCCTTCGCGCTCAATTTTCTTTTTAAAACGTCTTAGCGCCTTTTCAAGCGGCTCATTCGGACCCACTTCAACTTTTGACATGAAAGACAGACCCCCTTTGATTGTAGATTTAGAGGGATTATAGCCCTATTTTTGGGAGGTGTCAAAGATTCTCAAAGCCCCCTTCTCCTTGACGGCTGTGACGGATCCCGGCAGATGGGCTTGCTTGCGGTTTTCGGGAGATTCGATCAGGGCCCGGATGGCCGCGATGTGAGACGCGCCAAAACGCACTCTTTTGTTTTTCAGCAAAGTCAGCGCCGCAAAGAGCGTTTCAGAAAGGACCGCCCCGTCCAGGCGTCCCAACCGCGCGGTATCCAGAGAAATACTTGTCTTATTTTTTTGTAGCAAGCAGTCTTTTAGCGCCGCCAGGGATATTTTTTCCAGATGGGCCTGGTTTTCAGAGCAGATCCCGGCAAGCTCCGATAGGCTGGTCTTGATCTGAGGATTTAAATTTTTCTCAAGCCACGGCAGAAGTTTATTGCGTACGCGATTGCGCGTAAACTGATCGCTTTGATTGGAAATATCCAGGCAATAAGGCTCTTTGGATCTCTTAAGCGAAGCCAAGATCTGGGCTTTGGAAATACCAAGGAGCGGACGGATGATCTCATAGCGCCCTTCTTTTCTTTTGACGGGGATGCCCGACAAGCCTTTCAAACCCGTGCCGCGCCCGATCCTCATCAGCACCGTTTCCGCCTGGTCGTCCAGCGTGTGAGCGGTCGCGATCTTTGCCGCTCCCACTTTTGCAGCGATCTCTTTGAAGAGTTCATAACGGGCCAAACGCCCCGCCTCCTCGAGCGTTTTTTTATTTTTTTTGGCGAACAGCCTTAAGTTCAGTTTCTTTTTGAAAAAAGGCACTTGATGCCGGCGTGCCAGCTTTTCTGAAAAAGTTTGAAATTTTAAAGATCCTTTCGGGGAAAGGCTGTGATCCAGATGGGCCGCGGCAAGGCGGAGCCTGTATTTTTTTTGAAGTTTGACGAGAAGCAGAAAAAGAGCCGTGGAATCCGGCCCCCCGGACAGGCCGATCACGATCCCGTCGCCTTGAGAAAAAAGGCGATAGCGACGGTTCATTCTCTGGATCTCTTCTAAGAGCGGTAGCATCGGGGCCTAAAAATCAGTACGGGCAAACCGGAACAAAGGACCGGCTTGCCCGTACGCTGGAAAAAAATTAAAAACAGCGCTTAATAAACGAAAATGTAAGTCGCTTTGTTGGAGGCCGGGTCGTATTCCACGTCCACTTCGGTCCCGCCGGTAAGCGATTTGAGCGCGCGGTCCTTTTCTCCATCCGTGATATCCGTGGTGTCTTCCACCGTCACGGTGATGGCTTTATCGCCGGGAGTGTTTTCGGTCTCGCCGTAGAGCTTGATCGTTACCGTTTTAGCGGCTTCATCAATGGCGCTGACTTCTCCGGAGATAAACTCAAGATTCTCGCCGGCATCGACTTCAGGGGCCGCTGCTTCTGCCGGAGCTGCTGCGGGGGCTGCTTCAACTAAGGGCGCAGGAACTGCATTTTTGGCCGTGTCATCCGCTACGGGAGCCGTGCTCGTGGGGTGTTCTGCGGGAGCCGAGCTTGTAGGATGTTCCGCGTAAGCCAAGTTTGTCAGACCGAAAAACAATGCTAGAACCAGAATATATTTTTTCATTTTTGACTCCATGTTATGAGTGATAGTATACCTAATGACTTTTACAAAGTCAAAACTGCTAAAAACGTTATTTTTTAGTTCGAACCCTCCTCGATCGTTTGCTGGTAAGAAACAGCTTGTTGGAGTATCACCTGATCCTCATCGTCCATGGGTTCAAATAGAACTGCCACTAAGGTCAGGCCTGTTTCAAGATTTTCAACACGGACTGCATTTGCCTGGACAAGGATAACCGCGGAGTTCAGGAGGCCGTTTTTGGGGCTTTGGGAGTATTTTAAGCCGACAAATTCAATTTCCAGCTCCAAAACGTCCCCCTGCCGATAAATTTCATTGGTCAGAAAAGCAAGACCGGCCAGGTTGATATCACGGACGATCCCCGCTGTTTTTTCGATATCACCGGAGTCAAAGGAACCGGCTTTGCAGGAGCGCACCAGAAAATTGTTGGAGATGCGGACAAACTTTCGGTGTTCGCTCTCTGCTTCTAAATTTTTGCGCGCATCCATAACAACGGCCTCCGAGGGTCCTGCATCAAAATGAATGGCGATGAGTGTCCGCCACTAAAGCTTTGGCGGATTCGTCTCTCGCTTCGCTCGGCGAAGATTTTAACATGACGGTGACTGGATTTGAACCAGTGACCCAATCCTTATGAAGGATTTGCTCTACCAGGCTGAGCTACACCGTCTAAATTATTTTCGCCAATAAAAGCTTGTTTAATCCATCCCCCACCGATAATTCGTCCGGAGCCGTCGTAGAAAACGGCGGCCTGACCGGGAGTTACGGCTTTTTGGGGAGCTTTAAATTTAACACGAACTTCGCCGGATTCAAAAGAAAGAATTTCAGCCTCCGCGCGTCCATGGCGGGAACGGATCTTGGCCGTCACAGGACCCAAAAACGGCCCCAATTGCCAGTTCACGCGGTGCACGATCATCTCCGCGGCTAAAAGGTCATTTTCCGAGCCGATCCGGACCTCATTCTTCTCCACGTCGATCCCGGTGACAAAATAAGGGGTCCGATTCGTGATGCGAATGCGTTTTCTCTGTCCGATCGTAAAATGGTGACTGCCGTCATGCGTCCCCATGACCTTTCCGTCCGTGCCCACAAAATTGCCTTTAGACGGCAGGCGCTCCGGCACTGCTTTTTTCAAAAAATCGACATAATTGGTTTTCACAAAACAAATTTCCTGGCTGTCCGGCTTGTCAAA
>CAZBIH010000035.1:0-13045 GCA_964492015.1 uncultured Planctomycetia bacterium | reverse complement strand
ACGCACACAAGGTCCGTACCGGGTTTTTGGCGCAATCTGACTGGCCCGCGCTCACCAGCGCCGCGGCCAAACTTTCCGAAGCGCCGATCTACATTGATGACACACCGGGATTGAGCGCGTTGGAATTAAAAGCCAAAGCCCGCCGCCTGAAAGCGCAATTTGATATCAAAATGATCATTGTCGATTATTTGCAGTTGATGCAGGGAGTTGCCAATTCCGAAAGCCGCCAACAGGAGATCTCCGAGATCTCGCGTTCGCTCAAAGCCCTGGCCCGCGAATTGCACGTGCCGGTCATCGCGATCAGCCAGCTGTCGCGCGCGGTCGAGTCGCGAAATGATCATCGCCCTCAGCTTTCTGACTTGAGGGAATCTGGCGCCATTGAACAGGACGCCGACATGGTCGTGCTTCTTTTGAGAGAAGAATACTACAACCCGACCGAGGAAAACCGCGGCAAGTGCGAAGTCATCATCGCCAAACAGCGTAATGGCCCGGTGGGGTCGGTCTACTTGACGTTTATCCGTGAGTATACCCGCTTTGAAAATGCCGAATTGGTGCGCCGCGAAGAGGCGGCTTAAATTAGTTAAGAAACTATGAGAAAGTTAATTTTTGATGAGTCTTTTCAACTGGCGCAGGTAATGGTATAATCACCTTGGGTGGTTGATATGACAAAGCGAAAAGGCAGCTCTCCAATGAAGCATAAAGAAGAAAAATCATTCGAAAAAATGTATACGAATATTTTAAAAATCTCACCGGCCGCCGCTCCCGAAGATACCAACTCGTTGGAACAGCCTTCTATTTACCACACGGTCCAGACCGTTACAACCTATGGGGCATACGAAAAGCCGATTTAAATGCCCAACTGGAACGATGTTTTAAGAGAAATCCACACTTCTCAATCTGATCACGCCCTGCAATCTCAGCAGTCTGTTGATACTGTTCGCAGAAAATATCTACAAGCTCTTCACGCCTATACCGGCCGTAATGTTATAGCGTATTACTCGGGTTTTTTATCCAAACCAGAAATTAATTCTGAAATTAACGATGAGGACAAAAATGGGATATTGATGGCCGTCCATCAGCTTGACCGGTCAAAAGGCCTGGATCTTGTTTTACACACGCCCGGTGGTGGTATTGCCGCTACCCATTCTATTGTAGACTACCTACGTCAAATGTTCGGTAAGAATATTAGAGCTGTCGTACCTCAGATTGCAATGTCCGCCGGAACAATTATAGCCTGTTCATGTAAGAAAATTTTGATGGCAAAACACTCTAACCTTGGGCCGATAGACCCTCATCTGAGAGGAATACCGGCAAATGGTGTACTGCTTGAGTTCAAAAGGGCGTGTGAAGAGGTTAAGGAAGACAAAAGTAAAATACCGATTTGGCAAAGCATCATAGGCCAGTATAGACCTACTTTTTTAAGCCAATGCGAAAATGCCATAAATTGGTCAAATGAATTTGTTGAAGAACAACTTACGGCTGTGATGTTTGAGGGCAAGGCGGACGCAAATAAAAAAGCAAAGGGTATTGTTGAGAATTTATCAAGTTATGACAAAAACAAAACCCACAATAGACATATTCATTTTCAGGAGTGCTTTGATATGGGGCTGGATGTGGATTTGATCGAAGATGACCCAAAGTTACAGGATTTGGTTTTGACAGTTCACCACTGTTATATGCACTCTTTGATGAATACTCCGTCATTTAAGATGATCGAAAATCATTTAGGTTTGGCATTTGTTAAGCAGCAAGCTGTAATGATGCAGAGGCAAGCCCAGATTCTTCCCGCAGGGTAGTTCTCTCAGGGGTGTTTCGCCAAAAGAAGTGAGCCATCATTTCCAAAGAGGTTGATACCGAAATGACATTTGATATCCAGAAAGGACTATGTTAAAATAATCGCTTATGACAAAAACCAACCCTCTTTTTCGCCTTTTTTTTGCCGTTGTTCTTGTTTTAGCTTCGACTGCTTTAAGTTTTGCCGCGGATGACACTGCCACCGGAAAAGTTGTCAAAGCCGTTGATGTACGCGGAAATAAGACCATTTCCAGCCTCACCCTATTGGCCAAAGTCAAAACCCAGATCGGACAGCCGATCTCCTCAACGGTCCTAAATGAAGACTTGAAGAGGCTTTATGGGCTGGGTTATTTCACGGACGTACGTATTGAGCAGGAGGATTTCGAAGGCGGGATCAAGGTCACCTTTAGCGTAGCCGAGAAGCCTGTGTTGTCCGAGATCAAGATCGAGGGCAACCATAAAATAGGCAAAGACGCCATCAAGAAGGAGATGCAGTCGGTCGCGGGAGATTTCGTGGATCAGAAGCGCATCCGCGATGATATTGACGCGATCAAGAAAATTTATGAAAAGAAAGGTTTTTCCGAAGCTCGCATTGAAAGCTCCTTTGATGTCAATCCGGATACCAATCAGGCGATCCTGAAGGTTCAGATCGATGAAGGCCAAAAATTGCGTATCCGCGAGATCCGCGTCAACGGCAATGCATCTCTAAAATCGGGCGATATCACCAAGGTCATGAAGACCAAGGCGATGTCCTGGTGGGGTTGGTTTCACTCCGGCTATTTAAAGGAAGATGAGCTCGAAGAGGACATCGAGAGGGTCAAGGCGCTTTATGATGAAGCAGGATTCAGCGATGTCGAGGTCGCAACCGAGACTGAAGCGATCAAGGACAGCGGCGATATCCTTCTGAAGGTCAACGTCGTTGAAGGAAAGAAATATATTGTCGGGGACGTGGTATTTAAAGGAAACGAGATCGCCAAATCCGAAGAGATCCTGAACGCGGTCAAAATGGTGAAGGGCAAGCCCTTTTCCCGCAGGGGTTTAAGAATGGATGTATCGAATATCCAGGACCTCTATTTTGACAAAGGCTATCTTTCCTCGCAGATCAAATCCGAGTCTATTTATAATGACAAGACGGATCAGGTGGACTTAAATTATGCCATTACCGAAAACCAGCTGACTTATGTCGACCGCGTTCGTGTTTTGGGCAATACCAAGACCAAGGATATCGTGATCCGTCGGGAACTTCGCGCGTATCCGGGCGAGTCTTTTAGCGGCGCAAAACTGAAGCGTTCCAAAGAGCGTCTTTACAATCTCGGTTTTTTTGAGGATGTGCGTTTTGACACGGAAGACGGTTCTCAACCCAACTCCAAAGACCTCGTGGTCAGCGTCAAAGAAGGAAAGACCGGCGAATTCAGTTTTGGCGGCGGTTATAGCTCGATCGATTCTGTTCTTGGTTTCGTTCAGATACGACAGAAGAATTTTGACTGGCAGAACACCAAGACATTCACCGGCGCAGGGCAGGATCTGGGAGTGCGTCTTGAAGTGGGCGGTGTACGCAAGAACGCCGAGCTGAGCTTTACGGAACCCTGGGTATTCGGTCATCCCTATTCCTTTGGATTTGATATTTTTCGCAAGGAGTACAACAACTCCTCCAATTCCGGCTATTTCTTTGACGAGCGCCGCACCGGTTTTGATCTGCGTTTAGGCAAGGAATTTACGGAGTACGACAAGGGTCTTTTGATGTACAAGCTCGAAGAGGTTCAAGTATCCGACATTCCGAGCACTGCTTCCTCAGCTTTGGTGGCAGAACTTGGGACGAATGTCACCTCCAGTATGGCGCTCACACTGACTCATGATGAGCGTGATAATATTTACAATCCCACCAAAGGGTTTCTGCTTACAGGCACCGGGGAAGTCGCCGGCGGACCTTTCGGCGGCGACAGAGATTTTGCCAAGCTTTTCGGGCAGGCGAGCACGTATCACAAACATCTTGAAAACAATGTCTTGGAGCTGAAGCTTCGCGCGGGTGTTGTGGACGCGTATGGTGACAGTGAAAATGTACCTATTTACGAGCGCTATTTCGCGGGCGGCGCCAATACGATACGCGGTTATCGCGAGCGCCGTATTGGGCCTCGTGACCCCGGCACTCAAGATCCCGTGGGCGGTAATTCTTATTGGGTGGCCAACATCGAAGAAACATTTCCGATCTATCCGGATCTTATCAAGGGAGCCGTCTTTTTTGATACCGGAAGCGTCGAGGAGAAAATAGGTGATTTTGGTTCCGGCAATCTGTTCTCCGGTGCAGGTGTCGGAGCGCGTATTAAAACACCCATTGGTCCGGTCAAACTGGATATGGGCTACCCTTTGGATGATGTTCAAGGTGAAAGTAAAAAAGTTCGTTTTTATTTTAGTGTGAGTCAGGGGTTTTAATTAGAAATCAGAGGATGGAGCAAAAAATGAAGAAAATAAAAGCGGTGTTGGCGGCAATTTTGATGACAGCGGGTTTTTCGGCGGCGGGAATTTCGGCGAGCTCCGCAGCGGAACAAAAAATTGGTTATGTGGATCTGGCAAAAGTATTCGATGAATTTCAAAAAACAAAAGATTTTGATAAAACTTTAGAGGCTAAAGGCAACGCCAAGCAGGCCGATCGCGATAAGATGGTCAATGAAGTCAAAAAGATGAGGGATGAGGCTGAGCTTCTTTCCGCCAAAGCCAAGGATGACAAGCAGGCCGCGATCGATGAGAAGATCAAAGTTCTCCAAGAATTTGACCGCGGTACTCGTGATGCCTTAAGAAAAGAACGCGACACGATGGTGCAGGAGATCTTGAAAGAGATCGAGGGCGTGATCCAGACCTTCGGCAAAAGCCAGGGATATTCTTTTATTTTTAATGACCGTGTTCTTGTGTATAAGGGCGAGTCCGGTGATCTGACGCCACAAGTGACCAAAGCCTTGAATGATTCCTACGCCAAGAAAAAATAATGAGGCGCCCAAAAGTCTGAATTTAAAAGAAGTCGCGGCCCTGGTGGGCGGCGAGCTTGTCGGCGGAAACGAGTCCACTCTGGTCACGGGAGTTGCCGGCATTAAAGAAGCCCAAAAGGGAGATATTGCGTTCCTAGCGAACGATAAATATCTCCCTTTTTTACAGGAGTCTCAGGCGGCGGCTGTGATCGTGCCTGCCGGTGTCTTGGACGCCGGGATCCCTCTGATCCGTGTCGCGAATCCTTCCCAGGCCTTTACGAAGGTAGCGCTTTATTTTTCTCCCGTTGTGTCTGCTTTTTCTCCCGGAGTTCATTCGACGGCTGTTATTGAGAAAAATGCGGTCGTCGGAGACGGAGCTCACATAGGCCCCCATGCGGTGATCGGGGAGGGATCCGGCATCGGCAAAAGATCTGTAGTCGCCGCCAATACCTTTATCGGCTCTCACTGTGTGATCGGCGAGGACGTGCTGATCTATCCCAATGTCACGATCCGTGAACGCACGCAGATCGGGGACCGCACCATCATTCATAGCGGTGCCGTGATCGGCAGTGACGGCTATGGGTACGAATCCAACGAAGAGGGGCATGAAAAGATCCCACATACTGGTTTTGTGTTGATCGAAGAAGACGTTGAGATCGGCGCCAACGCGTGCATTGACCGCGGCCGGTTTCAAAAGACTTGGATACAAAAAGGGACCAAGATCGATAATTTGGTGCAGATCGCGCACAATGTGATCATCGGGCCCAACAGCCTTATTGTTTCTCAAGCCGGGATCTCCGGTTCCACGGAGCTTGGCAAGAACGTGATCATCGCGGGCCAGGCGGGCCTCGTGGGCCATATCACCGTGGGAGATCACGCGATCGTGGGCGCGGGCGCCGGAGTGACCAAGCCTGTTCCGGCCAAAGCGATCATGCTGGGAAGTCCCGCGAAACCTATTGGGGAGCAGAAGAGGCTTTTTGCGTTCATCTCCAGATTGCCGGATCTGTTCAAGGATGTGGCGGAGATGAAAAAGAAAATAAATAAAGAGACATGAAAGACACTCAAAAGACAATTTTAAAAGAGGGAAGCCTTTCTGGGATCGGTCTGCATACGGGAAAGATGGCGCAGGTTTTTTTTAAGCCTGCCAGCCCAGATGCAGGGGTTCATTTTTTTAAAAATGGTATTTCTATCGGGGTTTTGGGGAAAGATCCTTCGGTTTTTGTGACGGACGATGTCGCGCGGTGCAGTGCCATCGGTAATGGCGCTTTAAGGGTGCTCACCGTCGAACATCTTTTGGCGGCGATCTACGGGCTGGGGATCAGCAATCTTGCGGTGGATGTGCGCGGGGATGAAATTCCGGGGGTGGATGGGAGCGCCGCGCCATTTGTAAAAATTTTAAAAGAGCTAGGCTTAAAGGATCAGAAAAAAAAGAAACAGGCTTACCGGATACAGGAGCCTTTATTTTGCTATGAAGAAGAAAAAGTGATCTCGATCTATCCATCCGGAAAATTTGAGGTCAGTTATGTTCTGGATTATAACTATCCGGGTTTGAGGAATCAAAAAGTGGAGTTTACGGTTTCTCCGCAGACTTTCGCCAAAGAGATCGCGCCCTCCCGAACTTTTTGTACGGCCCAGGAAGCCAAGTCTTTGAAGGCGAGGGGTTTTGGCCTCGGAGGCTCCCAGGAGAATAACATTGTTGTGTCACCGGACGGTTCTCACCAGAAGGATCTGCGTTTTCCGGATGAGTGCGCGCGGCATAAAGTTTTGGACGTGATCGGGGACTTAAGTCTTTTGGGTTTTCCGGTGCTCGGAAAAGTCATTGGGATCCGCAGCGGCCATTCGCTCAACCGTAAACTTGTGCAGGCGATCAGGAGGCAAAGAGAAGATGGAAAATAAAAAACAAGAAAAGCCCAGAGGGTATTTGTTCGACAGTGAACAGATCAAAAAGATCCTCCCGCACCGCTATCCTTTTTTGCTTGTGGACCGTATTTTGGAAATGAGCGAGACTCGCGTGGTGGGACTTAAAAATGTCAGTTTAAGCGAATCTTTTTTTCAAGGCCATTTTCCTCAAAAGCCGGTGATGCCGGGAGTCCTGATGATCGAAGCGCTGGCTCAGACCGGGGGCGTGATGATGCTCTCCCGCAGTGAAAACAGGCAAAAGCTGGCGTATCTTGTGGCGGTGAATGAGGCGCGGTTCCGGCGCATGGTAATACCGGGTGATCAGCTGAGGCTTGAAGTTGAAGTGATCAAAATGAAGTCTAAGATCGGCCTGGTTAAGGGCGTCGCGTCGGTGAACGGCGAAGAAGCTTGCAGTGCCGAGATCATGTTTACGCTGGGAGATTAGTTTGGCAAAAATTCACGCCACCGCTCTTGTCGATCCGAAAGCCGAGCTGGCTTCGGGGGTTCAAGTCGGAGCTTATTCGATCATCGGCCCTCATGTGACGGTCGGCAAAGACACAAAGATAGAGCCCCATGTCACTCTCGATGGGTACACACGGATAGGCCAGCGCTGTCATATTTATTCTTATGCCTGTCTCGGGTCGCCGCCCCAGATACGGAAATTACCGCTTAAAAGTTATCTGGAGATCGGCGACGACAACCTGATCCGTGAATACGTCACGATGAATCCCGCCATGGAGGAAGGAAATACGACGCGGATCGGCAACAAAAATTTTATCATGATGAATACACATATCGCGCATGATTGCCAGATCGGCGATGAGGTTACGATCGCCAATGGTGTCGCTCTGGCGGGGCACGTGACGGTCGAAGACCATGCCACGATCGGGGGCTTGAGCGGGATCCATCAATTTGTGCGCATAGGCAAATACGCGATGATCGGCGGTTTGTCCAAGGCGGTCATGGACGCGGCCCCTTTTTCAACCTGTGATGGAAACCCCACTTCTTTTTACGGAACCAATGCCGTGGGCTTAAAGCGTGCCGGATTTTCACCGGAGGATCGCTTGGTCATCCGCAAGGCGCTCAAAATGCTTTTGGCCTCCGGGAAAAAATTATCCACCGGCATTGAAGAAGTCTTGAAAGAATTTCCTGATCATCCCGAGATCGGCCATTTGATCCATTTTGTGAAGAGCTCCAGACGGGGTGTCGCGCGGGCCGGCTCTGTTTTGCGCGAAGAGCCGGATGAGGCCTGATGATCTCTGAAGCTCCGATAGGCCTCGTCGCCGGAAAAGGAGAATTTCCCGTCCTTTTTTCCATGGCCGCGGCATCTTTAGGGAAAAAAGTGATCGCTTTCGGGATCGAAGGCTGTGCTGAACCCCGGATCGTGGAGTTTGTTTCGGAGATCCACTGGGTGGGGCTGGGAGAGCTGGAAAAACTTATTTCTCTCCTTAAGGAAAAAAAGATCAAGCAGGTCATGCTTGCCGGCGGCGTCCCCAAAAAAGAAATTTATAATCCCGATTTCAAAATGGATACGGCTGCCAAAAGCCTGATCTTCAGTTCTAAGAACAAAGGCGATGACCACCTGCTCCGGGTGTTTCAGGTTTTTTTGAAAATAAAATGCGGGATCTCGATCTTGGACCCAAAAATTTTTTTAAAAAGTGCCATGGCCCCCAAAGGGGTGCTGACCCGCCGCAAACCTTCTCCCGCAGAGTGGGAAGATCTGCGTTTTGGATGGAACATCGCCAAAGGGATCGGCAAAATGGATATCGGCCAGACGGTCGTGGTCAAAAAAGGGGTTGTTTTGGCGGTGGAGGCGATCGAGGGCACGGACAACGCGATCAAGCGTGGGGGGCTTCTGGGACAGGGGGAGGCGGTCGTGGTCAAAGTTTCTAAACCCAACCAAAACCTGCGGTTTGACCTGCCTTGCGTCGGGCGTGATACACTAGAAGCTTTGAAGGCTGGTTCCTCGCGGGTCCTGGGGGTCGAGGCAGGGAAGGCGATCCTCATCTTTAAAGATCATCTCCTGGAAGCCGCGGATAAAGAAGACATCACAATTGTAGGGATGTAGAGGTCACTAATGATCGGAAGCATTTTAATTATCGGCGATGAAAATAAGCAGGGCCTGCTCCTCAAAGAAACCCTTAAAAAAGAGACCCATTTTGCTTTAAGCCTTGTCTCTCATAACGCTATTCCCATGAGCGTCATCGTTGAAAAAGGCCCGGACGTGATCGTGATCAATCCCAAAGCCTCCTATTTTGAGATCATGGACCTCTATTACAGCCTAAAAAAAGAACCGCAGACGCAAGATACGCCGATCGTACTCTTGATGGATGAAAGCGAAATGAAGACGGCGGATCTTCCCTCGGGAATTCAGGAAGTGCTTTACCGGCCTCTACGGACGGCGGAGGCTGTGAGTCGCATTCAGCTTTTGTTCCGGCGCGTCCACAAGATCGACCAAAAAAATGTGATCCAGCGCGGCAAGATCACCATTGATGTCGCCAAGTACGAGATCAAGATCGGCGAGAAAAAGATCGATCTGACGTTCACCGAATTTCAACTTTTAAAATTTTTGTGCACCAATCCCGGCACTGTTTTTACCCGCGAGGTGCTTTTAAATAAAGTCTGGGGATATGAATATTACGGCGGCACACGCACGGTAGACGTGCATATCCGCCGCTTGCGTTCCAAGATCGAGGGAAAATCATCAACTTTTATTGAAACCGTCCGCAACATCGGATATAAATTTATTTCGGACTAAAAGGGTACAATCCAATGGCCAAACTAAAAAAACAGAAAACTTACTCTTCCCGTAATCTTTCCAGCCGCCAAGGGAAGGACTTTGTGCTCAAGAAAGCTCAGGAAGACGGCGTCAAATTCATCCGTCTGTGGTTTTGCGACACGCTGGGCCTTTTGAAAAGCTTCGCGATCACCATCGATGAGCTGGCGGAGGCGATGGATAAGGGCAAATTTTTTGACGGCTCCGCGATCGAGAGTTTCGCGCGAAATGAAGAATCGGACATGCGGGCGCTTCCGGATCCGTCTACTTTCCAGGTCCTGCCCTGGCGCCCCAAGGAGAACGCGGTGGCGCGTATGTTCGCTGATATTGTGGATAACAACGGAGTGCCGTTCGACGGGGACCCAAGACAGTGCCTGAAGCGCAATCTCAAAAAAGCTTCGGATCTGGGCTATACTTTTTATGTCGGGCCTGAGATCGAATTTTTCTATTTTCAAAATTCGGAATCCACTAAAACTCTTGATCAAGGCGGCTATTTTGACCTGACTTCTCTGGATGCGGGTTCCGACTTAAGGCGCGAGACGGTGCTGACGCTCGAAGAAATGGGGATCGGCGTGGAATCCAGCCATCATGAAGCGGCGCCCAGCCAGCACGAGATCGATCTGCGCTACACCGACGCGCTCACAATGGCGGACAACGCGATCACGTATCGTTTGGTCGTCAAAGAGATCGCGATGAAGAACGGAGTCTACGCGACGTTCATGCCCAAGCCTCTTAAAAATGAGAACGGCAGCGGGATGCATGTGCATCAGTCGCTTTTTAAGGGCGATGTGAATTTGTTTTATGATAAAAATGACAAAAATCATCTGTCAAAGCTCGGCCGTCAGTATGTGGCGGGGCTCTTGAAATATGCGCCCGAGATGACCATCGTCACTAACCAATGGGTTAACTCCTACAAGAGATTGATCCCCGGCTATGAAGCGCCGGTGTATGTTTACTGGGCCAAGCATAATCGCGCGGCGCTGGTACGTTTGCCGGCCTACAAGCGGGGTTATGAGAGCGGTGTGCGTGCTGAATTGCGCACGGCTGACGCGGCCTGCAACCCTTATTTGGCGTTTTCCGTGATGTTGGCGGCGGGGCTGGAAGGGATCAAGCAGGGTTTAGAACTTCCGGAGCCGGTGGAACAGAGCGCGTTTGAAATGACGGAGTCCGACCGCAAGAAGCGCGGTATCCGCACGCTACCGCAGAGCCTAGGGGAGGCGATCACGATCGCTCAAAGCAGTCAGTTTTTGAGGGACACGCTCGGCGAACACATTTTCCATTCACTCATTGAGAACAAGAAGATCGAGTGGAGCAAATATTGCGCTGAAGTGTCGAGTTTTGAATTAGAAAAGTACTTGCCGGTCCTCTAGAACCCCCGTCATTTCGACGTACGAAGTGAGGAGAAATCTCGCTTTTATGGGATTTCTCGCTTTGCTCGAAATGACACACTAAGCTTATTCCAGAAAACTTAAAATTTCCCGAGCCGCATTCTCCGCGGCGCCGCCGTGCCCTAATTTTTCCGAGATCTCCGAGAGGTCTTTTTTCATTTTTTCCTGAAGCGAAAGGTCGGAGAGGATCTCGATGGCTTTTTTCGCGAAGTTTTCGGGTGTGGCGTCGTACTGCAGAAGTTCGGGCATTGCCATCCGGTCCAGGATGAGATTCGGAAGGCCGAGGTAGGGGATACGGAGCAACGCACGGGCGGCCAGGTACGTGATGAGGCCGGCGCGGTTGGTGATGATCATGGGAGTGCCCAAAAGCGCACATTCCAGTGTCGCGGTGCCGGAGCAGACCAGCGCCAGGAGGCTTGCCTGGATGGTTTCCTGAGGGTCCTTATCGATAAGCTCCAGAGGAATTTTTCTATTTTTCAAAAATTGACCGTAATATTCCGCCGAAAGCGTCGGGGCTTGGATCAGTTTAAAAATAATATCCGGGAAGCGGGCGCTTATTTTTTCCGCGGCGTCGAGAAGGATGGGCAGAAGGACGCTGACCTCATTTTTTCGTGAGCCCGGCAGAAGTGAAATAGAACGCGAGGGGACGCAATCCTCATTTTTTCGGATACTGTCTTTGAGCGGATGGCCGACGAACGCTACGGGGACGCTGTATTCTTCATAGAGCGCTTTTTCAAATTGGAAAACCACGAGCATTTTGCGCACTGTCTTTTTAATTTTAAAGATCCGGTTCTTTTTCCAGGCCCAGATTTGGGGGGAGATGTAATAAATGACGGGGATCTGAAGCTCATTGATCTTCTGGGCCAAGTAGAGATTGAACCCCGGGTTGTCGATGAGGATCACGGCATCCGGTTTTCTTTTGTGGATGCTGTCTAGGATCCGGTTGGCCGCGTTTTTATAGGCGGAGATCTTGCGGATGGCTTGGGTGATACCCGTCACGTGAAAATGGGCCAGGTCAAAAAAATCTTGAGCACCCGTGTCGCGGATCTTGTCGCCCCCGACGCCGTAGATCTTGAGTGGGTCTTTTGAAAAGATCTTCAGCGCCTCAATGAGCCGCGCGCCGTGCATATCGCCGGAAGCTTCGCCCGCGATCACGTAAATTTTTTTGTCAGGCATGTTTTAGAGTTCCCGCATCCGGTTAAAACTTGATCGAATTTTTTTCTCGTTTGATCTGCTGGGTGATGCGAAGTGCTAAGGCCAGCGCGTTGCGGCCTTCTTCTCCTGAGACCAGAGGGCGTTTTTTGTTCCGGATGCAGTCAATGAAATCAGAGAGCTCGGCTTTGAGTGAATCCTGGCGGGTGATGTCGATCTTTTGCTGATGAAGCCGTCCATTTTTTTTGGTGTGAATGAACGCTTCCTGCTTCACATAATCCATTGAAATATAGGCGTTGTCCTGGAAGATGCGGATCTTTCGCGTGACCTCGGCGCTCATGCGGCTGGCGGTCAGATCACAGACGATGTTATTTCCAAAATGGATGCGCGCGTTGGCGATGTCCTCGGTCTCGGAGAGGATGAAGGCACCCACGGACTCGACATTCTTGATGGGAGCCTTGACCAGGTCCAGGACGATATCGATGTCGTGGATCATCAGGTCCAGCGTCACGCCGGTGCGCGCGACGCGTGGATCGTAGGGGCCCACGCGATGGCATTCAATGAAGCGCGGGTTTTTGATGATGCTTTTGATCGTGCGGATCGCCGAATTAAAACGCTCGATATGGCCGACTTGGATGGTCCGCCGCTTTTTTTTGGCCAGAGCCAGAAGCTTGTCGGCGTCGGCCAGTTTGGTGGTGATCGGTTTTTCGATCAGAAGATGGATGTTGTTTTCAAGAAGGTCTTTGGATAATTTGTAGTGGATCTTGGATGGGACGACAATGCTTGCGGCGTCGATGAGCCCGCGAAGCCGGCGATAATCGGTAAAAGCCTTGGTGTGGCAGAGATCCGCCACTTCCTGAGCGCGGTCTTCATGGGTGTCACAGACGCCCACTAAATGGACTCCAGACATTTTGGAATAAACCTCGGCATGGCGGGCACCCAGCCTTCCCAGGCCGATGACGGCGACTTTGATCGGTGGATTCATAGCTCGATATTGTAGCATGAAGGTTAAAATAGGGCGAGGTTGCGGGAATAGAGGCCTGTTTTTAACTAGACAGAGGAGGCTGGGGGGGGTA
>CAZBIH010000034.1:10005-13071 GCA_964492015.1 uncultured Planctomycetia bacterium | reverse complement strand
AAATACCTCTTCCATTTTAATCCCACCTATTGTATATTTCTTCGTATAGGCCACAAGTATAGGTCCAAGGATTAACAGTGTTTAACTATTTTTAACAGGGGGAAGCCTTGTATTTTAAGCGACTCGAGCTACTAGGCTTTAAGTCTTTTGCCGATAAGACGACCCTCGATTTTGAAGCGGGTGTGACGGCGATCGTCGGGCCCAATGGCTGCGGCAAATCCAATATTTCGGATGCCATCCGATGGGTGCTCGGCGAGCAGAGCGCTAAGTCGCTTCGCGGCTCGAGCATGGAAGATGTGATCTTCAACGGCAGTTCCGCCAAGGAAGCCCTCAATTTTACCGAAGTTTCTCTAACCCTTTCCAACCAAACCCGCATCCTTCCGATCGATTACGACGAAGTGACCATTTCACGCCGGCTTTACCGTTCGGGCGAGAGCGAATATCTCCTCAATAAAAATAACGTGCGCCTGCGTGACGTGCACGAACTTCTCATGGGCACCGGTATTGGGACGGAAAGCTACTCCATCATTGAGCAGGGGAAGATGGACGTGATCTTGAATTCACGGCCGGATGAGAGGCGGGTGATTTTCGAAGAGGCCGCAGGCATCACCAAATTTAAATCCCAGAAGAAAGAAGCCTTAAGAAAATTGGAGCAGACCGACCAAAATCTTTTGCGCGTTAACGACATTATCCAAGAAGTGAAGCGCCAGATCGGATCCATTGAGCGGCAGGCGAAAAAAGCCGAAGCGTATAAAGTTGAGTTTGAAAAATTAAAAAATCTAGAATTGTCTATCGGGTACCGTGAATTTTCTCTATTTGAGAATGAGCGGCAGGAAAAGATCCGTCAGGCCGAGGAGCTTATTTTTAAGGAGACGGAGAGCGATGCGCGCGCTGAAGAGCTGGATCGCATTTATAGTGATAAGAAAATAGGTTTAGATCGGTTGGAGGGTTCGCTCCAAGAAAATGTTTCGCGCGAGATGCTGGCGTCCGGACAGATGCGTAAAGACCAGGACCGTATTCTTTTGAACCGCGAACGCATGGGGGAATTGGTCGAGCGCCGCGATAATCTGCTGCGTCAGATCGAGAGCGCTCGTAAAAGGGTTGAAGAGTTCATGGCGGAGCACAGCCTCTTGTCGGCTCAGTTTGAGGAAGCGGCTAAGGAAGAGGCCGAGGGACTTTTATTTTTAGGAACGGCCGAGACGGAGTTTCAGGCGATCGATCATTTTTCAAAGTCGGCGGAAACCGAATCCCGAGCCCTGCGGCAGGCGCAGGAAGACGCGGCTTCCGGGAAATTAAAGCATCGATCGGAGCTTGCCCAAGTGCGCGCTCAAGGCGCCTCGCTGGCCGCGCGCATCGAGAGTCTTGAAACCCAGAAGGCGGCGATCGCGCGGGAAATGGCCGAGGCCGACTCTGTCCTGGGAGAGGCCAACGGAGCTTTGGGAGCGCAGGATTCCGGTTTTTGGGGCCGTATCCGCCAATTCAAAGAAAAGATCAAAGAACTTCTGTCACAATTCGCCGGAAACATCGGCACACAGGAAGACGCGCGCCTGGAAGCGGAGATCAAGACATTCGCTGAGGATATTCTTCGGTTTCAGGAATCGCACGCGGATGAGCGCGAGAAGCGCGCTTCGATCGAGGGCCGCAGATCCAAGCTCGATGAGACGCTCGAATTTTTAGCCGGGGAGATCGCAGGCCTCGCAGGGAACCGCGAACGTTTTATCCAAAACGAAGCGTCGCTCGCCACCGAATCCGCCGGTGCCGAAGCGCAAGAGAGATCCTTGCGCGGATCTATTTTAAATCTTGAGATGTCGGTAAGAAATAAAACCGGTGAGAGAGAGGCTCTTCTGGTGAGGCTCGCCGAGACCCGTTCGCGCCAAGGCGCTTACGCCGCCCGCCGCGAGAAGATCGAAAAAGATAAGTCCTGGATCTTGGAATCCAAAAAGACGCAGGAGGAACTTTCGGTTTCCTACGAAAAAGAGGCGCAAGAAGCCGGATCCAAAAAGGAAGCGCTTGAGATCGAGAATCAGTCGCTGGACGCGGATCTGTCGCGTGTGACGCTTGAGCGTGATGAGATCTTAAGGCAGATGGAATCTTTGCGCTTGGAGCGCGAGGACGCGGCACTGGAATTGGAGACCCTCCATGCCGAACAGCAGGCCAATCACCGGTCGCTGGATGAGACGCGCCGCAAACTTCATGAAACTCAGATGGAGGGCGCTCAGGTCGGTTTTGCGATCGACCGTTTGAAGGAGAGAATTTTCAATGCTTATCAGATCGACCTTTTGGTTCAGGGTGAGATCGCTCAGACGCAAGCGGAGGCTCAAGCCGCGCTGGAGGGTAACGGCGCACCTTTGAATCTTGAGGAAGCGCGGGAACAGATCCAGAAACACCGGGAGAAGCTCAACAAAATGGGCCCCGTGAATCTTGTCGCCATCGAAGAGCATTCGGAGATGAAGGCGCGTTTTGAATTTCTGACCCAGCAGGAACAGGACCTGATCAAAGCCAAGGAAGACCTTCACAAAGCGATCTTAAAGATCAATCGCACGACCCGCGAGCTTTTTACCGAGACGTTCGCGAAGGTCCAGCAGTATTTCACCGAATATTTCAAATTGTTGTTCCACGGCGGGATGGCGGAGCTTGTGCTTTTAGACCAGGAGGATGTGCTCGAGAGCGGCATTGAGATCGTGGCAAGGCCTCCGGGCAAAAAACTGCAGACGATCAGCTTGTTGTCGGGCGGCGAAAAAGCGCTCACGGCGACGGCACTCATGTTCGCGCTGTTCAAGGTCAAACCAAGCCCATTCTGCATCTTGGACGAAATTGACGCGCCGCTGGATGAGACCAACGTCGAGCGTTTTTGCAATGTGCTCAAGGAATTCATCGTCGGCTCCCAATTCATCCTCATCACCCACAACAAACAGACCATGAACCTGGCCGACGCGATGTACGGCATCACCATGGCGCAGACAGGCGTCAGCCGCGTGGTCTCGGTCAAATTCTCCGAAAAAAAACAGCTTCAAACGACCCATTCCAACGGGGCCGGGGAAGCAACCTTGGTTTCTTCGAGTTAGG
>CAZBIH010000034.1:6369-9905 GCA_964492015.1 uncultured Planctomycetia bacterium | reverse complement strand
CGCCATAGTAGGATAGTGGCTTCTTATGGACATTCCTCAAAAGCCAGATTCTCAGTATATTCAGGATATGTTTGACCGGCTTTCGGGCCGGTATGATCTGTTCAACCGCCTGACGAGTTTTGGGCAGGATTCGGCCTGGCGCAAAAAAGCGTTGGAACCTCTGAAAGAGGGGATGCGTATGTTGGATCTGGGCTGCGGAACGGGGGACTTGTCCCTCATGGCTGCGAGCCGTTTTCCCAATCATGGGACCCAGATCGTGGGGATCGATTTCTCCGAAAAAATGCTCGAGCGCGCTGCTGAGCGCCTTCAAAAAAATCCCCGTCTACGGGATTCCGAAGTCACTTTTCTCAAGAGACGAGCCGAAGATCTGCCGATGGAGCGTGAGTGTTATGATCTGGTGGTGTCCGGATTCGTGCTGAGGAATATTTATGAAAATATTGATTGGGTCCTCAAGGGCGTCTATCAGTCGCTAAAGGACGGAGGGCAGATCAGTTTTTTGGATATCACAGAGCCGTCCAATCCGATCCAGCGAGGGCTCTGGCAGTTTTACATGCATACCGTTGTGGCGTTGTATGGCAAAATTTTATTCGGTAAAGATTATCCGGTGGATTACCTCACCGCCTCAGCCCAACGTTTTGTGAAGCCACCCGATTTTGTTAAAAAATTGGAAACGGCAGGATTCAAACAAACTAAAGTGAGAAAATTCATGATGGGATCGATCGTGTTGTATCAGGCAGCTAAATGAAACCGGGCCTCAAAAACCTCCGCGATTTTATCAGCCTGCTTGAAAAAGAAGGGGAGCTGATCCGTATCAAGGTATTGGTGGATCCCGAGCTTGAGATCACCGAGATCACGGACCGTGTGTCTAAGATGCCGGGGGGCGGGAAGGCGCTTTTGTTTGAGAATGTGAAGGGCTCTAAGATGCCAGTCCTCATCAACGCGATGGGGTCTTACAAACGCATGGCGCTGGCGATGGGTTCTGAGAATGGCCGTATCGACGAAACGGCGGTTGAGATCACAGAGTTTCTTGAGTTGAAAGGCGTGCCCAAAACTTTTTCAGGAAAAATTAATCTTTTAGGAAAAATGATCGATCTTTCGAAGATCCCGCCAAAAATTGTTTCGTCCGGGCCTTGCCAGGAAATTGTCATCCGGGAGAATATCAAACTTTCCGAGATCCCCATTTTAAAATGCTGGCCGCAGGACGGGGGGCGTTTCATTACATTCCCGATGGTGATCACCAAGGACCCGCAGACGGGCAATCGCAATGTTGGGATGTACCGCATGCACGTCTATGATGAGCAAAATTGCGGGATGCATTGGCAGACCCAAAAAGACGGGGCCATCCATTTTGAGAAAAAAAAGCGGGGGGGCGGCAAGATCGAGGTGGCCGTCGCGATCGGATCGGATCCAGCGACGACATTTTCAGCGGTGGTACCTTTGCCTTACGGGTTGGATGAGTTTTTTTTCGCCGGTTTTTTAAGAAAAGCGCCGGTTGAGTTGGTCAAATGCAAGACCGTGGACCTGGAAGTGCCGGCGGAGAGTGAAATTGTGCTCGAGGGATATGTTGACACGGAGGTCTCGCGGGAAGAGGGACCGTTTGGGGATCACACCGGAGTTTACACGCCCATCGAACCATTTCCTGTTTTTCATGTGCAGTGCATCACGATGCGGAAAGAGCCAATTTATTTCACAACAATTGTCGGAAAGCCGCCAATGGAGGATTACTATATGGGCAAGGCGATCGAGAAGACATTTTTACCTATTTTAAAAAAGCAGCTGCCGGAACTTGTCGATATGAATTTCCCCATGGAGGGGACGTTCAACAACGCCGTCATTGTCTCCATCGAAAAAAATTATCCGCATCAAGCCAAGAAAGTCGCGCACGCGATCTGGGGGCTGGGACAGCTTTCATTCACCAAAGTCGTGATCGTGGTGGATCAAAGCGTCGACGTGCATGACCTTTCAGCTGTGGCGTTGGCGGTGTTTAATAACATTGATCCTAAGCGTGACCTCTTTTTTGTTGAGGGCCCGGTGGATACCTTGAACCATGCCTCACCCCAGAGGGATTTTGGATCCAAGCTTGGCATTGACGCGACCACCAAGACGAAAGAGGAGGGTTATCAGCGTGTTTGGCCCGAGGAGATCGAAATGGATGACGCCACAAAGAAAAAAGTTGACGCGATGTGGGGAAGCTTTGGGATCCCTTCATGAGCGATCTTTCGATCCAAGCCGAGGTCCTTGATCCTGGGTTGACGATGGTGAGGCTTTCAGGGATATTTGAGGGAATGGCCGCTATTGAAGGGGAAAGTAAATTTTCTGAAATTTTAAAAAAAATAAAAACAAAGCAGTTATGGCTCGATCTTTCGGCGATCGATTACATTGATTCCTCGGCGGTCGGTGTTTTGATCAATTTAACCAAAGCTACGGTTGAGCGAAAGGTCCAACTGTCTCTTTTTAAGCCGAATGAAAATGTGAAAAAAGTTTTGAGCGTTACGCACGTGGATCGAATGATCCCGATCATTGAAGGGTAAAGACAATGTCATCCCCGAATTCCTTGATCGGGGATCGTACATAGACCTGATTTCCGATTAAACATTTCGGGAATGACAAATAGGTGGTGAATGGGCAAGATCGCAAAATTTTTTGAACTGGTCAAATTCGAGCATACGATGTTTGCCCTGCCGTTCGCGTATTTGGGAATGATGCTGGCCCAAAGGTCTTGGCCGGGGTGGGGTGTTTTTATCTGGGTGACCCTCGCGATGGTGGGTGCGCGCACAGCAGGGATGACCTTGAACCGCATCCTCGATGTTAAGATCGATGCCCAAAATCCGCGTACCCGGAACAGGGCTTTGGTAACGCGCGAGTTGAGCCTTGTGTCCGCGTGGGTGCTGGCAGCGTTGTCGCTCGTCGTTTTTTTTATTGCGGCTTATAAGCTTGGCCCGCTCTGTTTTAAGTTGTCTCCCATCGCGCTTTTGCTTCTGACCGGTTATCACTACGTCAAGCGCTTCAGTTTTCTCTGCCATTGGACCCTGGGCGCTGTGCTGGCGATAGCGCCGCTGGGTGGATGGATCGCGGTGAGCGGGCAAATGGCGTGGCAGCCCCTTTTTCTCTCCCTGGCTGTTCTTTTTTGGGTGGCGGGGTTTGATATTTTATACGGACTTCAGGACACCGAATTTGACCGCGCGCATAAGCTTCATTCGGTCCCGGTACGCTTTGGAGCTGCCCAGGCACTAAAAATTTCGGAGTATTGCCATTGGGCGACCGTTTTCTTTTTGGCAGTTTTTGGCGTGGTGCTGGGGCTTGGTATCTTGTACTGGACCGGGGTCTTGATCGTCGCGGGACTTCTTCAATTGGAGCATCGGCTCATCGGCGACGGGGATCTGTCGCATATCAACGCCGCTTTTTTTACGATCAATGGGTGGATCGGAATATTGTTGTTGGCGTTCACTTTTCTAGACTTATTCTAACTCCCCCTAACCCCCTCTTTTCCGCCAGAGGCGGATCCGCCCATGGCGGAGAAATAAAGAGGGGGAAGG
>CAZBIH010000034.1:0-6269 GCA_964492015.1 uncultured Planctomycetia bacterium | reverse complement strand
ATGAAAAATATTATCGTAGGGATCACCGGCGCCAGCGGAGCTATTCTCGGGGAGAGGTTTGTGCGGCATCTCGTCGAGGGCGGGCACGAGGTGAATGTCATTTTAAGCGCGCACGCAGTGGAAGTGTTTGGTGAGGAACGCGATCTGTTCCTGGGAAATACTCACCCGGAGATCAGAACTAATTTTTTGAAGCATTACGGAAACCCAAAAAATCTCAATGTGTCTCCTGCGGAAGATATGGCGGACCGCGTTTCCAGCGGTTCATCCAAGATCGATGCGATGGTGGTGGTGCCCTGCAGTCTGTCGAGTGTCGCATCCATCGCGCATGGCATTACGACAAACCTCATCCACCGGGCTGCCAGTGTTTCCATCAAAGAGCGCAGGCCGCTTATCCTTGTTCCTCGCGAGAGCCCCTTAAGCCCCATTCATTTGAAAAATCTGCTTTATCTATCGGAGATCGGCGTCCATATTGTGCCGGCGACGACCGCTTTTTATCATAAACCCAAAACGGTGGAGGAGATGGTTGACTTCACGCTGGGGCGGGTTTTGGATCTTTTGAAGATAGAACACAAGCTCTTTAAACGTTGGCGGGAAGCGGCGGAATAGGGTAAAATACAAAAATTATGGAGTTCATCAAAGAATTCTCCGATATTTTCACCAAAGTCAAAGCCAGCATTCGTCTCTCCGAGGAGGATGGCGTTCGCCTCATCAAGACCAAAAATTTACGCGAATTGGGCGCCATGGCCAATTTTGTCAAACAGAGAATGCATGGTAACAAGGCCCATTTCACCCACAGCATCAACGTCAACCACACCAATATCTGCGTTCTCGAATGCAAGTTTTGCGCGTGGGCAAAGGGCAAGCGCGACGAGGCCGGTTATGTGCTCGCCCTTGAGGAGATCGAGCGGCGCGTATTGACCGCGGCCAAACATGGTGTTTGGGAAGTTCATATTGTCGGCGGATTGCACGCGGATCTTAAGCTGGACTATTATGAACAAATGCTGCGCCGCATTAAAAAAACGTGCCCGGGTGTCTTGATCCAGGGTTTTACGGCGGTGGAGCTTGATTTCTACGCGCGTCTTGAGAAAATTTCAGTCGAAGAGGTTATTTCACTTCTTGTTGAGGCGGGTTTGGGTGGAGTGCCTGGCGGCGGCGCTGAGATATTTGCCGAGCGGGCACGCAAGATCATCTGCGGTTCCAAGATCGATGCGGATCGCTGGTTGGATGTTCATAGAGCCGTTCATGCGGCAGGTTTACGTTCCAACGCGACGATGCTTTACGGCCACATTGAGACACCCGAAGAGCGTGTCGACCATATGATGCGCTTACGCCGTGTCCAGGACGAGACCGGCGGGTTCTTGGCTTTTGTGCCGCTGGCATTCCAGAATGGCAACAATGAGCTCTCCGAAACTTACCACCTTCCTCCCACAAGCGGCATCACGGACCTGCAGGTGCTTGGTACGGCACGTCTTGTGCTTGATAATTTTTCTCACATTCGTCAGCTCTGGAATTACGTGGATGAGAAATTGATGCATGTGGCGCTTCAGTTCGGTGTGGACGACTTGGGCGGGACCAATTTTGACGAGACGATCGCGCGAGCGGCGGGGTCCACCTCCAAAGGATTTACTCATGATGAGCTGGTGGCGATGATCAAGGCTTGTCACGGAGAACCGGTCGAGGTGAATAGCACCTACACGCCCATTCAAAAAGAATGTCTGGTGGCCTGACAAATTTGCGCCTCGGGTCCATTTCTTACATCAACTCTTTGCCGGTAGATTTGGGGCTCTTAGACTCCAAAATATCTCTTCCTCAGGCCCAGTTTATTTCCGGCTTTCCCTCAGATCTGAATCAGAAGATGCTGTCGGGCGTCATTGATCTGGGCCCTATCTCATCGTTTTGGTATGCGAAACACCGGGAGCTTTTTTTTGTTTTACCGGATCTTTCTATTAGTTCGGAAAGCGGTGTTCAGAGTGTGTTGCTTTTTAGCCGGTATCCTTTGAGGGAACTTTCCGGTAAGCGTATTTTGGCCAGTGGGCAAGGGAAGACCACCCCGGTTCTCTTGGAGATCATTTGCCGTTCTTTTTATGGTTTTACACCCCAGATCGTTTTGGGTGGTGATGAGCAGGATGATCTTCTGGGTTCGGCGGATGCTGCGCTGGTTATTGGAGATCAGGCACTTTTGATGCGGCAAAAATATAAAAGTTCAGGGCTGATCGTCACGGATTTGGCGGAGGAATGGCGTGCCCGCACCGGGGAGCCTTTTGTTTTCGCGGTCTGGGTTGTGCGGCGTGACTTTTTCCGGAGAGATCCGGAGGGGGCGGCCAAGGCGTTGAGCGCACTGCTTGAGTCAAAACGCTGGGGGCAGTCGCATTTGTCAGAAATTTTAGATCGAGCTTGCACATCTACCGGGCTTTCCAAGGAGGTTCTGATAGATTATTTCTCCCATCTTTCTTACGGTTTTAATGTTGATCTGCAGAAAGGGATGAGGGGGTTTTTTGAAGAAGCAGCCCGTTTGAACCTTCTTTCTTCAATTCCGCAGATAGAATTTATGCCGGATCCCGCTTTGGTGGGAAAGCCATGACGGGCCGGCAGGGGTCCTTGCTGATCTTCACTCCCACCTACAATGAGCGGGAAAATGTCGAGCTGATCTATCAGGAAATAAAAAAATTAAACTTAAATGCGGACATGCTATTTTTAGATGACAATTCTCCGGACGGGACGGGGGCCGCGCTGGAGGCTCTTTCGCGTGAAGACTCGCGCGTTCACGTGATCCATCGTCCCGGAAAACAGGGGATTGGCAGTGCACATCGCGAAGGGATCCGCTGGGCTTATCAGCGCGGCTACCGGATGCTGGTGACGATGGACTGCGATTTTTCGCATCAGCCCGGAGAGATCCCACGTTTTCTGAATGAGGCGTTGGGGGCGGATATCATTGTGGGGTCGAGGTATATGGAACCCGAAAGCATTTCCGACTGGAACCTTTTTCGTAAAATACTTACCCGCACAGGGCATTTCTTGACCAAGTATTGCTTGAAAATGCCCTATGACGCATCCGGAGCATTTCGTTCTTACCGGCTGGACCGCATTCCTGAGGGGGTGTTTGATCGCGTGATCTCTACCGGGTACTCTTTTTTCTTTGAGAGTCTGCATGTTCTTTCCTTGAATAAGTTCAAGATATGTGAGGTCCCGATCCGCATGCCTAAACGAGCGTATGGGCACTCCAAAATGAAGCTTGCGGATATGGTTCAAAGTCTTCGCCGGCTTTGGACAACCTGGAGAATGACCTCTTTTCAGCAACATCAATACTTGTATGCCGCGCCGCTGGCGCCGGCTGGGGGAGCGAGTATCAAAACGAAGGATGAGGTTGCCTGGGACGAATACTGGAGCAAAAAAGAGAACAAGAGCAAGATGCTTTACGATTTGATCGCGGTATTTTACCGCATCGTCATCATAAGGCCTCTCTTGAATGAGTTTATCCGCCGTGAATTTAAGTCCGGCGCCAAAGTGTTGCACGCCGGCTGTGGAAGCGGGCAGGTGGATACCGACATCGCTCAATGGGTGCGTATCACGGCTCTGGATATCTCAGCTCACGCGTTGGAGCACTACCGCAGGATCAACGGGGACCGCAGTGAACTGATGCGCGGCAGTATTTTTGATATTCCGTCTTCGGAGGGAGTTTTTGACGGTATTTACAACTTGGGCGTCATGGAGCATTTCACTGAAGAACAGATCGCTCAGATCCTTTCTGAGTTTAAACGGGTGCTGAAGCCAGAGGGCAAGCTGGTCCTTTTTTGGCCGCCGGAGTACGGGCTTACTGTGCGGTTCATG
The DNA here is from genome assembly GCA_964492015.1 of uncultured Planctomycetia bacterium. Lineage (GTDB taxonomy): Bacteria > Omnitrophota > Gorgyraeia > 2-02-FULL-51-18 > 2-02-FULL-51-18 > CAMDWQ01. The sequence goes on along the minus strand of CAZBIH010000034.1, from coordinate 2,441 downwards.
AAAGGTGTGCATTTTATTTTAAATCGCGTGATGAAGAAAAACTTGATCCTTCAACCCGACGAGATCACGCGCCTTCTTTCAAAAAAACATGCCGAGAGGATCCTGGGTGCTGCCGGTTTTACGGTGGATCGGCACTATTTCGGGATCAAAGACTTTTTTACCTATTCCGTGGTTGTGTGCCGGATAGCGCCCAAGTGAGCAAGGTTTTCCGTTCTATCAGAGGACGCAGCTGGTATTACGCCGCGAGTATCCTTTTGATGGTTTTTTTTATTTTTATTTGTAAATATTTCGGTGATGCAAATTTGCCTCCACAAAAACCCTACCCTCGATTTTGGATCAATCTGATCTTTTTAAATTCGCTGGCTGCGTATGCGCTATTTTTTCTGCCTAAAGGCGAAAAGCAGCCGTTTCTTAGAGCGGAGTGGGTCCTTTTTGTCGCAGCCGGTATTTTTTTGTGCTTGTCGCCACCGATCTTTTCGGGGGATCTTCACGAATACATGATGCGCGGGCGTATCCTGGGTGTGTATCATCAAAACCCTTATTTAACCCCCGGCGAATATCCCAACGATCCCTTTTGGCCGTTATCCACCTGGACAAGGCTGGTGAAGTTGCCTGAAAATTACGGGCCTCTATGGGCGAGCATTCAATGGATCGTGCCGACTATTTTTGGCCAGTCTTATTTGGCGAGCATCTTTTTCTTTAAATTTTTTTTGATGGCGTTTTTGATCGGAGCAGTTTTTATTTTTAGCCGCATCGCGCGGCTGGTATCTCCTAATAATTGTATCTGGATGCTTCCATTTTTTGCTCTCAACCCGAACCTGATCAATCAGTTTCTGATCGACGGGCACAATGACATCGTAATGATCTTTTTATCTCTGTGCGCTTTTTATCTTTTATTGAAAGGGCGATATTATTGGGCGGTCGCGGCGGCTACCTTGGCAGTGCTTGTCAAATTTACGACGATCATTCTTTTGCCCGCCATGGGGATCTATTATTGCCGCAAGCATCTGCCGCTGTCCGCGGGGGCCTGGGTCTGGGCCGTTGTCCGTTCGGCGGCAGTGTTTGGAGCGATCACCTTCTTGTTTTATCTTCCTTTTTGGGTGGGTCCTCAGACGGTCAGTTATTTTTCCGCGGTGGGAAGCGGCTGGTTTTACACAAATTCGGTGCCGTATGCATTCTATGCCTTTCTTGAGCGCTTGCATTTCTCGGTAAGCCCCGAGGTTGTCCGCAGTTTTTTCATCTATTTTTTTATCATTAACTGTTTGGCCGCTTTGACGTGGCTGGCACTGCGTAAAACTCCAACTGCCAAAGATCTTTGTCGTGCCGTCTCCTGGATGTTTTTGGCGATGTATCTGGGGAACTCCATGCCTTTTTACGGGCATCACCTGTTGTGGGCGTTCCCATTCTTGATTCTGGCGGAATTTCCGGCCCCGCTTTTGTGGAATCTTCTGTACACGTCGGTAGGGCTCTTTTTTTATTTTAAAAGACCCTCCTTTTTGCTTTTGATCGGCCTGGCCGTCTACGGAGCTTATCTTCTGTGGATATGGATTCGCTCCCCCAAAAAAGCTATAATAAGGCCTGTTTTGAGGGGGTCTTCATGAAAACTGATGAGATTTTGAAGAAGGTGCTGGATGGCGCGCGTGTCAGCCTTGAGGAAGGGGTTGAACTTTATGAAAATGCGGGTCTTTTTGAGCTGGGCTCGGTCGCTCATGAGCTTAATTTAAGAAAAAATCCGGATGCATCCTGGCGGGCGACGTTTGTTGTCGATCGCAATATCAATTACACCAACATCTGCTACACGCTGTGCAAATTCTGCGCGTTTTACCGCCGCCCCGGCGATGTTAAAGAGGGCTATCTCAGGACCAAGGAAGAAATTTACCAGAAGATCCAAGAGCTTGTGGATATCGGCGGCACGCAGGTGCTTATGCAGGGAGGCCACAACCCTGAGCTTGGCATCGAATACTATGAGGACCTGATCGGGTCCGTTCACGCAAAATTTCCCCAGGTGCAGGTCCATTCTCTCTCGGCTTCGGAGATGGTGCATATTTCAAAAATTTCCCGCATTTCGATCCGCGAAGTTTTAACCCGCCTCAAAGCCCGCGGTCTCAACAGCCTGCCCGGCGGCGGCGCGGAGATCCTCGTGGACCGTGTCCGTGAATCGGTGAGCCCGCTGAAGACAAAAGTGGCGGATTATTTTGAAGTGCATCGCACATCCCATGAACTGGGATTAAGAAGCACCTCGACGATGGTGTACGGGTTGGGGGAGACGATCCTGGAGCGTATGCAGCATTTTGACGCTTACCGGCGCCTTCAGGATGAGACGGGCGGTTTTCGCGCTTTCATTCCCTGGAGCTTTGAGTCAGAGTCCACTGAGATGGCGATGCCGCGGCGTACCGGCAGTGAGTATCTGCGCATGCTTGCTTTGTCGCGTATTATGCTGG
>CAZBIH010000033.1:4545-13107 GCA_964492015.1 uncultured Planctomycetia bacterium | reverse complement strand
TGCGAAATTGAATACCGGTGCGGTCCGTGACTTTTCCCATCTCGCCGCCGAGCGCATCAATTTCACGGACGATGTGGCCCTTGGCGATGCCGCCAATCGCGGGGTTGCAAGACATCTGCGCGACGGAATCGATATTCATGGTGAGCATGAGAGTAGAGTGGCCCATGCGCGCGGCTGCGAGCGCGGCTTCGCATCCCGCGTGGCCTGCTCCCACAACAATGACATCGTATTTTTTTTCGGAAGGAATCATGATCTATTCTTACTTGTCATCTCGAGCAAAGCGAGAGATCTCGTTTTAACAGCGAGATTTCTCGGCCTTTGGCCTCGAAATGACATTTTTAGGTTTTAAGTCGCGGTAGATTTTTTTAAATAAAATTGATACGACGTCATGAAGATCGTATTGGTGAGCCAATAAAGCACGAGCGCTGAAGGCATCGTGTAGAAAATAAACCCAAAAATGATCGGCATCATGATCGCCATCATTTTCTGCTGTTGGGCCATCGCGGGATCCTGGCCGGCCATGCTCATGCTCGACAAGCGTTGTTGGAGCACCATGCCGGCGATCATGATGAGGGGCAGAGCGTGGATCTGATTTCCGAGAAAGGGGAGAGAGACCGGCAACATCACCACATCCGGCGAAGAAAGATCATGGATCCACAGAAAATCGGCGCCGATCAAACGCACAAATTTTGAGATCGCCACGTAGAGCGCGATGAATACCGGCATCTGCAAAAGCATCGGCAGGCATCCGCCGAAGGGATTCACTTTGTGTTTTTTGTATAATTCCATCGTTTCTTTATTCAAGCGCTGGGGATTATCCTTGCACTGCTCGCGCAGTTTGGCGACCAACGGCTGGATCTGCTGCATACGCTTCATCGAAAGCATGCTCTGGCGCGTGAAAGGGAAGAGGATCAGGTTGATCAAAAGCGTCAATGCAATGATCGCCAATCCATAATTTTTAAAAATTTTATGGAGCATTTCAAGCGCGCCGATACAAATTTTCCCGACCAGGTCCAGCTTTCCAAAATTAACGATATCCTCAAGGCCCAGAGGCAAAAGCTCGCCAAGATCGTTGGGGCCCATGTAAACTAAAAATTCATGCGTGACCGAGCCCGAGACAGGCAAGGACACCTTGGGAGAAACAAGCGCCGCGGAAAAATGCTGATCGCCCAAGCCCTCAACGACACCGCTGAACGTTTTGTCGGCTTTGGGTTTCAAGATGACAGAAAAATGACGGTCCTTGATCGCGATCCAGTCCAGAGAGCCCTGACTTTCGACCCGTTTGCCGAGCTTGGATTCGTTGATGTGCCTTAGATCACTTTTGTTGATGCCTGAAGAGAAAAAATTAGCTTCGATATACTGCGCGTCAATGCTGTGGCGTGCCGGAATGCTCGAGCCGGCGAAAAGCTCATATTGGATATTCAGCGGCTTGCCGGAAATATTCTCGAAAGTCACCGACAGATCCGCCGAATATCCGGAACGGCGGAACACATAATTTTTGGTGACCTTCACATCTGTGTTCAACACCGCCGACTGCAAAGTCACACGGTCCTGATCCATCGAGACTTGACCCGTGCGGCTTTCACGCTCCAATGCCGGATAGATCAGTCCCAAGGACAGGGACGCGGCGGAAATTTTCTGCGCCGAGATGAGTTTCAGTGGGCCTTTTTTTTCGATATCTGTATATTCAAGAAATGAAATTTCGCGGATCGCGCTGCCTTTTAAATTAAACAAAAGCCGCAGTTTGTCATTTTTAAAAAGCACATCGTCCGCAGAAGAATATTCGCTGTCAGAGGCCGCCAAGGAGGGAACAGAGGCAGCCGATTTGCCCTCCGTTTGCGGGCGCGAAATAGAACTAGCGGATCTGGTCTGCCCGTACTCCGGGTAAAAATGCCTTAAGATCGACGGATAAAATCCGAGGATCATAAACGATATCGCCAATGCCAAAAGGACTCTTTTTTCCATGGGTCAGGATTCTTTCTTTAATGGGTGACAAACCGGATCATAGCCGCCCGCCGAAAAAGGGTGGCACCTTAAAATTCTTCGTACGGACAACCAAAGCGCTTTGAAAAAATTTGCCCCGTCAAACGCGTCCCGCGCGTACTGCGAACAGGAAGGATAAAACCGACAAGCTCTCCACCCAAGGGCGCGGAAAAAACCGGACACAAAACCTACCGCCAAAACAGCGGTTTTTTTTAAAAAAAATTCAATTTTCACAGGACACTCCGCATCGCTTCCTTTGCCTTGGCCAAACCGATCTCTCCCGGGTCTTTGGTGACACGAAAAGTAAATGCCTTCTCGGGATCCGCGTGAGTTCCCAGCCGCAGAGCTTCTTTAATAAGACGCCGCAAACGATTGCGCCGTGTCGCGAGCTTAATGATCTTCTTGGGAATAACGATCTTTACGGGACCTGTCTTGGGATCCTGGGACAACGAAAGCCAGCCTGCAGTCACTATCAGACGGTCAGGCGCTTCCTGCCTTTTTGCCGGCGGCGCTTGATCACTTTCCGGCCGTCCGCGGAACGCATTTTCTTACGGAAACCGTGGGTTCTTTTTCTTTTGATATTGGATTTATTAGTCAGTGTTTTTTTCATGGCTTCCTATTCCGTTTGGTTTATAAAATATTGAAGGTGGGATTATAGCATAGATCGGAGGTAAACAGTCAAGACATGAACTTAAGACGTGTCATCCTACGGGGTTTACGAATTCGTTTGCTAAACTTCCAGCACGTTGCTATAATGACGCCACTCAATCTCATAAACCCTAAAAATTGGGGTCTGTGGATAAACTGTTAATAACAAATTTATTTGTTAATGTTAATCAATCACCAAATTTTTAAGCTTTAACCTATTTAAAATAATAGAGTTATAAAATATTATAAATGTTAAAAATCACCCCTTTAAGGACAACCTGTGGATAATATAGCCCCTGTAAACCCCTTGGAATTGTGGTCCAAGGCTTTGGAGTCCCTACAAAAAGATTTCGACTCCCAGCTCTTTGATAGATGGCTTAAGCCTATTAAAATAAAAGAGTTACGTGAAAATGAGGTCGTTTTGACCGTCCGGGACGATTTTTTCAAAACTTGGGTGGTGGACCATTATCAGGATAAAATTTATTCCTCTTTAAAAAATTTACTCAACGACCCCAACATTTCGATCCGCTTTGATATAGAAGATGAGATCCTCTTAAAAAGTGAGCCTTCACAACCAAGCGCTTCTCCTCCCAAAAGCACCTTCAGCCAAGTTTTTTCGAGCGCTTTCTCACAGTCAGAGATCATTCTCAATCACAAATACACGTTCGATAGTTTCGTTGTGGGCCCCTCCAACCGTTTTGCTCATGCCGCTTCCATGGCCGTCGCCGAATCTCCCGCCAAATCCTACAATCCTCTGTTCATTTATGGGCCGGTGGGGTTGGGGAAGACACATTTGATGCAAGCTATTGGACAGGAAGTACTTAGAAGAAATAAAGACACGAAAGTTTTGTATATTACCAGCGAAAAATTTACCAACCAACTCATCAACGCGATCAAGACCGGGACCACGGTCAAGTTTAGAGAAAAATACCGTTCGGTGGATTGCCTTCTCATCGATGACATCCATTTTATTGCCGGAAAAGAAGCGACCATGGAAGAGTTTTTTAATACGTTCAATACACTTTATGACTCTCATAAGCAAATTGTCGTCTCCAGCGACAAACCCCCAAAGGACATTAATAATTTAGAGGAAAGACTTGTCTCACGTTTTGAATGGGGCCTCGTCACAGACATTCAGCCTCCTGATTTTGAAACCCGCACCGCCATTTTGAGAAAAAAAGCAGAGAGGGAAGGTCTTTATATTCCTGACTCTGTCACTTTTTTTATCGCCGATAAAATTAAATCGAATATCCGGGAGCTAGAGGGCGCCCTGATCCGCGTGGTTGCCTATTCAAAACTTGTCGGGAAAGAAGTGGATGAGATCGTCGCTCAAGACGTGTTAAAAGATCTTATTGTAGAAAATCAAAAAAAGATCACTGTTGACCTCATTCAAAGAAAAGTGGCAGAATACTTCGAAATGCGTCCGTCGGATATGACCGCGAAGCGCCGCTCAAAAAGTGTGGCATATCCGCGTCACATCGCGATGTATCTTTCGCGGGAACTAACTTCGCTTTCTTTTCCGGAACTGGGCGAACATTTTGGCGGGCGTGATCACACAACAATATTACACGCTTGTGATAAATTAAAAAAAGATATCAAAAAAGACCCAAAAACAAGATCTTTGATGGATAAATTGATCGTTGAAATTAAGAAATAGTTTTTGTCATCTCGAGAAGTGTAATGATGAGAGATCTTATTTTAGAACAAGATTTCTCGCTACGCTTGAAATGACACAGAGTAAAATTACCTTGTGATTAGTTGTGGATAAGTTTGATTTGTTTTTTAGTTTTTATCTAACCTGTGAATAAGTACTTTTTTATCCACAGGTTGAGATATTTGTAAGTTTATTATTTTATTAAAGTTATATTATTTTAGTGTTATTCACAACCCCTATTACTAATACTATTTTTATTTAATTAACTAATATAAAGCTAGGAATTTAAAAATGAAATTAAATACAACAAAAGATGAGTTGTTAAAAGGAATTCAGATCGTTCATAACGCAGTTAGTAGTAAAAATACTCTCCCTATTCTTTCTCATATATTATTGGAAGTAAAAAAAACAGGGATCTATCTAACCGCCACAGATCTTGAAATCGGCGTTTCAATAAAAGTCCCGGGAGAGGTGATAGAGGAGGGTGCGATCACAATTCCTGCAAGAAAATTTAGCGAAATTATTAAAGAATTACCGACCGGACAGCCTATTTATATCGCGGTTAAAAAAGCGCAATCGATCAATATTGAATGTGGAAAAAGTTATTTTCGTTTAGTAGGTCTGGCAAAAGATGATTTTCCTCAATTACCCGATCTACAAATACTAAATCCAAAAGAAGTGGATATAGTGAAGATCCCGCAGAAAAATTTAAAGAATATGATCCAACTTACTTCTTTTGCGATGAGCCATGATGAGACACGGTATGTTTTAAATGGGATCTTATTTAGTTTTAAAGATAAAGTATTAAAACTTGTGGCGACTGACGGACGAAGGCTCGCGTTAATAGAGAATGAGATCTTAATTCCCGGTAATTTTAAAAAAGATGTGATCCTTCCAATGAAAACAATTCAAGAACTAAATCGTAATTTAACAGAAGAGGGTGAAGTAATTTTTTATTTTAAACAAAACCAGCTCCAGATCAATGTGGGTGCGGTTAATATCACGTCGCGTTTAATTGAGGGAGAATATCCCAATTATGACCAAGTGATCCCAAAAAAAATAAAAGAAGAACTGAAATTAGGGACACAGGATTTTTTACAAGCGACCCGGCGCGCGAGTATTTTAACCAATCAAGATTCCCAGTCGATCAAGATCAATTTAATTAAAGATAAAATGATCATCACCAAAAATACCCCGGATCTGGGAGAGGTGAGAGAAGAAATTGAAGTAAATTATAAAGGAACAGAGCTTACGATCGGGTTTAATCCTATATTTTTGATCGATGTGCTTAAAAATATTGAGGAAGAAAATATTCATTTTGGTTTTATTGACCCGGAAAAGCCGGCAGTGATCAAAAGCGGGGAAAATTATACTTATATTGTACTGCCGATGCAGGTGAGTTAATGACCACTGTCATTTCGACGAACGAAGTGAGGAAAAATCTCGCTGACAACCGATGAGTCACGCGCCGGTACCCATTCGGGATGTTTTAAAGTCTGTTTTTGAAAAAATTGAGAGCGGAAAGACCTACACGCGGGAAGATGTTGAGGCGCGGTGGAGTAAGATCGTCGGGGAGTCTGGGTTCAGACATTCGCGCCCGGTGGTCTTCAAAAAAAATATTTTAACCATCTATGTGGACAACTCCGTTTGGATGCAGGAATTAGCCATGAAGAAACGGCAGATCCTAAAGAGTTTGCAAAAAGAGCTGGGAAAAGATAGAATTTCTGAAATTCAATTCAAGATCGGCGAGTTTTAACACAAGGAATTTGAATGCCTAAAGCAGCTTCACCCAAAAAAGAATCAAAGATAGAAAAGCCCGAACAGGGCAATAAAGACTACGGCGCCAAAAGCATCCAGGTCCTTGAGGGGATGGAGGCGGTCCGTAAACGCCCCGCGATGTATATCGGCGACATCGGCGTGCGCGGTTTGCACCACTTGGTCTATGAAGTCGTGGATAATTCCGTCGACGAAGCGCTCGCTGGCCATGCCAAACAGGTCGATGTTGTTATTCACAGCAACAACAGTGTTTCCGTCACTGATGACGGCCGCGGGATCCCCGTGGATATGCACAAGACCGAGAAAAAACCTGCCGTCGAGGTTGTCCTCACCCTACTGCACGCGGGCGGAAAATTTGACAAGGATTCTTATAAAGTTTCCGGCGGTTTGCATGGCGTCGGCGTCAGCTGTGTCAATGCCCTCTCGGAGTGGCTCGAGGTTGAAGTTCAGCGTGACGGCAAGGTTTATCACATGCGCTTTCAGCGCGGGAAAACCTCTTCCAAGCTGACGGTCATCGGAAAATCCAAATCCACCGGCACGAAGGTTACGTTCAAAGCCGACAAGGAAATTTTTAACGTTCCAATCGAATATACTTACGATATTCTGGCCAACCGCCTGCGCGAGTTGGCGTTCCTTAATAAGGGCCTTACGATCACGCTCAAGGACGAGCGTTCCGGCAAGGAAAAAGAGAATGAATACGCTTTTAGCGGCGGCATCGTGTCTTTTGTGCAGGAGATCGCGAAGTCCAAAACCGCTTTGCACCCAAAAGTCATTTATTTTTTCGGTGAGAGAGACAACACCCACGTTGAGATCGCCATGCAGTACAACGACGGTTACGCGGAAAATATTTACAGCTTCGTCAACAACATCAATACCACCGAGGGCGGCACGCACGTCTCGGGGTTCAAGGCGTCGCTTACTCGCTGTGTCAATCAATACTGTAAGGGTAAAAATATTTTAAAAGACGATGTCAGTGTCTCGGGTGATGATATTCGTGAGGGGCTGGTCACGGTCATCAGCTGTAAAGTGCCGAATCCGCAGTTTGAAGGACAGACCAAGACCAAGCTTGGCAATAGCGACGTCGAGGGATTTGTAGAATCGATCGTCAATGAAGGCCTCGGAAGATTTTTTGAAGAAAATCCGAGCGTCGCCAATAAAATTATTGAAAAAGCGGTGCTCGCCGCCAAGGCCCGTGAAGCGGCCCGGAAAGCCCGTGAGCTTACAAGACGCAAAGGAGCTTTGGAGAGCGGCTCGCTTCCGGGCAAACTCGCGGACTGTCAGGAGAGGGACGCGGAGCTTTGCGAAGTGTATCTGGTGGAAGGCGATTCCGCCGGTGGGAGCGCAAAACAAGGCCGCGATCGCAGGTTTCAGGCGATCCTACCGCTTAAGGGGAAAATTCTTAATGTCGAAAAAGCTCGTTTGCACAAAGTTCTTTCGAATGAGGAAATTTGCACCATCATCAATGCTTTAGGCACCGGCATCGGCGAAGAATTCAATATTGAAAAATTACGCTATCACAAAATTTTGATCATGTGCGATGCGGACGTCGATGGCAGTCATATTCGTACTTTGCTTTTGACTTTCTTTTTCCGGCAGATGCATCAGCTGGTGGAGAAGGGTTTTATTTATATCGCTCAGCCCCCGCTTTACAAGATCAAGCGCGGTAAAAGAGAGCAGTATATTGAGACTGAAGAAGAAATGAGCCGTCTCCTTTTGGACCTGGGCAGTGAGGGTGTTACGCTTGTACGGGCCAAGGACAAAGAAAAGATAGAGGGCAAAAAGCTCACGGATCTTTTGGCCCTTCTGGCGGCGCTGGAAGACATGGCGTCGGGTATTACTCGCCGTGGGATAGAATTGTCAAAATATGTCGGTTTATTAAGCAAGAAAACCAAAAAATTGCCATATTATAGGGTTAAAGTGGAGGGTCAAGACCAGTTTTTGTATGATGATGATGAGCTTGCGGAGGCCGTGGCGAAGTTTGAAAAGAAAAAAGGTAAGGACGCAGACCTTGGGGAGCAAGATTCTAAGTCTAAATTTGCCAAAGAGATGGATCTAGTCGAATTTTTTGAAGCGGATGAAATGGCTGAGACCATCTTGAAGATCGAGAAGCTGGGCCTCGACATCGATGATTTTGAAACCAAGGCGGATCGCATCAAGGAAGCAAAAGCGGCTGAGAAGAATTCCAAAACCAAAGAACTTTTTCAGAAGAGCATGCTTTACAAGGCTGTGCACAAAGAAAAAGAGGGCGAGACTGTTTATTTGGAGAGTTTGCGCGATGTGCTGAAATTTGTCCAGGCGGAGGGCAAGAAGGGGCTTTTGATCCAACGCTACAAAGGTTTGGGAGAAATGAATCCCGAACAGCTTTGGGAAACTACGATGGACCCTCAGAAACGCACTGTTCTCCGAGTGACGTTGGAGGACGCGGTGGAGGCGGATAAGACGTTTACGACTTTGATGGGCGATGAAGTAGAGCCCCGCCGTGATTTTATTCATAAGTATGC
>CAZBIH010000033.1:0-4445 GCA_964492015.1 uncultured Planctomycetia bacterium | reverse complement strand
CGACTTTGATGGGCGATGAAGTAGAGCCCCGCCGTGATTTTATTCATAAGTATGCAAGAGAAGTTAAGAATTTGGACGTTTAAAAAGGATTTATGGCCGAACAGCAGAAAAATTCTTACACCGCGAACGAGAAAATAAAAAACGTTTTCATTGAGCAGGAAATGAAGACGTCTTATTTGAATTATTCGATGAGCGTTATCGTTGGCCGTGCTTTGCCGGATGTGCGCGACGGTTTGAAACCGGTGCATCGCCGCATTCTCTACGCGATGAAAGAATTGGGCCTGGATCACAGCCGTTCCTATAAGAAGTCCGCGCGTATCGTCGGAGAAGTGTTGGGGAAGTATCATCCTCACGGGGACACCGCCGTGTATGACACGATGGTCCGCATGGTGCAGTATTTTTCTCTGCGCTATCCGCTAGTCGATGGCCAGGGTAACTTTGGATCGGTTGACGGAGATTCCGCAGCCGCGATGCGTTATTGCGTAACAGGAGACACTCTTGTTGTGACGGACCGGGGCCTGGTCCCTATCACGGATATTTCTCCGGATCGATCGGAAAATATTTCTATCCGCGTGCTTTCTCGTGACAAAAAGATCAATACAGCCGCTAAATGGTTTGACAGCGGAAAACACCGGACGCTTAAGGTTACAACGCACGGCGGGTATGAGCTCAAAGGCACGACCAATCATCCCATCCTTGTTTGGGGAGGCGGAGAAGATGGGCGGCCCGGATTTACTTGGAAGCTTCTGGGTAAGTTAACGCCGGGAGATGTGGCTGTGATCGATAGAAGCGATGACCTTCTATGGCCCGGCGAGCAAGTTCCCACGAGATCTTTTTGGCCTGAAGTTAGATCCACCCGCATCGTTGAGAAAACACTTCCTTTGGTGCTGAACGAAGACTTGGCTTCTCTTTTGGGTGCTCTTGTAGCGGAGGGCACTATCAGGGAAAATGAGATCGAGTTTTGTAATAGCGATGAGGAGTGGCTCAAGACATTTGATGAGCAGTGGCAGAGGACTTTCCCCGATTGCCGTCTCCACTCATTTAAGAGGAAGCCCAGTTCGTACGGGAAAAAGCCTTATTTTACCCGTGAAATTCATTCACGCCATTGCGTACGATTCTTAAAAGCGATCGGCCTTATGCCTGTCCGGTCCAAGGACAAAACGGTTCCCGGCTTGATCTTCCATTCTCCGCGCAGTGTAGCGGCGGCATTTTTGAGAGCTTATTTTGAGGGAGATGGCGGGGTGACACGAAGCGGTAAAAAAATGGTCGAGCTTTCCTGCGTGTCGGTGAGCGAAAAGCTGATCAGCCAAGTCCAGGTGTTGCTCTTGAGATTCGGTATTGCTTCCGCCAAACGGTATGACTCCTACCGGAGAACCTATAAGCTTTATATCCGTGGTCTTGAAAACTATCGCGCGTTCCAAAAAGAGATAGGATTTATTTCCCTTCGGAAAAATCAAATTTTAGACTCAGTTGTTGAGGAATATCACAAGGTTTGTTCGTCTACTGACTACGTTCCATTTCTGAGCGATTTTGTGCGTTCGCATATGGGTGAAGATCTTCCATGGGCCGCCAAGGAATTTGTTCTAAAAAATAATTTTGACAGGTACAACACCCTTTCTGAAAAGGGTTCTCGTGTCATGGCATCGGTAGCTACCGAAGAACAGACGGGTGTACGGTCTCTTGTCGAAAACTTACTTTCTTGCCGGTACTATTTTGATCCGATCGCGAAGATCGAAGAGAATGGCATCGAGACCGTGTATTCTCTCAGGGTTGATAGCGAGTGCCACTCTTTTATCGCCAACGGGTTTATCAATCACAATACGGAAGCGCGTCTGGCCGGTATCACCGAAGAGATGTTGCGGGATATCGACAAAGAAACCGTTAATTTTTCTCCCAATTTTGACGAAAGCTTGGAAGAGCCTACACTTCTTCCCGCGACACTTCCGAACCTTTTATGTAATGGTTCCAGCGGTATTGCGGTCGGTATGGCGACCAATATTCCCCCGCACAATTTGACGGAGGTCTGCGACGCCATCGCCGCGACGATCGAAAATCCTGAAATTCAATGTAAAGACCTCATGAAATTTATCAAGGGCCCTGATTTTCCGACAGGCGCTACGATCTGCGGAATGGAGGGGGTCAAGTCCGCGTATGAGACAGGCCGAGGCATCATCAAGATCCGCGCCAAAGCGTCCATTGAAGAAGGCCGCGCCGGCAGAGAGGCGATCGTCATCACTGAGATCCCTTATCAGGTCAACAAATCCAATTTGATCGAAAACATCGCTGACCTGGTCAACGACAAAAAGATCGAAGGTATTTCCGACGTGCGTGATGAGTCGGACAAAGACGGGATGCGTCTGGTCATTGATCTGAAGCGTGACGCCAACGGCCAAGTGATCTTAAACCAGCTCTACAAACACACGCAGATGCAGAATACGTTCGGCATCATTCTTCTGGCGCTTGTCGACGGAAGCCCGCGTGTGCTTAAATTAAAAGAAATTCTCGTCGAGTACATCAAGCACCGCAAAGTCATCATTACGCGCCGCACGATATTTGATCTGGCGAAAGCCAAAGACCGGGCGCACCTCGTCGAGGGCCTCATCAAAGCGGTGGATATCCTCGACAAGGTCATCAAGACGATCCGCGGATCTAAAAATCCTCCCGAGGCCAAAGTCGCCCTCATTGAAAAATTTGAATTCTCCGACCGCCAGGCGCAGGCGATCCTGGAAATGCAACTGCAGAAGCTCACCGGCCTTGAAATGCACAAGCTCCAGGAGGAATTCAAAGAGCTTTTAAAGAAGATCGAATATTTAGAGTCTATTTTGAAATCCGAAAAGAAGGTCCTTGAGATCGTGAAGGAAGAGTTGGCAGAGCTTAAGAAAAAATATGGCGACGAGCGCCGCACGGCCATCTCGCGCAGTATCGACATCGAGATGGACATGGAAGACTTGATCGCTGACGAGGATGTGGTGGTTACGATCAGCCATCAAAATTATGTGAAGCGCCTTCCCGTCACGACCTATCGCAAGCAAAAGCGCGGCGGAGTGGGTGTCGGTTCAGGCGGCGTCGAAGAAGATTTTGTGGAGCATATTTTTGTCGCGTCGACACACGACACATTGCTTCTTTTCACCTCCAAAGGCAAAGCGTTTACGATCAAGGTGCACGAGTTACCCCAAGCCAGCCGTATTTCCAAGGGGAAGTTTGTCGCCAATTTTGTATCGCTGGCGCAGGGTGAAAAAATTACTTCCTACATCCCTGTTCAAAAATTTGAAGAGGGGAAATATCTTGTGATGTGCACAAAACTGGGCCAGATCAAAAAATGCGAACTGACTGATTTTGAAAATACGCGACGCAGTGGCATCATCGCCATCGGTTTGGATCCCAAGGATGAGCTTATGTACGCGGCTCTGACAGACGGCAAGCAGGAGATCGTTATCGCGACCCGCAAGGGCAAAGCGATCCGCTTCCCCGGTGATGAGATCCGCAGCATGGGCCGCAACGCGGGCGGTGTGCGCGGCATCACCCTGGAAGACAAAGATTATGTTGTCAGCATGGAAGTCGTCGACAAAAAAGCCACGCTTCTGACCGTCACTGAAAAAGGTTTCGGCAAACGCTCCGAAGTTGAGGAATACCGCGTCACCGGCCGCGGTGGCAAAGGCGTCACCAACGTCAAGGTCACCGATAAAAACGGCGAAGTCGTCGGCATGAAGTGTGTCACCGAGAAGTATGACCTTATGATTATGACGCAAACCGGGATGGTGGTAAGATGCTCCGTCAAAGACGTGCGCGAGACCGGCCGCGTGGCACAAGGCGTGCGCCTCATCAATTTAAAGAAAGACAACGACAAGGTCACCAGCATCGCATCGGTCGAACCGGAGGACGAATCCTCGGCCGTCGCCGCCGAAAAACCTCTCGTCTAAATTTTAGACCCCATCGTCTAGCCTGGCTTAGGACATTACCCTTTCACGGTAGTAACACGGGTTCGAATCCCGTTGGGGTCACTGCTTCGCAAGGACAAATCCGCAAATTTTTTCTATTTGCGGATTTTTTCTTTTATCAAGCAGTGACCCCAACGGATTCAAACGGGTGGCCGACCGGAGCCTGAGCCCTCTAAAAGCGGAGCGGCATAGCCGCGTAGCGGGAAGTCTAGCGAAGCGGAGGCGCCGATAACATAACCAGGTCTAACGTGTCCCCGTGGGACGGGGTACGGTAGCTAGGTTATATCTTAATATCCCACATCGGAATTTTAAGGCGCCGGCGGAAATCCTCGCCTTTTAGGGGATGGAGTTTTCTCTGGGAGAAATCACCGCGCTCACCCAGGTGCTGGCGGTATTCCCGAAGGATGTCGCTGGAGGCCAAGTGGAGGGTGTGTTTACCGTACATCGTTGCGGCTCGGTCGATCGTCTTGGAGATCTCGCTTAAGGCCGTGATCTTGGCGGGGTCAT
>CAZBIH010000032.1:0-13763 GCA_964492015.1 uncultured Planctomycetia bacterium | reverse complement strand
TCGGGTACGGGAAAAAATTATGCGGAGGCTCCCAGGGCAAGCTGTGCCGTGGTCGCATCTTCAAGCTCTTGAGCCAAAAACTCCATCCTCGAACGGATCACAACATACCCGCCCTGCGTCTGCGGGGCATACCGTTCAGGGTTCAGCCTGACGCGTAAAGACTCTGTCTGGAAGCCTGTGATGAATTTCATGTCACCTTCCATTTGGGTGACGATATTGACGTTATCCGTCGTGACCGGCCCTGACAAAGCCATCTCTTTGGCATGCGTTGTCAGGAATACGGAAGCTCTCTCCTGCGCCGCGGCCCGCGTCCTATAATCCGCGTAGCTGTCAAAGACCTGGACTTCATCCAATCCCAATTTATCCCTGAGTTCTTCCGGGGCCTGCGGATCCTGGGCCTTGCCTACGGAGATCAGGACGCGATGGACTCTCAGCATGCCCCTGGAAGACTCAATGACGCTATCCACAAGAGCCCTCTCACGAGAGAATGCTTTTAGGCGGTCTCCGCTTAAATTGAAATTCGCGGCGTCGAAATGCTGTTCAAAAACTTGCGGCGTGGCGATCAAGGCGGCCGCGGCGTTCATCTGAGACCGCGCAACATCAAAAGCCGCTTCATTTGCCGCGTTTAGGAACCAGAGGTCATTACCGGCATTGGAGCCCTGGAGCTCTAAAGCTGACAACTGTGCCACGATCTGACGCGCATAGGCCGCGCGGTCCGGCGCATCAGCGCTTAAAATTTCTCCTAAGCTGGCTTGGATCTGAGCTTTGGTATTGACGGCAGGATCAATGAATCCGCCTTCTCCGTCCAACAAAGTCAGCTGTTTGCCGCTTAAATAGGCGCTGTAAGGGGCAGTGACATCGAACTGCGCCGCGGCCTCGCCTAATATTTTTTCTAATATCCCCCTGCTGGGCTTCTGTCCGCGAAGCAGTTTCGTGTAGTACTCGCCTACCGGTGCCTCCACTTCCACACCCCATACTTGCATCCTTTTTACATGAGCCACGATCTCATCAGCGGCCGTCTGGACAAAACCGCTCCGGTCATTTAAAAAGAAATCATCCAAGATCAATCCGAATTGCGACGGATGTTTTCTGACAAAATCTTTTCTCTGGGCGGCGGTATCAGCGCCGGCGGTTTTGGAAATATAAATGAATTCAACCTGGCTCAGGACCCCCTCATTCTCTATCCCTTGTTTTAGCAGATTTGTTTTATCTTTAAAATCATTAGGGCTAAGAGCCGTCACGCCCACAGGGACTTTATTAAGATTTGTGGCTGACGTTGCCGTTTTTGACGAAGCGAACTCAGGCTTGGCCGCCCACCTTGCGTTGCCCCGGCTAAATTGAGCGATCAACACCTTGAGCGCGGCGAAAAGAACCTGCGCGACCGCGAGAAGCGGCAGGAGATTCGAAAGATTTGAAGGGTTCGCCAGGCGGGCGGCATTTTGGGAAGCCTTCATATCAACGATACGATAGCTCTCGTCTGTTCCCGACGTGATAAGAGCGTTCCATGTATTGCCTTTGGCCTCCCTCGCAACTTCGTCCCGGAAAAGTAATCGGGCTATCTGCGCAACATAGGTTCTCTTGCGAAGCCCTTCCTCGTTAAAGGATTCATGGCTTACAAGGACGGGGTACACTCCCGGCAGTAAATTTAAACGGCTAAATGTCTGAGGATCAGAAGTAACTGCGGTAACCGGCACACCCAGCTCAAAGAACCGGTGAGCTGATTCACCGGTACGAGTAAACACGACCACCGCCCGTATATTGTTAAGAGGATCTGTGGCCTCAGAGGTGGCTGCGAGTGTCGTCCTCCAGGCTCCCTCTGTCTCCAGGAGTTGTCTCAAAGAATTTCTTTTAATGGCGCTCAGCTTACCCGTCCGGTCGGAGTAATTGATCTTTTTCTCAGTCACCGCGATCGAGCTGTTCAGAGCGGCGACGGCGGCTTCCATTTGCCCCGCACCTTCATGGCCGTCAGAATAGGCGATCAATCCCGCTCCTTTTTGAATGGCCAATTTAGTGCCGTTAGGATCGGAATCGTCATGAGTTGTGATGATCAGCCTTCCCTTGATGGCAGCTGCTTTGAATAAATGAGTTAACGAGGCGTTCAGAGACGCATCGCCGGTCAATGACCTCTTGTCGATCCAAACTCCGTACGTTTCAGATAAAATGGGTTCCAGTGCTCTCTTATCCGAAAATTTGGAGATCCCGGCGATCAGCGGGAGTTTATCCCCGCCATAAGTCCTCATCACTTCACGCAACACTTGGATCTCTTGGGCAGACTCGACACCCATGATCACGGCGGCATCAAATCGGATATCCCTCACCCCAAATTCCAGATCCGCCAGCCTCTTGTCCGTATCACCGGAAACCACTTGCACGATCGATACTGGGACTTTCATTTGAGAAGCCAGAGTCCGGAGGCGTCCAACCGTGTCTCGGACCCAATCACGCTGAGAACCTTCCGTAATTTTTGAAAAATCAAAACTTGCCGCGCTCATACCGTTGTTCAAAAGGGCTGACAGGGCTGACTTATCACTAATAACCTCGTTCATTTCCACGAGGATCCCTGTTCTATTTTGGTCTCGAGTCTGAGAGGCGAGGATCAAGGGATCTATTTGAAGGATCTGAACACCGGGGTGGCGAATGATCAGTTTCAACCCATTCTCTTTGAGGAACTTGGCTGTGTGAGCACCATAATTTTGGCCTGTCACAGCATCCACCACAACAACCTGATCCTGAGGGGCCAGATGAAAACGTTCGAGAAGATCCTCAAAAAATTGGGCATCGTGTAAAATTCCCCCTTTCTCAACACTCCGGCTGTCTCGTCTGCCGACATCGATCACTACCGTGCGTGACACCCCGTCGATAATAACTTCGTAAGCGTGAAGATCAGGTGTCAAGGGACGCACCGGCCGTCTATATTCAGACGGATGAGCGCTTAAAAATTGGTCAAGCCTCTTTCGAAACCATTCGCTCTTCAGGTGCTCCGCAGCTCCAAGCTTGTTGTTGATCACCTGGCCCAGAACAGCAACAGGATCTTCATAGCGCTCGACCAGGTCATTGATGATCTCAAGGTACGCGGCGCCGGTATTCAAGTGCCCGATCGCCCGGTTGATACGGACAGACTCTGCTTGGTAGGAGGAGAATTTATGCAAGCCGCTTCTCTGGTCTTCGCTGTAGGTATCCGTAACCCACTTGAAAAGCGCCTGAAAATCATCGTGATCGGGCCCGTTGGGGATCAGTGTGTTTCCGAACCCCGGCCGTGACCGGTCAATAAGCTTGCCTTGAAGCTGAGTGCTGCCTTCGATCCAAGGAGCCGCGATCTGAAGCCCCGCGTTGGTGGCAATATCAGATTCGGTAAATTCTGCGGCGCCAGTTCTTCTCTCGGAAACCATGACCTGAACATCAATGAAGGACAATGCTTTTAATTTTTCCTGCGGGCCCCATCCGGCAGTGACAATAAAACCTCCCGGAGTCTCAGCGTTGATCTCAGCTTCGATCTTCTTTAATTCGATGAACATATTCCGGCTTTCCTGGCTGGGCTGGACGTTCACAAATAGAGCAACCTGGCCTCCGCCTTTGATAATGGCGCGAATATTCTCGCGGGTCCAGATCCTCTTCAGATCAACTTTTTCCGGAACAAGCCGGCCGATAAAGCCAAGCGTCACTTTTAATGGATTTAAATACCTCAATAGACTGTTGAGTTTAAGGAGCGCGGGGTCTTCGGCGGCCTTTTCACGGCCCTTTTGCTTAGCTTTTTCGATCAGCGCCGGATCCAAGTTCTCCATGTCAGCTTCGGGCTCGATCTCTTTTACGTTCTTTTCAAATTCTTCGCGTGAGGCTTTCCGATCGCTTCCGTTGGCCATCGCGTATATTTCCACCATCGGATCCACATCCGCCAGGTCTTGGACCTGAGGGCCACTAACCATACCACCGATGTGTGCCGTACGCAGACCCAAAGTGGCGTAATCGACCGTGTCAACACGTTCCGCGAAGCGGAGCATTTCCTGGGAAATGCCGGCCCTCTGCATATCTCTGCGGCCAGGCAAAGCTTCTTTTTCCCGTCTATTCCGGTAGGTGTGAGAAATGCCAAACACATAAGCGTCTTTGAGAGAATAATGCTCGCCGCGATGCGTTTGCTCATGTCTCAGGTAGGCGGCCAAAGATAGGGTTTGGCTGTCATTGGGGATAACGACGGCGGATTTGTACTCCTCTCCCAACCGGGATTGCTGCTCAGCCTCCAAAATCTCGATGAGACGCAGAGAAGCCTTGGACATAAACTCGGTGAACTCTTCCCAGCTCGCTTGTCCTTGCTCGCCATAACGGTATAAAAGTTTGGTCATCACCCCGCCTTTATCACCGATCACCCAGGCATCCATTCCCTCTTTATTCTTCCCTTTCGACGCCTGCGCGGTGACAAGATGGCCGTTCACCGTGATCTCAAATTCGTGATCCGGCGCGTCTTTCAATCCGAGGATCGGGTACGGAAGATCCTTATAATCAAAAGTTTTTATTTCTGATATATCGACACCATCGCCATCCTTGTCACCGCTAGGCACTAAACGATGAGTGTAGCGCGGTTCTATCGTCATCACATTCGCCCCGGAGGATGCCAAAAGATTCATGGCTGAAGGATGATACTGCTCCACCGGCCCCAAGCCTCCCTGCACCAGGGAAATTTCGGGAGATACATTGTAAATATTGCGTCCTTTCAGACGAGGCGCGTTGGCTTCAAGATAGTCCTCCGGAATAATACCAAACATAAGAAGGATCCGGGTCGATAACTTGCTCTTATCACCATCTTCTAAAATAAAGCGGACCAAGTGCTCCTGCTTATCTTTAGACATGCCGGAAACCGCGCGCAGAACAGGCTGATATCGTTCCACGGGATAAAAAGGCCAGAGCTTAACGGTCTCGGCATAAGTTCCAAAAATATTTTTAAGCTGCTGAGAAGCATTCTTTTTAGCACCCCCTAGGGCTGCAAGCCCCGCTTCAAGCTGAGCGCGGATATAGTCGTCGTTATTCGTCTTGACCGCCAAAAGCTCCTTGGTGGTATTCAGCTGGTATTTTTTGTCATGGGGTGACCTGCCCTTCTTGACCATGATGATCAAGTCCAGGTCCACCAAACGATTTAAAAGCATTTCGAGATTTGCAGGGCTTGTGTGAAGTGCATAACTGTCGTGATCAAGCTTAGGCTGAGCTAAGCGAATGATCTCATCAAGCGACAGGGTTTTTTTGGATGAATCCAAGAACACAGATCCCAGAATATTCATTCTTGCCCAGTTCGGCTCAAGATCGAGACCGCCGTCAAAAAGCGTATCGCCGACCCCTTCGTGAAGTTTATGAAGATAGTTAGGTGTCGTCGCCAACCGCGCGCCGGTGAGCAAGCCCTTGGAATCGATGTTGATCCTGTCGCCGTCTTTTGAAATTGAAAAATTGAGGGCGCTATAGATCTGTTCCAATTTTTCAGCTTGCTGGATCTCAGCCCACGAGTACTTTTTCAAGATCCCGGCAATTTTCACCGCGGCCTGGGCGCCGTTGCCGGAATTAGTGGTGAAGCTGACTCTTGCCAAGGGCTGGGGCTGGGCCGCGTTGAATTGGGTGATGACGTACAAAAGTTTCATCATCGAATCCGCGTCCAGCGCCGCGAATACAAATTTTGCGTAATCGAATTGATCGATCTGATTAAGCCCTTCCAGCAATTCGGGCGGCGCCGCTTTAGCTATTCTTAATACTTCGTCATGTTTTTCTTTTTGCGGCTCATTGCGCACGGTCCATGAAAAAGCTTCCAGGCGGTAAGTAGATAGATTGCTTACGAAATTCTGCACTCCCTCCGGTGTCGCGAACGGCAGATACTTCAAGACGTTAGCTTCGGCCAGGAAAGTGCTGAAAACCTCGTCCTTGGGGTCAGGGATGGAGCGCACTTCCACCATCGCTTGAAGCAACAGCATCCTTAGAGCTTTCTCACGCAGAACCTCATCAGGCAATTGCTTGAGGTTTTCGATCAGGACGCGAGGATTCTGCTCACCTGTAACCGCCGGGCCGACATTGCCGTGATTGGCGATGAGCCATGCGCGAAGAAGTTTTTGTTCCGCGGGTAATTCTGAATTCTCCAACAAAGGCGCCAGCATGGCCGCGCCCAAGTAGGGGTGATCCACCTCATCGGTAGAATTGGCAAAATCATTTAAGGGCGCCAGAGACATGTCATGCAGTAAGACAAAATCCACCAGCGTGAGGATATCCTCCGCCGTGAAATCCGCCGCAAGATCCGCGTAAGGTCTAAGTTCTGCCTCTGTCGGCTTATACCCCTTTTTATCCTTATTGAAACCTGTGGCATCCGTGAAATCTTTGTCCAAAAGTAGGCTTAGATTCTTCAGGATCTCAAGGCTGTGGTTCAAGACCGTGATCTTGTCCGGACGGCCGGGGTAGCGGGGTTTCCTAGCCATCTGGCGGAACAACTCGGACCGCTCTTCCAAGATGCCGACAAACCCAAGAACCGTGTGGTAAACATCCTTGGGATTGGCAAGGACAGCTTCGCGCATTTTCTGGTAGGTTACGAGCGCGTCGCCTTCCAAGGCCAATGCCCGGCCTACTGTCTTCGCCTGCTCAAAACGCTTTTCGGAAAGGCCGAAAGTGTTGACGGGGACCAGGCCGATCTCTTCCGGAGAGAAAATATAACCCACGGCCGAAGCGCCGGGCATAATCACATCTTTCATTTTAGAGACCATTTCAAGATAATTGGTCTGTAAACTGTCCCTAAGCGCTTGAGATGGATACACCTTGGCCGCCTCTTCCAATAGTTTGCTGTTGTCCGTGGTAATGGCAAAATTGGGCCTGGCCAGCAAAAAATTGGCAGACGTATGGGCGATCGCGTGCACGTGAGGGACCTTCTCGGTTCCGGGCCCTTGATTGATCTGGCGGACAAGGCGCAGAGTCTCTTCAGCCACGGCTTGGTGAGCCAAGTGATTGTCCTGAGCCATCGGGATAACCACCATGCCCAGGGGTTTGCTAAAAAGAGTATTTTTCCCCTCCAGGATGCGCAATATCTCATTTTTAATCTTGCTGCTTTCTTCCGAGCTAAAAGGCGCCACTCCCACCGAAGCGCCGGTAAGAATGCCCTCCCCATTGGAATTCAGCGCATAAAGCCCGCGGCTGGTGTTCTCAAGCTTTAGATTTTCATATCTGATCGTACCAAGCTCAGCAAGAGGATTCCTGGACCGAACCCATTTCAGAATTTTGGCAATACCGCCGTCAATCCCGGTTTCCTCCGCGTCACGTTCTTTATCAATGTCGGGCTTCGAGAATTCTTCAGACATATAATTCAGAAGGTACACGTCATTTCCGCGGATCAATATCTGCTCTATCTCCGTTGCCATGCTTAAAAACGCATCATCCTGATGAGTCTGGGCCACAAGGACCGTGCTGTTTTCAGGGTAAATATCATTTGGTAATGTGCCTTTGGACGACACAAAATGATCAATTTCGGGCCGTTTAAGTTTCTTGGACAGTTCTGACGCCTGCCCCCATAAAAACCGGATCTGACCAAAACGGGCCTGCGCCCCAGGATCCCAGTCCCTCGTCATCCTTCTGCCGGATGAGATGGTGTCCGTGTCAAATACCGTAATGGGAAGAAAATCCTCAAGCGCCGTCTTGCCTTTAAGGTCCTTAAAGATCGGATGCTGGGTGTGGAAAGCCAGATCCAGAGGAATGCCGCTCAATTCTTGGCGAGAGAACGCCGTGGCGACAAACGCTTTCACGCGGTAATTGGTCAGCTTGATCAAAGTGCTTCTTAAGTGCTGTGTCTCATAGTTGTAGTCTCCGTTCAAAACCATCGTGATGGTCGAGCCAAGCTCCCCGTCTTTCTTGCCCTTGAGCCCATATTCATTCGAAATGTTGCGCGCGAAAATGATCTGCTCGGGGGATCTTAAACCATCTTCAAACTCTACCACTTCGAGCCGAGGATCAAGACCGGCCGCCGCAACTCTCTCTCTGGCAAATGTGCCTAAAGCTCTGGGCACGGCGATCAATATCTTTTGTGAAAAATGAAAACGCTCGAAATTGCGTCCACTTCCAAAATCAGTGGTTTCAAAATTATCCAGAACTTTCGCAGTCTCCTCAAGCCTCTTTTCAAAGAACACTTTATCGTTGGCCAAAATAACCGGCGAGACTTCATGTGCCGCCTGTTGGCGTATTTTTGCCCCGAATTCTTCGTTGTAAACAAACTCGTTATCGGCGGGCAGAGCGGTGCCGAGGCCGGGGATGATCGTACCGGACGCGCTCATGGGGGCGGCCAAACGGGCGGCGGCGGTAGTCACGGTTGGAGCACCCGCAAGAACAGGGCTGACTATCCTATCCGCTTTTTGCTGGGCAACAGAAACGTCAAAAGGCTCAAGGTTGAATCTGTATTTAAGGGGTTCTTCATTGTCTTCCCTGTCCACGAAGATGACGCCGACCTCGTTACGAAGTTTCGCCTCTTTTCGATAGTTCTCGTAAAAATTCGCCACAACGGCGGTTTTCAGATTTTCTTCCCGGTGCTTAAGGATCTTGGCGTCTTTTTCCTCATCGATGCTCCATACCGTCATCTCACCGTCTTTGTTGATCTCGATATACACATTCTCAAGAACAAGGCGGCCATCCGGAGTCATGGGCAGAATATTGCCATGTTTTTCGTTGAGCTCATATAAATTCACGAAAGACTTGGCGTGTTCTCCGCTGTTGGGGTCGATGCGGTCATCGATGATAATATTGCTTCCAATGAGGATAGCGTCCTCGTTTTTTAATTTAGGGTTACGATAATCTGTCCCCGGTTTCCGGAAAGATACGCGGCCGTCATTGTTGATCTTGAGATAATGGAGGCGTTTTGTGCTGGTCCGGCCGAACGCTTCGCGCAGTACATAAAGCTCCTTATAGGCAGGGAACTTGTCCGTCATGGGAATTTCAATGATCGGCGGGTCGCGAGGATCTTCATTCTCGGCCCTTGTTTCTACAAGGCGGTACTTCTCCGACCCCTCTTCCATGTTCAGATAATAGTAGTCACTCTTCGACTGAAACCAGAAATCAAACGTATTTTTTGTCGGCGTAAATACCTGCGTCCGGTCTCCCTTTCTGAAATAGTAAACGGACAGGATCTGCCCGTTTTTAAAACCATAGGCCTCCGAAAGTTTCTTGACCTCCGGGATCAGTTGAGAATTGATCATGATGAAGGCGTCCTGATTCAAAAGCGAGGAACCCATGGGCCCTTCCAATTGGATAAAGGTTTTTCCACCCTGAGGCTTGCGATTAGCGGTCAGATCGGGCATGAAAGCTTCGTTCTTTAAGCGCATGCGTCCCCGCCTTAAATAAAGCAAGGCATCTGACTGTCCGGCCAGTCGCTGTCTAAGCTGATCAGAAGTCATCGCCGCGATTTCTTTCAGAGAAAAACCCGTTGCCTTATTCTTGATCAGATCGTCAATCACCTCATCTCGGCTCAAAACCTTACCCTCAGAATCATGCTTTCCTACAATAGGGGCCAATTCTGACCAAAATGGCGCCATAACCTCCTCATTATAGAGTGAATTGTTGGTATTAAAATCCTGTTCTCCGGGTTGTCCATCGCCGCCGGGCAATCCAGTTTTAAAATGTTTCTTGAATTGTCCCAGATTGTCCGCCTGCGCCTTTTCCATGATCGCTTTGACTTTGATCTGGCGTCCGCTCAAGGCTGTGTACACTTTCTCAACAAGGATCCCTCCCTTAGCGTCCAAGCCTGTTTTTTCCGTTGAAAGCATCCCGATGCCGACACCTTCAAGCTTCGCGTGGCCAAGGACATGCCGAGGAACCACGTTGTTGTTTCCGTCTCCATTGAAAATAGTTTTGATCGATAGGTTCTCACCCAGCCTGAATGATTTTTTAAACTTAGCCTGATCATCTGACATTTTAAATACATGCTTCTGTGCATCAAAGGTAAGATCGTCCAACCAGATCCATACCGAATCAGGATCAAAACCGTGTCCCTCTTCAACATCGTTGGGGTCCTCTTGCATCTTCTTTTCAAAATCTTCCACAGACTGGTCTTTATTGGGATTAAAGCGGACGCGGATCCTTGTCCCTGTTTCCGTCAACACGGCTTCTGTATGCAAAATAGTGATGCTGCCAGATTCATCGATAAATGCCGGCAAAGCTCCATTGCCGTGCTGAAATTCTTTATTTTTCAGGGCCAGAACTCTTCCGTCACCGTCGACACTCAGATCATCCAGCCATGCCCAGGACATTCTCCTCGCCTCAACGTTAGGATCATAGTCGGAAAAATAAACCCGGTGCCTGAGTTTCTGTGTATTCTCATCGAACAAAACTTCCGCTCTAAGAGCTTCATTTTTCGTGTCACGGATCAAAGATTTCTTGTACCGGTCCTCTTTTTTCATCGCCTGCAGAACTTGCCCTTTATTTTCGGCGATCATGGCCATGTAGACGCCCCACTCCCCGTGATTGCCTCCCGTAGCCTGTCTCTCATTGGTCAGCTCTCCTGTAGACACATCAATCGTGGGGACAAGATAGGACAACAAGATAGAATTGGAGTATCCTAGTTCTTTGCGGGCGATTTTTAGAAAATTGCCCAGATTTTTTTCAACATATTTTCTGTAGGTATCCCGATCCTCGTCGCTCCTATTTTCCCTTTCGGCCCGGTGTATCATTCCATCCAAAAGCTCTGAATAGGACGCTAGAGATTCTTGACTGCCGACCGGGATATAGGTGGTAATGCCGTGTACAGCCGCTTCCGGATCATCTTTTTTGAGATCTTGAGCCATTTTATTTTTTTGCATCATGACTTGGTTGATCATCTGCAGAAGTTTGAGTTCGGCGACGGAAAAAAATTCAGGTTTCCCTTCTTTATCGTAGCCTTCAAAAGGCAGGTCGGTCCCCTTGGCTCCAAGACGGGCCCTAATACCGTCCAACAAGTACTCCACTTGCTTCAACATGGCACGGCCCAGGCTTGAGCCAAGGCCGGCGTCCATTAACATGACGACAACGTTGGCGGTAATCGCGGCTTTTTCATACCGGGGGTCATTCTCAATAGCGTGGTTTTCTATCCTTTTAAACCGGTTACCAAACTCCGCTTCTGACAATTTTCCGCTCAGGACTTTCTCTATGAGAACGGAGGAAGGGGTTGAATTTCTCTCCAGATCCGAGGACGCCTGTCGGGGATCCGGTTCGGTAAACTTGTGATAAAGGCCTCCGAAATAAAACCGGCTTTTTGCGTCAGGAATATTTGCGATCAGATCAGTATCGGGTATTTCATGGACAAACACGGGATTCATCCGGCGGCCATCTGACGTCAAAACTCGCTCATGAAGTAAAAAGTCTTGCCTGCTCATACCCGGGATGCCTGAAGTGATCTCCGAGCCAGTTTTGATTAATTTGGCGATCATCTTCTCAACCAGCACACCGGGATCATCACCTTTTCCGCCCAGGAATTTGGCGACCATATAATCCGTCACACGGGATTTAACCGTAACTAAATCTTCCTCTTGGGTGTCAGGGTCGATCATGGGGCGCTCCACCATCATGTCCCGATCCCAGATGCTGATCATGGCCTTCTTCAGGGCTTCGTCAGAAATTTTATATTCAAAATCCGACCGATGGTCCAATATACCTGTCGCGGCCAACCGGTCCAAAGCCTTTACTCGCAGCTTCGCAAACAGGTCGTTTTCGACAGAATTCTTGATTTGGCTGGTTTTTTCAGAATCCAGAATATGACCCAGCGCATGGATCGAAAGCATGCGGAAAATATCCTCCGCGGTCGAGTTGTCATATTTGTCATTGGTCACACTGGAATTCAGCTCCACGCCATCGATCAATATATCGGCTAATTCTTCGTTCTGTATCGTTTTAACCGCTTCAAATGCCGCAAAAAGCACGCGAGAGCTCTCATCCACCCGAAGGCTCGCCACACCCGCCAGAGGATCTGTTCTATAAACCAGGGTCACGGCAGCGCGGTCTCGGGTCACTTTTTCTAAAGATTGTTTGGCTACCTCCGCCAGAGCATAGGTAGCGGCTTCACGGATAAAAGAATTGCCGGAGTCTTGAAATATGATCAACAGATCTAAGGCCTCTTTTTGCACCTGGGCGCTTCCCATGATAGCTTTCAACTTAAGATCCGTGATGTTTTGACCCGCGAGCCCTTTACTATCAGTCGCAATGGATGCTTGGATCGCCTGATCGCCTATTTGGATCAGCTCCTCCGCAGGGATCGCCGAATCGTCATTATCGACAACCGGAACCCAGCGCACAGCCCCCTTGGCGAATACGTCATCGTGAACCCACACAGGCACAATGCCCTTGCCGTTGTTCATGTCCACGCTTACCAGGCCTTTTTGGATCAAAGACGCCAGGACTTCCTTATCCGTTAAAAGGACGCTTCCTATATTTTCGGGGCTCTGATCCTTAGCCGTCTGATTGGCCATGTATTGTCTGTGCAGGCGCCTCACAAGATCCTTCTCATTTTCATTCAAATAAGGAGTTCCCTCCTGGACCGATTTAGCGGCATCCTCTACACGGCGAATCACAGCCGATACCTCACCCAGGACCTGTTTTTCATTCTGCGCATAAAGCGCCGCATAGGCCACCAGGTCCTCATTGCGATCCACGAATTTTTTTGCCTCTTCGGGCGTAATATCACCCAGACCCAACAGCACCTTAAGCCGTGCTTCGACCTTGCTAAGCTCGGACCAATTGACAGATGAAAGGTTCTGGCCCGGAAGCGCTCTGTATTTCAAGTCTTTGGCATCGAGACCGGCCAGCTTTGAAATCCCCAAACTCTTCTGGTCATTTTCCAGGAAAAAGAAAATGTCCTTTTGCCCCTGATAGCTTTCTCTGTACAGGACATTGCCTTTGACGGGAGCCACTTCCCATTTGGTCTTGTGGCTTGAAAGCACCACCGCAATGCCCGTCTTTTTATAAAATTCATCCGTTAATTTCTGGATATGCTTGTGCGCTTCGATGTCCGCCTCGATCTTGTAATTGAAAATAAACCTTAGTTGTCCTATATTCTCCCCTTCCATCCGCAGACCGCGGGCAAACAACGAGGGCTTGGGAGATACGATGGCCGTCAATTTGCCTTTAGGCCTCGACTTCTTGATGGTTTTCTTGACCTGGTTCACAAGCTGGACAAGCATGAAAGCCACTTCCTGATTTCTCAAGAGATCCTTGTCATCAGTCTTGGCTCTTGTCTCAAAATCATGAATGGCGATCTTGGGGCTGGCTTTGATCTGGGGAACGTCTAAAAGAGAATCAGCTCTATCAAAAACCTTGGCTTTCTTTACCGGTGCCGCAACCGCCGGCGATGATTTAGTATTCGGGCGCCCTTTGTAGCGCGCTTTCTCAGCCTGTCTCCAAGGGCCCGCGATAAAATGGTATTCAGGCTCCACAACACCGGCCTTGTAGCCGGTCTCCAGGATTTCCCTGCGCGCGTGGAATTCGTCCAGCGCGGTTTCAAACGCCTTGCGAGCAATTGGCAAGAACCTAAAATCCTCCGGTTTTCTGGCATCCAAAGCTTGCGCGGGAAAATAAAAGCTCGCATCGTAAGCTCCCGCCAGCCAACGAAGTTTGCCGAGCACAAAACCGTCTTGCGCTTCTATGTCAAACGGGTGTTTTTTATTTTCACGCAACATCTTTGTCAGCTCCGACCGGCTAAAAGAGCGGTACTGGCCATTTCTTTCCAAAGTGTCGCGTAGCTCAGCCAACGCGGCAGACGCGTGTCCCACGGCCCGGCTGTAAACAAACCATCTCAGGCCGCT
>CAZBIH010000031.1:12440-14043 GCA_964492015.1 uncultured Planctomycetia bacterium | reverse complement strand
TGACAAGAAGCAAGTTAAATAACTACCCCTGACGCCACTTAAGCCCCAGCTCAGGATGACGTTAGAAATCTGATCATTAGAATATACTTTTTAGATAATTCACCGAAGACGCACGGCTCCAATTTTCAAAATAAATAGGCCTTTTATCTTCAAATAATATGGTTTTTTTATCTGGATGGGCGCTAAATACAATTGCAAAAGGAGCTTTGGGATATCTCCTCATAAAAGAAATGATGCCCTTGGGAATATTGGGCAGACTTTGACTTGACTTGATCTCAACGGGAACAGGGATCCTATTTTTTAACAAAACAAGATCAACTTCATCCTGTTTTTTAGTTCTCCAAAAACAGATTTCCATATTCGGCTTGAGCTGCGGAATAAGTTCAAGTAAAACAGCGGTTTCATAGAGGACTCCTTTGTCTTCCCGCTTGCCCGCTGGCCTCATATCCTTAACCAGCGTATTCCGTATGCCTGAATCAAAAAAATAATATTTTTTTGACTTTTTTAGTTCATTGGCCATATTCGTCGAGTAACTGCTTAATCCGTAAAGAACGTAAGTCTGGCTCATCAGCTCAAGATATCGGGCAACGGAAGATTCGCTTAAGCCCGTTTCCTGGGCAAGATGGGAAACCGAAGAAATAGATCCTTGAGACTGCGCCAGCGAATAAAGAAGCAGATTAAAAGCCCTTACATTCTCTTCTTTGATCATGCCCTTGATATCTTTGGTGATATAAGTGTTTAAAATATTTTCCAGGAGCTCCAGCCGCTTTTTTGATCCGCGTCTGCGGACAAGCCCCGGAAGGCCTCCCCATTGCAAATATTGCGCTTCTTTAAAACCTTTGGCTTCTTTCCATTCAATAAGAGACAGCGGATAAATGATCCTTTTTGTAAACCGTCCGGCGAGGCTTTCCTTGAGATGTTTGTGGATTTCCAGGGAGGATGATCCCGAAGCATAGATCTTTATTTTTCTTCCCGAGTCATAAATAGCTTTAAAAATCTTGGATATATTCTTCAAATAGTGAAACTCGTCGATAAAAATAATTCTTGCCCTCTGAGTCATCCTGGCGATCAGTTCCCCCTCATCGCCGCTTGCGCCCAATTCTTTTAAATCGGAGGACTGTTCAAGGTCATAAAAAACAGTCGGGTAGCCTTCTTTTTTTGCCCTGGCCTCGAGTTGACGAAGCAGGGTCGACTTACCGACCTGCCTGGCTCCCAACATAATCGAGATCTCTCGCTGATTATGCTCTTTCCAGAGATCGTTAAAATAAATTCTTGTTAATGACATGGAACCATTCTAGCACACCATGATGGAATGGTTCCATAAAATATTACTTTCAGCTTAGTTTCGGTTTAGTCTGAGGGAGTTGGGCCAGGTGTATCTATTAACGGGGGTCAGACCCCATTAATCGACCAAATTAATCAATGCTACCTTGGCTTGCTTTTTGAGGTTCTTGATCGCAGCCTCTCGCTTGAGAGCGCTCGACTTCGTCCTAAAATTTTCAACGTGGACGATCTTGACGGGGGGATTGTAGCTGGTAAATTTGGCAGACTTATTCTGGTGGGCTTTGAAGCGCCGCTTGAGGTCGTTGGTAATTCCCGTGTA
>CAZBIH010000031.1:0-12340 GCA_964492015.1 uncultured Planctomycetia bacterium | reverse complement strand
CGCATGTCCGTTTTATTTTCCGGTAAAAACTTTAAACGTGCTTTTTTGCCGGTATATTTCTCGATCAGACGGACAAGCTCCATGAGCTTATAACGCTTCCCTCCGCCGAGATTAATGATATGATAACCAATGTTTTTTAACCCCAATACAGTGCCGCGGGCGATATCGCTGACATAAGTAAAATCCCTCTCCTGACGGCCGTCACCATAAATACTCACGGTTTGTCCCCTAAAAATCTGCTGTATAAATTTGAAATAACTCATATCCGGCCTTCCCGCGGGGCCATACACGGTAAAATACCGGAATACCGTCATGTCAATTCCATGCAAATAGTGATAGGTGTAGCAAAGCGCTTCCGCAGCTTTTTTGGTTGCCGCGTAAGGCGAGATCGGCCTATTCACTGGGCTGTCTTCTCTAAAAGGCGCCCGCTCATGGGCATACAGCGAGGATGTTGAGGAGAATATGAATTTTTTCACTCCAAACTCTTTACAGAGTTCAAGTGTGTTTAGAGTGCCCAGGACATTCGTCGTCTCATAAATAAATGGGTTCTCAAGACTGTACCGTACTCCCGCGCGCGCGGCCAGGTGGATCACAGCTTGGGGGCGGTATTTTTTAAAGATGGCTTTGAGAGAACGAATATCACGCACATCTGTTTTATGAAAATTGAATTTTTTCCCGAGAACCTCAAATTCGCGTAAGCGATAGCGTTTAAGCCGGATATCACACGAATCATTTAAATTATCGATGCCAACAACGCGGTAATTTTGAAGCAATAAAAACTTAATTGTGTTGGAAGCGATCAAGCCGGCCGCGCCGGTAACCAACAGGGCGGGTCGTTTCGATCTCATGAGGCGATCCGTCTGATAGGGCAGGATGATATTACAAACTTACAGGACAAACCCGGAAAAAACTCACCGAATTTGTCCTGTAAATTAAAGAAGTGTATAAAAGGTTTTAAACCTTTTATCAGCCGCTTAAAAGAACGACTTTTTTGTTTTCTTGGACTTCTCCGAAACTTTACTGATGTTTGCGGCGCTCCTTTGCACATCGGCATCCCCAAGTTTGCCTTGGGTGTCTATCTTAGCCATCGTGCTGATACTAGCTTTATCGAGCCTGGCGATCGTATTCAGCCCGCTTTGATCCAGCTTGGCAATAGTTCCGAGCGTCTTGCGGTCCATTTTAGCAACCACTCCGAAAGAACGGCCGTCCATTTTGGAAACCGTGTTGATGGTGTTGGCGTTTAATTTTGACACAGCCTCAAGCGTCTTTCTATCCATCTTGGAAATAACCGCAAGGTCACTGGGACTGAGCTTGGCGATCGTATCCAGTTGAGCCGGCGTCAACTCGGCGGCGACTTTTGCCGCTTGAAAGTTAACGTTCTGCGGAGCTTCTGCACCTACCGCGTAGGGCGCGGGAACAACAAAACTAGCCATAGCAATCATCATCACAAAACTGACGACGGCTCTCCTTCCTCGATTGAACGACATGTCTGCCTCCTTGGTGATAGTGATTATACGGCCTATTGTATCAAAAAAAACGATCCTATTCAAACAAAACAGCTTGCTACTCGACTTTCCCCTTCCACTCCTCAAAACCTCCGTCAAGAAGCGAAATATGCTTAAACCCTTTATTCCCAAGCAGTATCATCGCATTTGCACTGGCGCGATCCTCTCGAGAATAACCATAAAAAATGATCTCATCATTTTTAGCGAACATACTCTCAGCCAGAAAACGCAATTTCTTTAAAGGCGCGTTGACAGCTCCCGGCAAATGACCGCTTTGGTACTCCCCTTCCAGCCTAAGATCCACCAATGAAAAAAGGATCTTTCTTTCCTGCTTTTGAATGATCTTTTTAGCCAATGCTTCCTGGCTGATACTCGCTAAGTGCACCCCCGCGTCATTGCCGGCAGATACCGTGCCTATGGGCGCAAAACACAACATAAAAAGAACAAAAAAAATGCCTCTAATCTGCAAAAAATTTCAACAGCGCGCTGAGAATACCCGTCAAAATTCCCGTGACAATCGATAATTTTACGATCAGCGCGATCATGAGCTTCGCGCTGTTCGTGGGACGATGGCTGATCGCTTCCATGGCTTTTATTCCCACTAAAGTGAAGATCGCTGTCGGCCCGAATAGACACACAAACATCGATAGAATGATAAAAACGTTTCTCATCTATCACCAAGTCTATCATATTCCTAACGATATTATCACATAATTTAACAAGCAAAAGCAATTATTTTTATGGAATCCTCCCAAAATAAGGTATATTAATGCCTTACGTGACAGTCGCAGGAGATTTTGACCGACTTGAGCAATTCATCATTCAAATTTCTATTTTGCCTGACAGTTTGGCTTTTGAGCTCTAGGGTCTTTGAGGAACCCACTTTTGCCGGCGGGCCTTCGCCGGCTGAGAACGCAAAGCTTACCAATACTCTTTCCAAGGTTTACCAGATCATGGATGATAACTATTATCTTCCTGTATCCAGATCGACCTATGATCGTTTCATTCAGGAATACCCGGCGGACCGTCTGATCGAGATCAACCAGAGAACCAAAAAAGTTCAGGATTTCTATCAGTTGGGCGCGGGCCTTCTGGTCAACCAATTAAAAGATCCAAAAGACCGCTTCACCAGCCTGGTTCCTTCTGAAAAAACAAAAGAGTTTAAATCCAATGCCTACGCCGTAACCGAAGACCTGGGCATCGAAGGCAAAAAAATAAAGGAAGCCTTCGAGATCACCGGCGTCCAGAAGCACTCGGAAGCCTACGCTAAAGGGGTTCGGCCGGGAGATGTGCTGTTGGCCATCAACGGAGAAAAAATTACCTCGCTTTCAGAGGAGGCTGTGCTTAAACAGTTGTCGCCGATACTGGGCTCCTTCACGCGATTGGAGATATTTTTTTCGACTCTAAAAAAGATGGAGGTCGTTACACTGGAAAGCAGATCCTATTTCAAAGAGACTGTTTCATCACCGGCTTCCGGAATTGACGGCGTCTTGATCCTTAAGATCGGGCATTTTAACCAGAAGACATCGATCGATTTTTCCGACCATATAGCTTCTTATGGTCCAACCAAGATCCGCCACCTGATCGTCGACTTGCGAGATAATAGCGGCGGTCCTCCCTTAGCCGCCAGAGAGATCCTTGGTTTTTTTCTTCCGCCGGATGATCCTCTATTTGCGATCGCCCGGAAGAAAAAGCGCCCTGTCATGCTGACGGCCCCTGCGCAACCAACGGCCTACCATGGCCCACTAACGGTCCTTGTCAATCAAAAGACAGGAAGCGCTGCTGAGCTTTTTAGCGGGCTTGTCCAAGCCAAAAAAATAGGGGACCTCGTCGGCCAAAAAACAGCGGGCGCCACCTATCTTAAAAGCATTTATGATCTGGATGGAGGCTCCGCAATATTTATGATCACGTCACTCACTTTTTTCTATGACCGGCGGGTCTATCCGCCGGAGGGTTTGGATCCGGATACCGTTTTAGCGGAGGACAAGGATAGTTTAAAAGTTGTCTTAGAGAGCCTTGGACAGAAATAAATCCCTCCCCCCGCGTATCCTTTGGATCACGGCGGCTTTCGTTGCCATCGCCTTCGGTATTTTTTTTCGCTTATACCCTATCACGGCCTACCCTGAGTACGCGGCCAAAAACAATGCTCGCATCATGGTCTACTCCGGAATTCAGGCGAACATCGAAAGATCCCTCGTATCCAACGCTCCCGGCATGCCCGACGCCCGCAGAAATGAGCTCAAAAGATCGGCTTTTAAAAAATACATTGTGGATGAAAAAATAAGGATCGAACGGTTGATCGGCGAAATGGCCAAAAAATTGGTCGCTCGGGAACGCGCTAGAAAAGAAAAAGCGCATTTGATGGAAGTGGACCCTTATTATTATTTATCACTTGTAGAGCGCCTTTTGACCAAAGAGCTGGAGCCTTTCCCGGTGAAAGGCCGAGATTATCACAACGACCGGATGCTGGCTCCCGCAGGGGCTTGGTACCCGATAGATTATCATCCCTACACAGGCCTTCTGGTTTATAAATTCCTTTCAACCTTCTCTCAAAACATCTCATTGGAGAGCGCTTTGGGCGCCGTGCCTCTTATTTTATCAGCGCTATGCGTCATTCCTTTCTTCTTGGCCGCTTCAAAAATTTTTTCTCTCACGGTGGGGCCGGCGCTTGTAGGAGCTTGCTATCTCCTCTTGTCACCGGTGTATCTTCGGCGCAGCCTCTGGGGTTGGTTTGATACAGATTCCTACAATATTTTGTTCCCCTTGGTGATCGGATCTTGCCTCTTCCTTTATCTAAAGGAGGCTTCTTCCCGAAGAAAAAAGATCTCCTTTTTGCTTCTGGGTGGACTCATCACCACGATCTATTCGCTTTTTTGGCGTGGCTGGCTTTTGGAGCACGCGATCTTGTGCGGCTCTCTCCTACTCTCGATCCTTTGGGCCAAACCAAGCCGCTTTCCGGGAGAAAAAACAGCGGATCTTTTTCAATCTCTCGTCTTCTATATTCCAATCCCGGTCTTTTCGACTTTTTTTTTATGGGGGCCTGAAGGCCTCTTAAGCCTTTTGAACGAAGCTTCTGAACTGATCAAGAGTTTTTACCTTCCCACTTTCAGCCCCTGGCCGGATGCTTTTCTTACGGTGGGAGAACTTAAGCCTGCAAACCCTTCATCCCTGGCCAGATCTCTGGGAGGCTGGCCCATTTTCATTTTATTTTTGGCGGGCACCTTGAAAAGAAAAGACTCTCTGGCGGCTATCCGGACGTTCACCGTTATTTTTTTTGCATTCACGGTACTTCTTGCGCTTAGCATCGAACGGTTCGCGCTCCTGGCTGTTGTCCCCACAGCCATCGGTGTCGCTTTGGGGACCGCACGCATCGTTTCATGGACTCAAAATTCAAAAATTTTTTCCCCTCTATCCCTCAAAAATACATGCCTGGGGATCCTTTTAGCCTACATTTTATGGCAGGGCCATCTGACAGCCCGGGTTGAACACCCGATCTACAACTCCACCTGGGACCGCATGATGACTTATTTGCGTCAAAATACGCCCGAGGAAGCCATTGTGACCAGTTGGTGGTGTCCTGGTCACTTTATCAGCTCTAAGGCCAAACGGCGCGTAACTTTTGACGGCGCCACACAAAATACGCCCCAGATCTACTGGGTTGCCAATCTCTTCCTTGAAAATTCGGAAGCAAAAGCTGCCTCCATCCTAAGAATGCTGGATCTCTCAGGAAATAGTGCCGTGGACCTGCTCACCGAAAAAATGAAACTCTCGGAAGCCATATCGCTCATTCACGCCCTCCTTCCCCTGCAAAGATCAGAAGCCTTTGATCTATTAAGAAATAAATTGGGCCCTCAAGATGCGGTCAAGGTCTTGAGCAAAACCCATGGAATGCACACACCGCCACCGGCCTATCTTTTGATCTACAACGACATGGTGGATCAGGCAATGGCTCTGGAATATACGGGGAAGCGGAATTTCGCTAAAACAGAAGATTTCCTGAGCCGTCTAAAAAATGATCCGGCAAAGTTGCCCAAAAGGATCCTGGACCGCGCGGCTCCGGAACATGTGGCATTGACCTGGTCGCTTGCCGAAGGGCCTTACGCGCAGGACATAGAAGCCTATGAAGACCATCGCGAAGGGCCTGTGATCTACTTTACCAATGGGCTGGCGCTCAACCCCGAAACAATAGACGCAAAGATCGTTTCAAAAAAATTTGGTTCAGGGAAACCCAAAAATATTTATTTCCTGAACGCCGGGCATCTTGAAAAAAAGACGGCCCAGGGGCCCACTTTAAATATTTCAGCGCTTCTGATCAGGGATGAAACAATCGATCCGGCGGGACTTCCGCACATCACTTACCGATCTGTGCTTGCCGATGAAAAGCTTCTCGAATCTCTTCTTTTCAGGTTGTACTATTTAAAAGGGCGTGGACTCTATCGTTTCAAACTGGTGGCTGAAGAGGAGGATCCTTCCACACGGACAAAACTTTTGGCTTTTCAGGTGCTTTGGGATGAAAATTGATCTTTAACGCGATTTTCCTACGCGCCTGTTCGCTTCAACGAGCCTTTTCCGCTGGTTGTGGCAGTTCCTGTTACGGACATCTTGCCCTTGGCCGGCGGGGCTTGAGGGGGTTTTGAGGCCGCAGGGACTGCGGGAACAGGCGGTGGGGTGGGCGCAGAGATCCCTGTCCTTCCATGGATCTTCCTCAGCATATTTTCAAGGTCTGTCGCTTTCTGCTCCTCATTTAAAGCTCTCAAGCTTGTGATCATCTCCACCGCATTCTCCGGATTTCCCGCCTGAATATAGGCTAGCCCCAGGATCCACAATGTTTTAGCGGACGCCGGTTCGATCGCTAGCGCACGCCGCAAATATTCCACAGAAGTGTCATACTCCCGCGTCTCATAATACAAAAGGCCCAGATCCCGGCATACATTGGCCATGTTTGGATTCCGCTTGATGGCTTCAAGATAGGCAGCTTTGGCTCCCGGGAGATCCTCATTTCGAATGAGAGTTGTCCCCAAAAGATAATAAACCGTCGCGCCGGTAGTGCCGTTATCGATCGCTTTCCGAAAGAAAAAAGAGGCTTCCCGCATATTTTCACGCCTCATCTGGATCAGCCCCAAATAATAATAAGCCGGGCCAAATTCAGGCGACAATTCAGCGGCCTCGGTGAACCCCAAACGCGCTTCTTCGCTCCTCTCTTCCTTTATCGCGATCACCGCTTTCTCAAAAATATCCCTCATCTTCTCTTCATTCTGCGGTGGCACCGGAGTTGATCCGGCAAAAACAGGAAATACGAAGCCGGCCGAGATCAAAAAAAGAAATGCTGTTTTGATCAAAAAAAACTTAAACCAGTAGTGTTGGATGATTTTTTTTCACTCCCAATTTAATAATGGAAAATAAAACTTTAAGTTCATCGCTGTCCTTGCTCTGAGGTTTGAGCGTAAAAGCAGCGACGCAGATCGACGGGTTTGACCTTTCAACGGTTCTCATGAAATTCCGTACTTCCTTCAACCCTCCCCTTCCCTCGACGTCCAACGATAACTCATAAACGGAGTCAGACTCGGACTTTTTATTTACTTTGACGGGATTGATATTGCTCACAGAAAAACCGACCTCTTTTGAAACTTTTTCTATCTCGCGTAAGAATTGCGCGGTCTCTTCCTCCTGGGAAACGGAGGGTGCAACAAAAAAAGATTTTGCGCCGCGGTATTCGTTCAAAATATTAGTTTTGTGTTTTAAGATCAAAAGACGTTTGGGGATAATATCCTCCTTGGCCTTGATCGTTTCATCCAGTTTCTGCAAATAATTGCCGATGGGATGGATAATAGCCAGGTCGACCACCAGCAGGCTTAGCATAAATAGAAATATCTGAAAGACCGTTTTTTCTCTCGGTTGAAGCACCGGGACGCCCATCTTTGGCTTGCCGGCACCTTTTTTTGGATCGGCAGCCTCAGCAGATTTCGGCGCTTCCGCGGCGGCTGCTAGTTTATCGAGGGCTTGTTTGTCATCCGCCATGATCGGACATATCCTCCAAAAGAGCGCTCAAACCAAAGTCACTGACTTCCTTGTCATTTTCTTTTCTGCTTTTTGTATAATCGGATGTGACGGTTTTAAACCTCGGGTTGTTCTCAAGCTGAGTCACGAATGAAAAGACGGTCGACATAAGCCGGGAAGTGCCCTTGATCGAAACATGGCTGTCCGCTGTCATGGATATCTCGCTAAGATACATGTCCGGCGGGAGAGCGTTCTGAAACTCATCCAGTACCTTCGCAGCGACCGTCCTTCTTTGCCGGAACTGTTTGACAACACGCGTCTCCTCGGAGATCACGTCGAGCTCGTCGGCTTCTTTTTGTTTTAATTCAAAATTTTTACTGATCTCCCCCAAATAATGATTTCGAAAATATATTTTCGCCAGGAATACACTGACAATAAAACCAAGAATGATAAGAATGAGGATAGCTGCCGTGAACATTTCTTTTCCTTTCTTGCGAAATGATCTTCTTGTCTTCAGATCCTCCGGTAAAAGGTCGACAACCGCCCCATCTTCAGAAAATCCGTCAGCAAATACATCAAGAAAAACCGCATTGCCCGCGGAGATCATCGCATTCTTGGCTTCCGATGTAAGTGGCAGTTTGTCTTGGATCAATAACAGATGAGCATCGACTGCAAACTCCTCCTTAAGGCTTTTTAGTAATGGGGTGCTGGCGGCGCTGGAACCGACCCCAGCGATCACAAAATCTTTGAGCAGTGCCCCCTGGTCCTCACTTTGATAAGCTTCGCATGTCTTTTTAAATTCATCGACAAGCGGTTTTACCGAAGAGGTCGCGTCCTTATCCAGCTGATCCAAACCTATCGGGATCGTGCGGATATAATGAGGTTTTGAGTTGTGTATAATAATGAGGTCTGTAAAATCTTTTTCGATCGATACCAAACCCCAAGGGGTTCCCGCAGGCTTGACTGAAACATGGCTTATAACATACTTTGTCAGAACATCGGCTGATAGGTGCACGCTTTCGATCTCGCATCCTGCCAACTCAAAAACATCCGTTTTTTTCCGGATATTCTCATTGGAAACGATCACCAGGAGTACTTTGGTATACCTCTCCAACACGCGGTCGAGGTTGATATGACCGACGATCACTTCTTCCTTGGAGTAGGGGGTATGCCGTACGGCTTGAAGGCGGATGATATTTGAGATCTCTTCCTCATCCAGCGACGGAACTTCAATATTTTTGGTGATCGCAAATTTTGAGGGCAAAATGATCGAGACACGCCGCAGCAGGGTTTTGAACGACAGGATCCCCGCCTTGACCGCCTGTGAAATTTCCTCAGTTGACAGGCCTTCGATATTCTTATAGTAAACGCCGGTGATCTGCTTTTTACCCGAAAGCATCCGGACCTGCACTATTTTAAGCGACTTCTCATCCACATAAGCATGGAGCGACTCGCTAAAAAATGAATTAATGCCCATTGATCATTCTCATTTAGGTTTGGACCCAGTACCGGATCCCGACTCCCGTGGCATAGACACACTCAAAACGCCCTGAAAAATTTGTATTGGAGACTTTGGTCCTGCCGGTGATCTTAAATATGCCGGACGAAACGCAAAACTCCCCCTGAGTGAGCGCATGATTCAACGACTCCTCCTCAACCGGTGACAATAAATAGCGCTTTGACACTGTCTCGGCGATCTTGGATACATCCGTAAATACGGACGGCTCAGCTTCGGGCCCCTTCAAGCCCGCACCGCTTCGGATCTCGATCAATTTATCCGCCAGAGAAGCCACGATCCCGAATGAGCACAATTTTTCTTTGCTTGCGGTGTTGATATTTACACGCCCATCCCCGTAAATTGTAATATAATTTTCGACAAAACTATAAATTTCTTTTGTTACTCCCTTTACCAGGCGCAACTCCTGGATAAATTCAAAATTGGAGTTCTTGGGGGGGAGGGTCAATCCTGCTTGCCGATAAACACCTCTCTCAGACCCGCCATTGGCCCCCTCTCCGCTGACATGATCATCTGTATCACGAAAATCAACCACGGCATCCGCCAAACGCGCTGCCTCCTCCGAGCCAACCCCGCCCACATTTTGAAAAAGATTGGTCAGTAAATAGGTATTTGCGGTATTCAGGTTGATCTTTGAGTTCTCGTCCTCAAGAATAAATGAAGCCGTTGCGTCTCCCAGCGAAAAACTCAGAGTGTGTCCCAGAATTCCAAAATACCACTCATTCCCCGAGACGGTATTGCCTATCGTTTGTGAAGAACTCTGAATATCAGAGATCGTCATTTTGACAGCGGCCTCCCCTGCAAGCCTCAACTCTTCTCTGGCATGCAAATGGCGCGCCGTCA
Organism: uncultured Planctomycetia bacterium; assembly: GCA_964492015.1. GTDB lineage: Bacteria > Omnitrophota > Gorgyraeia > 2-02-FULL-51-18 > 2-02-FULL-51-18 > CAMDWQ01. The sequence goes on along the minus strand of CAZBIH010000031.1, from coordinate 2,479 downwards.
TCATGGATTGACGAACGCTCTGGCTTAGCGAGATAGATAGAAAAACTAAGATCACAAGCGCCCACAACGCCATCACGGCAACGCTCCCTCGTTCATCTCCTGCTAAAAATAGCCGCATCAAGATTTTTCCCTATAACTGGATGGGATCAAAACTGTTTTTTTGATCGAGTAAATGGCGGGCCCTCGTCCATGATCCAATGAGATCATGACCTTCGCCGGAGCAAGGTCCGAGCCATCGCCGGAAGATTCAAATTTGAGCCTCTGCACATTTGTCGCAACGACACGAGACTTGTTTTCCGGGTCATCCGCTCCGGGCACGAGCTCCGTACGCGTCACTTCTTTTTTTTGCGGGTCAAACTTGTAGATCACACGGCACGGCAACCCTCCCAAACCGGCCCCCTCCGCCTGGGTGGGGATCGAGGGGAATGAGATCTGCTCTGAAGAAATGGACCAGGGAAGCGCCGAATAATAGGTGCTATTTTTCAGGTCGCGTGTAAAACCTTCGATAAAAAATATTTTTTCTTGCTGGGAAGAAATGCCACTAAAACGGCTGAAGATCTTGACCCCTTGAATAAAAGACGTCATGACCGCAAATGCTGTGATGGCCAGAAGTGACAGTGCGATCAGGACTTCGATCAGCGTGAATCCCGATGTTCTTTTCATTCGCAGGTTTCGCATGGGTCAACGCAAAATATACGCGCTTCGCGTGATCTCATTTTGACGAAGATCACGCCATTGGACACGAACCGTCAAAAAATAAAGGCGTCCGGCACGGTTCTGCGGCTTCGCCTCAAACTCATAAGAATAGACAATTCCGCGCCTCTGCACATTTCCGCGGGACAATGATTGGTTGATCTCGTAAAATTTTCTCAAATCTTCTTCTTGTTGGTTGATCAAGTTATTCGCCACGATCTCTGCTTCATAAGTGTAGCCGATATGCGCGAGGATGCCGCCTGATCTGAAGAGTGCGGGAGCGATATAAATAATTCCGGAAGAAAGGATAAGGATCGCGAAAAGGACTTCGATCAGCGTAAAACCGGCCAGCGAAGCATCCTTAGACCCAGTTAGTGATCCTGCCTTTTTCATCATTCTCCTTGGGGCCGTAAGAAAACAGGTCATAACTTTTTCCATGAGTACCGGGATACTGGTATTGATATTTCCGACCCCACGGATCCACGGGCTCTTTTTCAAGATAAGGACCACTCCAATTATTAGGCACGGGGCTGGCGGAGGGTTTTTTAAGAAGCGCGTCCAGCGACTGCCCCGTGGTCGGGAACGTGCCGTTGTCCAACTCATAAAGCTTAAGAGCCGAGGCAATATTGGATTCAATATCGACCTTCGCCACCGTCGCCCGGGCCTGTTCACTGCGCCCGCTCAAACGCGGCAGGATCATCGCCGCCAACGTGCCAATGATCGCGACTACAAGTAAAATTTCAATCAGAGTAAAACCTTTTTTATTTTTCATAGTCTCCTTCAGCCCCTATCTTTTTGGACAGGGCTTCGTTTAGAATACCGCATTCATTTCAAAAATAGGCAGAAGCACTGCCATGACAATAAATCCAATGATGCCTCCGACGAACAGGATCATGAGGGGCTCCAAAAAAGTAGTCGCGTACAAAAGCAATTCATCTACTTCCTGCTCATAAACATCGGCAATCTCAACCAAGGTCTCCTCCACCCGGCCGGCTTCCTCGCCGACAGAGATCAAGCTAACGGTAAGCTCCGAAAACAACGCGTATTTTTTAAGCGCCTGCCCAAAAGTACTCCCTTTTTCAACGCTCTGATAACAATCCTCCATCGCTTTACGGATCGATAGATTGTCGATCGCGGGGATCGCGATGCGCAAGGCTTCCAGAAATGACAGGCCATTGGCAAAGCAAAGGCTCAAGGTCCGGCTGAATCTTGAAAATTCGATCTTGACGGTTAATTTTCCTAAAAAAGGAAGCTTGAGCTTCATCGCGTCCAGATAGCTTTTTCCCAGGCGGTTGCGCAATAAACGCGGGAAGAAGAAAATAAAAAAGACTGCCAGGGCCATGGCGATATACCAGTAATTCTGCATCCACGATCCCAGGCCTAGCACGATCCGCGTCGGCAAAGGCAGTTCGTGTCCGGTATCGGCAAAAACTTTTTCAAGCCGCGGCACAAGAAACGTGAGGATAAAAACAACGCTCCCAACGCCGGCAGTCATCAAAACAACCGGATAGGCCATGGCTCTCCGTACTTTGGATGCAAGCTCGTTCTGCTTTTTAAAATAGGCAGCCATGCGTAAAAGAGCCTGGTGCAGATTACCCGTCGCTTCTCCCGCTCGTACCACAGAAACGAACATCGGAGAAAAAATAGAGGGATAAGACTCCATCGCCCGGGCCAGGGTCTTTCCCTCACGGATCTCGCGCTCTATCGTTTGCAGAGCAGTCCGGATAGCCTGATTTTTTTCGTGACTTGAAAATAAATGGATCGCTTTTAAGATCGGAACCTGCGC
>CAZBIH010000030.1:8984-14501 GCA_964492015.1 uncultured Planctomycetia bacterium | reverse complement strand
CCGTGAGGGCGGACGCACGGTCGGAGCCGGAGTTATTTCGGAGATATTGGCTTAACCCCACCACCGCCTTCTCAAGTCGAGAGGGTGGTGGGGTAAAAACTATTTAAAAATAGTTCTTGCAATCTATCGCGGTATTTTATAAAATACCGCGATATTTATTTCTGGAGATATTTGTGAGAGAGTTCATCGAATTTGGATGTACGACGTGTCACCGCAGGAATTACACGTCCAATAAGAACAAAAAACTCCATCCTGAGCGTATTGAGCTCAAGAAGTTTTGCCCGTTTTGCCGGAAACACACGGTCCATAAAGAGCAGAAATAACCCGAGCCCTTCCCCACGGAATTAAAAATTCCGCGAGGGGTTTTTTTTCTGCTTTGCCGGAAACATAAGGTTTTAGGCCAGTAGCTCCAATTGGTAGAGCGGCGGTCTCCAAAACCGCTTGTTGGGGGTTCGAGTCCCTCCTGGCCTGATATTATAGGAAGCTATGAAAAAAATTATTAATTTCTTCCGTGAAGTCAAAGCCGAGATGCAGAAGGTCACCTGGCCTACGCGCGAAGAATTGATGGGTTCGACGGGAGTGGTGCTGGTCACCATGCTGATCCTGTCCACGTTTGTGGGAGTTACTGATCTTATACTGTCTCATTTATTAAAGCTCGTCCTAAGATGACGGAAAAGGTTATGGTAAAGCAGTGGTACGTGATCCATACGCAGACAGGCCGCGAAGAGACCGTCAAAAAGATGCTTCAAAGCCGAGCCCAGCAGAACCAACTGCAGGATAAGATCGCTCAGATCCTGATCCCGACGGAAAAAGTTTCAGAAGTGAAGGCCGGCAAGAAAAAAATTACGACGCGTAAGTTCTTCCCGGGGTATGTGCTGGTTGAGATGGAAATGGCCGACGATACGTGGTATTTGGTCAAAAACACTCCGGGCGTCAGCGGGTTTATCGGCTCGGGCCGTAAGCCGCTTCCTTTAAAAGAAGCCGAGGTTGCGGGCATCATCAAGCAGGCTGAGGATAAAAAAGAGAAGCCGACCCCCAAGGTCATTTTTGAGAAGGGCGAGAGTGTGCGCGTGAAGGAAGGTCCTTTTGTTAATTTTAATGGGACTATCGAAGAAGTGAATCCGAACAAGGGTAAGCTCAAAGTCCTCGTCGCGATCTTTGGTCGCACGACGCCGGTGGAGCTTGAATATTGGCAGGTAGAGAAGGTCTAAGGACCCGTTACCATGGCAAAAAAAGTCAAAACAACCATTAAATTGTACTGCCCCGCGGGCCAAGCCAATCCAGCTCCTCCGGTGGGTCCGGCGCTCGGTCAGCATGGCGTCAACATCATGGATTTTTGTAAACAGTTCAATGAGCGCACGCGCGGAAAAGAAGGTTTGACCCTGCCGGCGATCATCACGGTTTATGAGGATAGAACGTTTGATTTCATTATCAAGAGCCCACCGAGCACCATTCTTTTGAAGCGTGCGTGCGGCGTGGCGAAGGCATCCGGAGAGCCCAATCGCGTCAAGGTCGGCAAGGTGACCCATGCTCAGCTCAAAGAGATCGCGGATGAAAAAATGAAAGATCTGAATTGCAAAGACATGGCGGGCGCCATCAAGATCCTAAAAGGTACTGCACAAAGCATGGGAATAGAGGTCGAGGCATAATCATGGCGGCAACGATGACCAAAAGAAACAAAGAGCTTGTGAAGATGGTTGAAAAGGGGAAGATCTATTCCTTAAAAGAGGCCATCAAAGTTTTGAAAGACAGCCCCAAGACCAAATTTGACCAGTCGGTCGATCTGCAGTGCAAGCTCTCCGTCGATCTGACAGCCAATGATCAGGGAGTCCGTGGAACGACCGTATTGCCTCACGGCCAGGGAAAAACCCTGCGCGTGATCGTGTTCTCCAAGGATGACACTGCGAATGCAGCCAAAGCCGCCGGCGCCGACATCGTAGGCGGTGACGAATTGGTGGCGAAAGTTTTGGCAGGTTGGACGGCTTTTGATGTGGCGATCTCAACTCCCACCATGATGAAGGAAGTCGGCAAGCTCGGAAAAGTGCTCGGCCCCCGCGGGCTCATGCCTTCTCCCAAAGCCGGCACCGTGACGGATAATCCCGCCAAAGCGGTCAATGAAGTCAGAGCAGGCCGCGTAGAATTTAAGATGGACAAGCAGGCGAATGTCAGCACTTCCATCGGCAAACTTTCTTTCAGCGAAGACAAATTAGTAGAAAACGGGACCACTCTGATCGAAGCGCTTGTAAAAGCCCGGCCGCGCGCGGTCAAAGGCGTGTTCGTTAAAAGCGTGCATATTTCAAGTACGATGGGGCCCGGTGTCAAATTGGATATCAGCAAGTACATCAAAGAGACTGAAGTCAGCGACTAGAGGAAAAGAGAGATGAAAACATCCGGATTCAGCCGCGTTTCAAAAGATCTGATCATCAAGCAGGTGGAAAAAGAGCTGAAGGCTCAGCCCATTTTTTTTGTGACCCAGCATTCGACTGTTTCGGCGACCAGCCTTGACAAGTTGAGAGCCAAGCTTCGCAAGTCCAACGCGAAATATCTTGTCGTCAAAAATCGCCTTGGCAAGAAAGCTTTTGAAAAAGCGAATCTGACAGAGATCGCCGGTAAATTCAGCGGAGCCTGCGGGATTACTTTTACTGCCGGAGATCCGGTGGCGCCGTGCAAAATATTAGTGGATTTTGCCAAGGAAAACGAGGCATTCAAAATTCAAACCGGTTATCTCAACGGCCAGATCGTCAGCGTTGAGCAGATCAAAGCGTTGGCGAGCCTGCCCACCCGAGAAGTCTTGCTGGCGAGAGTGGTGGGCGGTATCCAGGCGCCGATCTCCAGATTTGTCCAAGTTCTTGCGGGGACTTTAAGAAAAATGGTCACCGTATTAGATGCTATTGCCAAAAAACCCACACCAAAGCGAGGATAAGACAATGACGCAAGCTGTTGAAGCAACACCCAAGATGAAAGAGATCGTCAGTTCCATCGAGACCATGAGCGTACTCGAGCTGGCCAACCTGGTCAAGGTTCTGGAAGAGAAGTTTGGCGTTTCTGCCGCCGCAGCCGTTGCCGTTGCCGCTCCCGGAGCAGGTGCCGGAGCCGGTGCAGCCGCCGCTGAGGAGAAAACCTCTGTGACCGTGATCCTTAAGGCCGCCGGCGCGAACAAGATCGGCGTCATCAAAGAGATCCGTGCGATCACAAACCTCGGCCTCAAAGAAGCCAAGGATCTCGTCGACGCAGCTCCCAAGCCGGTGAAGGACAACGTTCCGGTTAAAGACGCAGAAGCCATCAAGAAGGCCCTCGAAGCCGCGGGCGCGACGGTCGAACTTAAATAACTATTCATCAATTAAACGCTTCTTCGAGGGTTTTTTAGAAAACCCTCGGGAGGTGTTGTATTTTCTATTTTAATTTCACCTAAAGCTTAAAAAAAGCAGGGAAATCATAGCCCATGGAAAAGCACAGCAAGCGTTACAGCTTCGGTAAAATTCCTGAGATCTGCGAAATGCCGCATCTGATCGAAATTCAGACCCGGTCCTTCCAAGATTTTCTGCAATTCGGAGTCGCAAAATCCAAGCGTAAGAATATCGGCCTTGAAGAAGTCCTTCAGGAAGTGTTCCCGATCGACAGCTATGATGGAAATTTTAAGCTGGAGTATGTTTCTTATAATTTTGGCAAATCCAAGTACACCCTGGAAGAATGCCAAAAGAAGGGCATGACCTATTCCGTCCCCTTAAAGATCAAGATCCGTCTGAAGACCCCCAAAGAGACTAAAGAGCAGGAAATATTCATCGGCGATATGCCGGTGATGACCGACACCGGGACATTCATCATTAATGGCGATGAGCGTGTGATCGTCAGCCAATTGCACCGTTCTCCGGGTGTTTCTTTTGAAAAGAACCTTCACCCCAACGGCAAGATCCTTCATTCCGCGCGTTTGATCCCTCATCGCGGGGTTTGGCTTGAATTTGAATTTGATATCAACGAGACGCTTTACGCGTACATTGACCGCAAGAAGAAACTTCTGGCCACTTCGCTTTTGCGTATTTTTGACTGTGATACCGACGAAGCGATCATCAAGGCGTTCTGTGGCATTGAAAAGATCGAGTCCATCAACCGCTACAACCCTAAAAATTTGATCGGCCACACCCTGGCACAGGACGTGCTGGATCCGGAAGACAAGTCTCTGATCGCGGAGCACGGAGCCGAAGTTACGCGTGAATTGATCTCTAAGATCACGGGTGCTGGAGTGAAGTCCATTGTCATCACACGCACTCAGGCTCCCGAGATCGTGGCGACGCTCAAAAAAGACCACACAAAATCCGCTAAAGACGCCTACATTGATATTTACCGTAAACTTCGCCCCGGAGATCCCCCCACCATCGACAGCGCCAAGACCATGGTGGACAGGATATTCTTTGACCCCAAGCGTTATGATCTGGGCGCGGTAGGTCGTTTTGTCATCAACCGCAAGCTGGGCGTGAAGGACAGCCTGGAGAACCGCCTGTTGACCCGCGATACCTTAGTTGCGGTCGTGAAGCGTTTGATCGCCATCAAGAATGGGGATGGCGACACGGATGATATCGATCATTTGGGCAACCGCCGTATCCGTACGGTGAGCGAACTTTTACAGGCTCAGTTCCGTATTGGTTTGGCGCGTTTGGAGCGTTCCGCCAAAGAGCGCATGGGAATTTACGACCTCGAAAACATGATGCCGCACAATCTGATCAACTCCAAGCTGATCTCAAGCGTCATCCGTGATTTCTTCGGCCGCAGTCAGCTTTCACAGTTCATGGACCAGACCAATCCTCTGGCCGAGATGACGCACAAGCGCCGTCTTTCCGCCCTGGGCCCCGGAGGACTTTCACGGGAACGCGCGGGTTTTGAAGTGCGCGACGTGCACCACTCGCATTATGGCCGTATCTGCCCGATCGAAACGCCGGAAGGCCCGAACATCGGTTTGATCGCGTCTCTTTCAACGCATGCGCGTATTAATGAGTTTGGATTTATCGAGACTCCTTACCGCAAAGTGGAACATGGCCGCATCACGGAAAAGATCGAATATCTTTCCGCGGATCTGGAAGATCAATACATTATCGCTCAGGCCAATGCCAAGGTTGATAAGAATGGGCATTTTTCAGATGGCAAAGTTTCCTGCCGCCATAAAGGTGATTTTCCGTTCACAAGCCCCAAAGATATTCACTACATGGATATTTCGCCCAAGCAGTTGGTCAGCATCGCGGCCGGATTGATCCCGTTCTTGGAACATGATGATGCCAATCGCGCACTCATGGGTTCTAACATGCAACGCCAGGCGGTTCCCTTACTGATCACCGAAGCACCTTTGGTCGGAACAGGTTTGGAATACCGCACGGCCAAGGATTCCGGCGCTGTGGTCGTCGCTAAAGAGGACGGGAAAGTCACGTCCCTTCAGGCGGACGAGATCGTTGTCAGCGGCACCAAATATCCATTGAAAAAGTTCATGCGTTCGAATGCCAGCACTTGCGTCAACCAGCGTCCGATCGT
>CAZBIH010000030.1:0-8884 GCA_964492015.1 uncultured Planctomycetia bacterium | reverse complement strand
TGAAAAAGTTCATGCGTTCGAATGCCAGCACTTGCGTCAACCAGCGTCCGATCGTACAGCTGGGAGACAAGATCAAGGCCGGGCAGGTGATCGCCGATGGTGCCGCGACCCAAAATGGGGAGTTGGCGCTTGGACGCAATGTGCTTGTAGCTTTCATGCCATGGCGCGGATACAACTTTGAGGACGCGATCCTTTTGAGCGAGAAATTCGTCCGTGATGACATTTATACCTCGGTTCACATTGAGGAGTTTGAGATCGAGTCCCGCGATACGCGTCTGGGCAAAGAAGAGATCACACGCGATATCCCGAACGTGGGTGAAGAGGCCTTGAAAGACTTGGGTGAGGACGGTATTATTCGCATCGGCGCCGAAGTGCGTCCCGGCGATATTCTCGTCGGAAAGGTTACTCCCAAATCAGAGACAGAACTTTCTCCCGAAGAAAAACTTTTACGTGCGATCTTCGGCGAAAAAGCGGGCGATGTGCGTGACGCGTCTCTGACGGTTCCTCCGGGAGTCGAGGGCGTGATCATCGAAACCAAGATCTTCGCGCGCAAAGGCCAGGAATCCAAGACCAAAGAGGTCCGGGCCAAGGAAGCCAAAGAGATCGAAGTGATCAAAGCTAATTATTCCGAGCAGATCGGATCGATCGAAAGAGACAAATCCAACAAGCTGATCGGCCTTCTCGAAGGGAAGACGTTGTCCGCCAGCCTCGTGGATATCGAGACCGGAGCTGTTCTTGTTGGACGCGGAAAGACGATCAAGAAGTCTGACGCTGCCAAGCTTTTGCATGCGGATGTTGAAAATATAAAGCTGGAAGAAGAGGATGAGACGGAAGAGCAGATCAAGCGCATCTCACGCCTGATGGATGACCAGATCGAAGAGCTTCATTATGAAGAAGACCGTGAAATTGACCGCGTCAAACGCGGAGACGAGCTCCCGCCGGGAGTTTTGAAGCGCATCAAGGTCCTCGTGGCCAACAAGCGCAAGATCTCCGTCGGAGACAAAATGGCCGGACGTCACGGCAACAAGGGTATTGTCGCCAAGATCATGCACGAGGAAGACATGCCGTTCCTCGAGGATGGCACACCGGTGGATATCGTTTTGAATCCTCTGGGCGTTCCTTCCCGTATGAACGTAGGACAGATCCTGGAAACTCATTTGGGTTGGGCCGTGAAAAAGCTCGGCATGACCATCGCGACCCCCGTTTTTGACGGAGCCAGCGAAACCGAGATCAAACAATACATGAAAAAAGCGGGCATTCCCGACAGCGGCAAAGTGGTTCTGCGCGACGGGCGCACCGGGGAGAGATTCGATCAGGACGTGACCGTGGGCTACATTTATATGCTCAAGCTCGCGCATTTGGTCGACGACAAGATCCACGCCCGCTCGATCGGGCCTTACTCGCTGGTCACCCAACAGCCGTTGGGAGGAAAAGCGCAGTTCGGCGGACAGAGATTCGGAGAGATGGAAGTGTGGGCGCTCGAGGCTTACGGCGCCGCTTACACGCTTCAGGAACTTTTGACGGTCAAGAGCGATGACGTTCAAGGCCGCACACGCATGTACGAATCCATTGTCAAAGGAGAGAACAGTTTGCAAGCCGATACGCCGGAGTCGTTCAACGTTTTGGTGAAGGAATTGCAGGCGCTCGCGTTGGATATTCGCACAGAGAAAAAGTCGGAAGCAGCCAAAGAGGTGCAAAGTGAATAAAGCCTATAGCAGCGCGACCAATGAATACGTAGCCCCGAATTTTGATTTCATATCCATCAAGATCGCTTCCTCGGAGGTCATCCACGGATGGTCCAAAGGAGAAGTCAAAAAGCCTGAGACGATCAACTACCGTACGTTCAAGCCCGAAAAAGACGGTTTGTTCTGCGAAAAGATCTTCGGGCCTACCCGGGATTGGGAGTGCAATTGCGGAAAGTACAAAAGGATCAAGCACAAGGGCATTGTCTGCGATCGTTGCGGTGTGGAGGTCACTCTTTCCAAGGTACGCCGCGAGCGTATGGGCCACATTGACTTGGCGACTCCGGTTTCCCACATTTGGTTCTATAAAGCGGTGCCCTCTAGACTAGGCGCTCTTTTACAGCTGAATCTGCGCGAACTCGAACGTATTATTTATTATGAAGAGTATGTCGTCATTGAAGCCGGTGATACGCCGCTCAAAAAAGGTGATCTTCTCACCGAAGAAAAATACCAGATGATGGTCGATAATTACGGTCACAAATTTGTCGCCAAAATGGGCGCCGAAGCGATCCGCGACCTCTTAAAACAGGTCGATCTGGACAAGCTGGGGACCAAACTTCACGCTGAGCTTAAAGTAGCCAAGGCTGAGGCCACCCAAAAGAAAATTATCAAGAACCTTCGTATCGTTGAAGCGTTCCAGAAATCCGGCAACGAGATCGAGTGGATGATCCTTGAGGTAGTCCCTGTGATCCCGCCGGACCTTCGTCCGCTGGTACCCCTGGATGGCGGCCGTTTTGCCACCAGCGATCTGAACGATCTTTACCGCCGTGTGATCAACCGCAACAACCGTTTGAAAAAACTTTTGGAGCTTCGCGCCCCTGAAGTGATCGTGCGCAACGAAAAGCGCATGCTTCAAGAAGCGGTGGACGCATTGTTTGACAATGGCCGTCATGGCCGTCCTGTGCTTGGCTCGGGAAATCGCCCGCTCAAGAGTTTGAGCGACATGTTGAAGGGTAAGCAAGGCCGTTTCCGTCAGAATCTGTTGGGTAAACGTGTTGATTATTCGGGCCGCTCCGTCATCGTCGTGGGGCCTGAATTAAAGCTTCATCAGTGCGGACTTCCCAAGAAAATGGCGCTGGAGCTTTTCGAGCCGTTCATCATTAAAAAATTAAGAGAGCGCGGATTTGTCCACACGATCAAAAGCGCCAAACGCATGGTGGAGAAAGAGCGTTTGGAAGTCTGGGACATCCTCGAAGAAGTCATCAAGAACCATCCGGTCATGTTGAACCGCGCCCCGACGCTGCACCGTTTGGGTATTCAGGCGTTTGAGCCGGTTTTGGTTGAAGGCAAAGCGATCCGCATTCATCCGTTGGTCTGCGCGGCTTTTAACGCAGATTTTGACGGAGATCAGATGGCGGTTCACGTGCCCTTGTCTTTGGAAGCGCAGATCGAGTGCCGTATTTTGCTCATGTCCGTCAATAATATATTTTCACCGGCGGATGGGCGGCCCATCGCGACGCCGAGCCAAGACGTAGTTTTGGGCTGTTACTACATGTCCAAAGAAAAAAGCGGCGTGAAGGGCGAGGGGACCATTTTCTCAAGCTCTGAAGAAGTCGTTACCGCTTATTCGGACAAAGAAGCGCATATTCACGCCAAGATCAAGGTTCGCGTGGATGGCAAGATCATCGAGACGACCGTCGGACGTGTGATGTTCAATCAAGTCCTGCCGGAAGGCGTGCCGTTCGCGAACTTCCTTTTGACAAAATTAAAATTGAATCAGGTGATCGCCAACAGCTACAAGCTGGCGGGGCATCACCGCACGATCAAGGTTTTGGATGATCTGAAGGACGTAGGATTTGAGATGGCGACTTTGGCGGGTATTTCGATCTCTCTCGATGATCTGAAGATCCCGGCCAAGAAGCAGGTCATTCTCGAAAAATCCACCGAAAAAGTCCATAAAGTCGACGAGCAGTACCGCCGCGGTGTGATCACCGAAGGGGAACGGTACAATAATATTATAGACATCTGGACACAGGCGACGGATGAAGTCGCGGATGCCGTTTTTGCGGACCTTGAGCAATTCAATCCGATCTTCATGATGGCGGATTCGGGCGCCAGAGGTTCCAAACAGCAGATCCGTCAGCTGGCCGGTATGAGAGGTTTGATGGCCAAGCCGAGCGGCGAGATCATCGAAAGCCCGATCAAAGCCAACTTCCGTGAAGGCCTGACGATGTTGGAATATTTTATTTCCACGCACGGCGCCCGCAAAGGTTTGGCGGATACTGCGCTTAAGACCGCGGATTCCGGTTACCTGACACGCCGTCTTGTGGATGTCGCGCAGGATGTCATTATCAATCAAGAAGATTGCGGCACGGTCAAAGGTATTTTTATTGAAGCGATCATTGAAGGCGATGAGATCGTCATTCCGCTTCGCGACAGGATCATCGGCCGTGTGGCTCTCGACAACATTGTAGATGTGATCACGGACAATGTGCTGGTCGAGGCGAATCAGGAGATCACGGAAGACGCGTCCAAATTCGTCGAAGAAGCCGGGATCGATAAGATCAAGATCCGCTCGGTGCTGACTTGCGAATCCCGCCGCGGTGTTTGCGCCAAGTGTTATGGTCGCAACCTCGCGACAGGGCGTCTGGTGGAACTGGGTGAGGCCGTGGGAATTATCGCCGCGCAATCCATCGGCGAGCCGGGGACGCAGTTGACGATGAGAACCTTCCACATCGGAGGGACGGCCAGCCGTACCGTTGCCGAATCTTCGATCAAAGCCAAGAATCCCGGAAACATCAAGTATCATGCGCTCAAGACGGTCCAGCTCAAAAACGGATCGTTCGTTATTTTGAACCGCAACGGCCAAGCGTCCATTCATGACGACTCAGGCCGCGAGGTTGAGCGCCATGCGGTGCCCCACGGCGGTTATTTAAAAGTAGCCGACGGAGCGAAAGTTCAAAAGGGCCAGGTCTTTATTGACTGGGATCCTTATTCGTCGTCGATCTTTACCGAGGTCGAGGGAACCGTGAAGTTCGAAGATATTATCGAAGAAGTCACGATGCATAAGCAGTTAGATTCCGCGACAGGCAATGTTGAGCGCGTGATCATGGAACATCGCGGTGAACATCATCCGCAGATCCTTGTGCTCAACGCAAAAAAAGAAGTGCTGGCGATCTATCCGATCCCCTCCGGCGCGCATATCATCGTGGACGACGGTGAGAAGGTTCACGCCGGAAATCTGATCGGTAAGACACCTCGTAAGATCACTAAGACCAAGGATATCACCGGCGGTCTGCCGCGTGTGGCAGAGCTCTTTGAAGCGCGCCGCCCGAAAGATCCCGCAGTTATTTCGGAGATCGACGGCGTCGTAGAATTTGGAGAGTCGCGCAAGGGCCATCGCCGTGTGATCATCAAGAGCTCTACCGGAATGAAAAAAGAATATTTGATCCCGCACGGAAAACATCTCAACGTTTACAAGGGTGATTTCGTATTCGCGGGCAACCAGCTGGTGGACGGACCTGTCGTGCCGCAGGATATTTTAAAGATCAGCGGCGAGAGAAAACTTCAGGAGTATCTCGTCAACGAAGTTCAGGAAGTTTACCGTCTGCAGGGTGTGAGCATCAACGACAAACACATCGAAGTCATCGCGCGTCAGATGCTGCGTAAAGTACGCATCTCGGACGGCGGAGACACCGAGTTTTTGGTGGGTATGCAGGTGGACCGCTTTAAACTGCAGGAAGAAAATGAGCGCATTGCCAAGAAAAAGAAACAGGTGGCGAAAGCCGAGCCTATCCTTCTGGGCATCACGCGTGCGTCCTTGTCGACGGAAAGTTTCATCTCCGCGGCAAGCTTTCAGGAGACGACCCGTGTGCTTACCGATGCGGCCGCTTCCGGCAGAAAAGATTACTTGCTTGGCCTGAAAGAAAACGTTATTATGGGTCACCTTATCCCCGCCGGAACAGGCTTTGCCGGTCAGCGCCGCGTGGAAATAGTGCGCCATATTGAGGAAGAATCCAAGAAGAATAAACCCGCAGACAAAGTGTTTGCGGATGAGATCTTAACTACAGAAGAACAAACGAGTTAGTATGCCGACGATCAATCAGCTGATACGGATGGGCCGTCAAAAAGTAAACGTCAAAACCAAGTCTCCGGCGTTGACTTGTTCACCCCAAAGACGCGGAGTTTGTCTTCAGGTGAAAACACAGACCCCCAAGAAGCCGAATTCAGCGCTTCGTAAGGTGGCTCGTGTTCGTCTGACAAATGGTTATGAAGTGACGGCTTACATCCCGGGTGTGGGACACAACCTTCAGGAGCATTCGATCGTGACAGTCCGCGGTGGACGCGTAAAGGATCTGCCGGGCGTACGTTATCACATTGTTCGTGGAACATTGGATACTGCCGGTGTTCAGGATCGCAGAATATCGCGTTCCAAATACGGTGCAAAAATGCCCAAGGCTGATGCGCCTGCGGTTAAACCAAAAAAGTAATTAGGAAGAGTCATGAGAAGAAGAAGAGCCGATAAAAGAGAAGTTAATCCGGACCCCAAGTTTAATCAAAAAACCGTTTCACGTTTCATCAATATTTTGATGATCGACGGAAAAAAATGGAATGCTGAGCGTATCATTTACGGATCGCTGGATATTTTGCAGCAAAAGACCCAGAAAGCGGATGTCGTCGAGGTTTTGACCAAAGCGATCGACAATGTTCGCCCTCTGCTAGAGCTTAAATCCCGCCGTGTGGGTGGTGCGACCTATCAGATCCCCGTGGAAGTTCGCGGAGATCGCGGAGCGCAATTAGCCATGCGTTGGATGAGAAATGCCGCACGTTCCCGCAAAGGCAAGCCGATGGAGCAGCGTCTCGCTGACGAGATCCTCGACGCATACAATGGTCAGGGGACCTCTGTAAAGAAAAAAGAAGAAATTCACAAAATGGCCGAAGCCAACCGCGCTTTCAGCCATTATCGCTGGTAGTTTAAAACACAGATAACAGAAGACAGACAACAGAAGACAGATATTTTATTTATGGCTAATATATATCCTTTAGAAAAGACCCGGAATTTCGGGATTGCGGCGCATATCGACGCCGGGAAGACCACGACCAGTGAGCGCGTGCTTTATTACACGGGCAAAGTTCACCGCATGGGGGAGGTGCACGAAGGCACGGCGACCATGGACTGGATGGAGCAAGAGCAGGAGCGCGGGATCACCATTACCTCGGCCGCCACGACTTGTTTTTGGAAAGAATACCGCCTGAATCTGATCGATACCCCCGGTCACGTGGATTTTACGATCGAAGTCGAGCGCTCTCTCAAGGTTCTTGACGGTGCTGTTCTTGTATTTTGCGCGGTCGGAGGCGTAGAGCCCCAATCTGAGACTGTTTGGCGCCAGGCGGACCGCTATAAAGTTCCCCGAATTTGTTTTGTCAATAAGATGGACCGTACCGGAGCTGATTTTTTCTCTGTTTACAAGCAGATCCGTGAGAGACTTACGGCTTCTACCGCTCCGATACAGCTTCCCATCGGAGCCGAAGACAAGTTTACGGGCCAGATCGATCTGGTCGAGATGAACGCTAAAATTTATCATTCGGAGGATCTCGGGAATCAATACGAAGTGGTTGAGATCCCCCAGGAGTACAAGAAACAAGCTGAGGATGCGCGCGCTGAGCTGATCGAAAAACTCTCCGAAGTTGACGATGAGTTGATGGAAAAATTTATTAACGGCACGAAGATCTCCAATAGCGAGCTTAAGGCCTACATTCGCAAGACTACCGTCACTAATTTATTTGTGCCCATTATTTGCGGCACAGCTTTTAAGAATAAAGGGGTTCAGTTGATGTTGGATGCCGTGATCGATTATTTGCCGTCCCCCCTGGATGTGCCCACACTGCCTGGCACTCATCCTACCACCGGAGCTGAGATCATCTGGAAACCCGATGTGAAAGAGCCTTTATCGGCGCTGGCGTTCAAAATTGCTACGGATCCGTTTGTTGGGAAGCTGACATTCGTGCGTGTTTATTCAGGCAGATTGACTGCCGGTACTTATGTCTACAACTCTACTAAAAATGAAAAAGAGCGTGTCGGTAAGCTCGTCAAGATGCATGCCAACAAACAAGAAATTGTGGATGAGATCTGCGCGGGGGATCTCGGTGCGGTCGTGGGGCTGAAGAAGACCGAGACCGGCGACTCCATTTGCGATGAAAAAAATCCTGTCATTTTGGAAAGAATGCAATTTCCCGAGCCTGTGATCGATCTGGCGATCGAGCCGGCGACGAAGGTGGACCAGGAAAGAATGGGGATGGCGCTCGGACGCCTTCGCGAAGAAGACCCGACCCTGCGTATTCACTACGACCAGGAGACGGGCGAGACCATTATCAGTGGGATGGGCGAGCTACATCTTGAAATTATTGTGGATCGCATGAAAAGAGAATTTAAAGTTGAGGCCAATGTCGGAAAACCTCAAGTTGCCTTCAAAGAAACGATCACCAAGCCTGTAGAAATCGTTGGCAAGCACATTCAGCAGTCGGGCGGCCGGGGTCAGTATGGGCATGTGGTGTTTGATATGAAACCGACAGAACCAGGCAGCGGAGTTACTTTTGAGAGCAAGATCGTTGGCGGTACTGTTCCCCGTGAGTACTGGGCGCCGGTCAAAGCAGGTGTGATGGAAGCCGCTCAGTCAGGAGCTCTCGCGGGTTATCCGGTCACGGATATCCATGTGGACCTGATCGATGGATCTTTCCACGTGGTCGACTCTTCAGAATTGGCATTTAAAATGGCCGCGATCCACGCGTTCAAAGACGGCATGAGAAACGCCAACGCGGTCCTTCTGGAGCCCATTATGAGCATTGAGGTTGTGACGCCGGAAGAGTATATGGGTGATATCATTGGGGATTTGAGTTCTCGGCGATGCAAGATCGAGTCCATGACACAAAAGGGGATGGTCAAAGCGATCCGGGGCTTCGTCCCTCTGTCCGAAATGTTCGGTTATGCGACAACGAGTCGCAGCTTGACTCAAGGGCGTGCTACGTTTATGATGGAACCCTCTTATTATTCAGAAGTGCCGAAAAGTATTTCGGAAAAGATCATCAAGGCGAACAACACACAAGAAGCAATTGCGCAGCGTAGAAATAGCAGATAAATTAGGCTAAGTTCAGGGGAGAAAAACCAATGTCCAAAGAAAAATTCGACCGCAGTAAACCTCACG
>CAZBIH010000029.1:9750-14664 GCA_964492015.1 uncultured Planctomycetia bacterium | reverse complement strand
CCATGCTGATCCGCACATCCACATCCGAAACCCCGATCATCCCGTATCTTAGGCCGCTCACCAGATAAAAAATAGGGTCCAGCCACGTGATGACACGCAGAAACGGCGGCATCATTTCGACACTGTGGAACACACCTCCAAAATAGATGAGCGGCGTGATCACAAACGTGCTCCAAAGTGAAAGTTTTTCGAACCCTTCCGCCCACAGCCCGGCCAAAAGCCCCAGACAGGAAAATAGGATCGTCACCACGATAAAAAAATAAGCTACGATCCAGACGTTGTAAAATGGGAACCTGACAAAGAGAAGTGATATCCCGTAGACCCCGGTCCCCACGATCAGTCCCCGCACAACTCCGCCGATCAGAAGCCCCAACACCATTTCAAAATACGAAAGAGGAGAGAGCAAAAGCTCCTGGATCAAATTGTGCCAGCGAGAAATAAAAAGGGAGGAGGAGGTGTTCGCATAAGGCGCTTCGACCAAGTACATCATCACAAGCCCCGGGACGATGAACTGCAGGTAAGTCTGGCCCTGGATCCGGATGCTTAAGTTGTTCCCAATGGAATAACCGAACACGAAAATAAAAAGCGCTGAAGAAATAAGCGGGGGTAAAAGCGTCTGTGTGAACACGACAAAAAAGCGCATGACCTCACGCTTGACGAGCGACCGGAAGCCGATCGGATTGGATAGGATCATGGCGCGGGCGCTTTCCGGGTCATCTCGAGGAATTTTTCCTCCAGGCTGTGGTTTTTTAACAAGGACTCTTTGTCTCCGGCGTGGACTATCTTTCCATGGTCCACGATCACGATCGTCTTGGAAAGTTTTTCAGCCTCTTCCATGTAATGGGTCGTCAAAAATATCGTCTTTCCTTCTTCGTTGATCTTCTGAAGATAGGCCCAGATCTGATATTTCAATTCCAGATCCATGCCGGCCGTCGGCTCGTCCAGAATTAAGATCTTCGGGTCATGGACCAAAGCGCGGCAAAGAAGCAGGCGCCGTTTCATCCCGCCGGAAAGTTTGCGAAAATCCTGGTTTCTTTTTTCATACAATCCAAAGAACCGCAAAAGATCGTCCGCCTTTTTCACCGCCTTTTGTTTGGGGACGCCGAAATAACCCGCCTGGTAGACAAGCACACCCTCAATGCTTAAAAAGGGGTCGAGATTGGTTTCTTGGGGGCACAGGCCGATCAGGGGACGGGTTTTGCGGTATTCGGTGACGACATCGTGGCCAAAGATCTTGATGGAACCCGAATTAAAATTACAAAGACCCGTGATCGAGTGGATGGTTGTCGTCTTTCCGGCGCCGTTGGGCCCTAAAAAAGCGACAAAATCACCCTCGCTGACCGAGAGGGTCAGGTTATCGATAGCCTTAAGATTGCCGTACGACTTGCTAAGATTTTGGATGGAGATGGCTTCGTTAGACACGACGACATCTTATGTTATAATGTCGGGCATGTCAAAAATCCCGGCACAAAAAAAGATCAAGGCGGTCCTTTTTGACCTGGGTAAAGTGCTCCTGCACTTCAATTTTGACCCCGCGCTCAAACGCTTCTCCAAATCCTGCGGTCTTCCGGTCAAAGATATCGAGGATTACTTCATCAGCACCGGGATGGAAGTGCTTTATGACGGCGGAAAGATCACATCGCTTGAATTTTACTGCCACGTCAAAAAAGCTCTCGGCTTGAAGCTGAGTTTTGGCGGTTTTAAGCGTATCTGGAATGAGATCTTCACGCCCAAAAAAGACATGATCGGCCTGGTGGGAAAACTTTCTAAAAATTACCGGCTTGTCCTCATCTCCAACACCAACGCGATGCATTTTGAGTACATCCGTAAAAAATATCCGGTCCTTGGAAAATTTGACCGCCTGGTCCTTTCTTATAAAGAAAAGATCCGCAAGCCCGATGCCAAGATCTATCAAAAAGCCGCAGCCGCCTGTCGTGCCAGGCATCATGAGATCTATTACATCGATGACCGTGCGGACTTAACAAGCGCGGCGCATGAACTGGGTTTCCATGTTTTCACTTATCAGAATAATTTCAAACAACTCCTGGTTGACATGAACTCCAAAGGGATCCAAATATGAAAGAAAACGGAAAAAATTATCAGGTCGTTGCCGAGAAGGCAGCGCTCGAGGCCGGGGCCTTGCTTTTGCGCTCTTACGGCAAACTAAAAAGCTCCCAGATCCACACCAAATCCAAAAACGACTTCGTCACCGAACTCGATAAGCGCTCCGAAAAACTCATCATCGCGGCCATCCGTCAAAGCTTTCCCCATCACTCCATTCAAGGGGAGGAAAGCGGGCTGACAGAAGGAGAGGGAGCGCTCTGGATCATCGATCCCTTGGACGGGACCGCCAACTATATTCATCAATTCCCGATGTTCTCAGTCTCTATCGGGATAGCCGTCAAGGGGGTCCTGGAAGCCGGCGTGATCTATGACCCGGTCCATCATGAACTTTTTAGCGCAAGACGCGGAGGCGGCGCGTATCTCAATAAAAAACCGATCCATGTCTCACAGGTCAAAGATCTCTCCGACGCACTCATGACAACAGGCATCCCTTTTCGCGGAAGAAACCGTTTTGATGAGTACATCAGCTCTTTCAAGCAAATTTCTTTGGCCAGCTCCGGAATGCGCCGTGGCGGCTCGGCGGCACTGGATCTGGCCTACGTGGCCTGCGGACGCTTGGACGGTTTCTGGGAGATCAATTTATCTTCCTGGGACATTGCTGCCGGAGCACTCATCATTCAAGAGGCGGGGGGCAAAGTAACGGATATGTGGGGGAAACCCGGCTATCTTGACAGCGGCGACGTGCTGGCCTCCAATCATAAAATTCACTCCCAGATCCAGAAGGTTACCTCTTCGACACTTTCTCCTCGTATCCTGCAAAACGAAACTTGAACCCACAAAGCAGGCGGAGTACAATAAACCCATGCCCTACATCAATCTAAAGCTCGTGGGAAAGCTCACCAAGGATCAGAAACAAAAGATCGCTCAGGAGTTCTCAGACACCCTCGAGCGCATCGCCGGCAAGCCCAAGAATGCGACCTACCTGGTCATTGACGAGGTGGACGGACAGAATTGGGCTCAGGGCGAAAAGTTTTTTGGATAAATTTTTATGCCGATAGAAAAACAGCTTTCCATTTTCATGGAAAACAAGCCCGGGCGCCTTTCCCAGATCTGTTCGACGCTGGCGGATAATAATATCAATATTTTTGCGATGTCCGTCCACGATACCGTGGATCACGCGATCGTGCGTCTTTTAGTGGATTATCCGACCAAAGCATTGGTCATTCTTGAACAAGAAGGCGTCTACACCATCGCGCAAGACGTGGTCGTTGTGGGAATTGACAACAAACCCGGCATTATCTCGACCATTGCCAAAAAACTTTTTCGAGCGGACATCAATATTGAATACGCCTACTGCACCGCCACCAAAAATCAGGATCACGGGTGCTTGGTCATCAAGACCAAAGACCCCGAACAGACCCTGGAAATCCTTGAAGACTTCTAGCCTCCTTTTTTTCTTCTTTTTTACCGCTGCATTTCTGTGCCAGACTCCAAGGGCTTTGGCGATCGACCGCCAGGCAGCATTTGTTCAAGAGGTGCTGAGCGGAGATACCGTACGCCTCCGAGGAGGCAAAACTTTAAAATATACAGGTGTCGAGGCTCCGCCGCTTCAACACCTCATCCCGCTTGTGCGTATCTACGGAGAAAACTCCAAAGCTTTCAACGAAAACCTGGTCCTCAACAAAAAAATATGGATCGACTGGGGCAAGCGGCTCCGGAATAAGCACAATGATCTTCTGGGGTACGTTTATCTTGAGGACGAGACGTTTGTGAATCTGGAGATCATAAAGGCGGGGCAGGCCAAAGCGCGTTCCGTCGCTCCGGATTTGATCTATGCCGACCCGTTCAATCAGGCGGCCTTAAACGCCCAGCGAGACCGTTTGGGCGTCTGGAAAGAAGAGCCTAAAAATCCTTTCATCAAAGATGCCTTTGTGGGGGAGAAGAACACCAAAATTTACTACCTACCCAATTCTTCCGAATTGGAACGCATCCCGCAGGCTAACCTGGTCCCTTTTCGCTCAAGAGTAGAAGCCTCCGCAGCCGGTTACCGAGCTTGCTCCACTTGCAAAGACAGCGGGCATTACGAGGAATCTGACACTCTCTACTGAGGCTCTAAAAAGGAGACAGAAGCATGACAAAAGGCGTCGTGAAGTGGTTTTCCAATCAAAAAGGCTACGGCTTTATCACCCCGGATGGCGGCGGCAAGGACGTGTTTGTCCACCATAGCGCTATTACAGGAGACGGTTACAAGACCCTGGATGAGGGGCAAGCGGTCGAATTTGATATCACCCAAGGCCCTAAAGGAGAACAGGCTTCCAACGTAAAAAAACACTAATTTTGCCTCCCCTTGAAGCTCCCATTCTTTGATGTTATACTTGGTTCGTCACCCTTAAAAAGAAGGAGGGTCTAGTGTCTCAAAGCGATCGTATCGTTGAAAAACGCGAGTTTTTCCGCTTAAATTTTTCGTCACCGCTTCAGTTTAAAAGCTACCAACCCGAAAACCCGCAGTCCGATGCCACGGTCAAGAACATCAGTCAATCCGGTGTTCTTTTTAAGACCCCCACAAATCCGCCGGCAATATCCAGTATTCTTTGGATGAACTTGGATATCCGAACGCTTAAGATCTGTCAGGAGATCGAAAACCGGGCGTTGGTATTCAATAATGGGCTTCTGGGCAAGGTTGTGCGTGTTGAAGAGGATGTCCGCACCGG
This sequence comes from uncultured Planctomycetia bacterium, assembly GCA_964492015.1. GTDB lineage: Bacteria > Omnitrophota > Gorgyraeia > 2-02-FULL-51-18 > 2-02-FULL-51-18 > CAMDWQ01. The sequence continues at coordinate 9,889 of CAZBIH010000029.1, read as the reverse complement.
CAAGTCCTATGATGTTGGCGTCTGCTTTCTGACCCGCGATCAGCAGAATTCTCACGAAGTCCAAGGCATTCTAAACCGCATCAAATAATCAAATCTCAAAACCCATCCGCAACTTCCTTTCATAAGGGGAAGTGCGGAT
>CAZBIH010000029.1:0-9650 GCA_964492015.1 uncultured Planctomycetia bacterium | reverse complement strand
GATTGATAAATCCCCAACACCAACGATTAACAAGCCCGCTAAGGACATCCTGTGGACAAGTCTCGTTTATCCTCTTAATGTCTTATAATGTATATTATGTTAGGTATTGTAGAGGGGAGATAAAAAACCCCTGGCAAGTTAAGCCTTTCGGCCTCCCCTGCCAGGGGTTTTAAAACAGGTGCTTTCGCTTAGAAAGTAACCTTTACCTCTTGAATGAGCTGTGTCGCTGTGGCGTCATTCGGAGAAGCGAAATAATCCCCCGGAATAAACCAATCCGCATACGTGTTGAAAGTGACATCGGCGGTATAGTTGTAGGTCACCAGAATGTCAATTTCATTCCCAATGTCCTCGGAAAGCGAGGCTGAATTAGGATTTGTGATGGTTGAATGCGCTGTTTCGGCTGTCCAGAAATGATAAAACTGGGCCGAAATTTGCAGATCTTCCAGCGGCTTGAGCGAACCATACAGAGCCACATGCTGCTGGTTCTGTCCCGCTACCTGAGCGCTAGTGGATGCCATCGCAGTATAAGTGCCTTGATAATCACGGATCCAGCCGTACACGGGCAAACGGAAAGAACCGTTCCAAGCGCCGTAATCCGCGGTCGAAGTAGAACTTAGGTTCTCTTCGCCTGAGAGATAAACATACTCCAAACCAAGCATGGGTTTCCAAGTATTATCCCAACGGTATTCGCCGAAAAGATCCAAAGCCCACGCGGCCCGATCTCTCTCGAGGATAGTGGTGGCTGAGACACGATATTCGCCGAACTGGTAAGCCAACTCACCGCCCAAAGTGATCTGGGAGATGGGGTCGAACTGAACACGGCCGCCAACAGTGTGCGTTGCCGCGCCCTTGCTGCCGGAAGAACCGGAAAACGTGTTGCGGTCCACATCACCGAAATAATAAGCTTCGGCCACCGCATTGTACTCCGCGAACTTGTAGTTCACATTCGCCAGGTACAGATCGCGGTCATCTTCAGGGTTGAGCGAACCTTCCGTCCTCTTGACATAAACTAGATCGATCGTCCAGGGGTTGAAATCCAACGTCCCACGAACCGCATCAAACGCCTGAAGCTGTGTAAACTCCTCCGCTTGGATGTTATTGTTGGGATCCTGCGGATTCCAGCCGATAACAAAACCACGTCCAAACACGATATCCTGACGGCCGATCGTGAGAGTCAAAGGAGAATAAAAGATCTCCTTCATCTGCACGTAAGCCAGGTCCAGAAGAACGTCAAACTCGTGAGCCGCCGCTGAAGTCGCTTGCGCGGTGGCGAACTCATTGGCGTTCCAATCGCGCTGATTCACGAGGTTGATAACCGTGGATACGTTATCTGTCAATTCAGCAGCCACCTGCAACTGCGTGATCGACATAAAAAACGTATCTGATTCCGACTGCTGAGTCGTCAGATCGGTCGTGCTGTGCACTGCGCCAGGCACGGTAATAGTAGCCGCCACAGACCCCGCATCATTGCCCTTCCTCAAGTCAAAGTTATTGCGGTAAAACGCATACGCGTCTAGAGATCCGCTAACTTTGACGTTTTGAGTCTCGGCGAACGCAGGAGCGGCCACAAACACCGCCAGCGCTACCGCGAAAAACGCTCTTAATTTGTTCATTTTGTTCTCCAATGGATGAGATTTTATTTTCTATTTTAGGATATTGCTTTTTATGCGGTTTCCCGCCCGACAGCCTTCGAACGCCTGGATGGTTTTTCACCCCTTTCTGCGGCAAATATAGGCTGTCTATTTAGCTTGGGTAATACCGTTATCGTAGATCTCAAATGTTAAATCTAAGTAACGACGAGGTTAATTATAACGGGTGTGGACAAAATGTGCAAATTGAATATCCAGGGCCGCCAGCCCTGTGGAGTCGAAGATCGTGATCTCTCCGGGGGTGTGCCTGCCCTTTTTGTTTCCGGAAACGATCTCCGAAAGCTCGGCATAAACGTTTTTCTTTAAAAAGGAGCCTTGAGAAAACGGCACATTGATCTCCCCGCTGTGAGACGCCTGTTCCCACTCGTCAACAACCACCCGCGCCCACAACAAAAGACGGGGATCAAGCTCCTCCTTGCCCTTGGCGTCAGCACCGATAGCATTGATATGCGCCCCGGGCCGAACCCAATCTCTCATCACCAGGGGCTGCCGTGAAGAGGTGCAGGTAATGATCATGTCCGCCGATGCAACACAGCTTTCGATATCGGAAAAAGCTTTTAAATTTTTAAATTCCGAGTGCTGTTTGCAAAAATTTTCCGCCTCCCCCGGCTGATAACCCCAGACCCTGATCTGGTCAAATTTGAACAGGCTCGCATGAGCCTTGAGCTGATATCCGGCTTGAATACCGGCTCCCACCAAGGCCAGGATCTTGGGGTTCAGATTGGCCATCAGCGTCGCCGCTAGAGCCGCAGTGGCCGCCGTCCTCATCGCTGTGATGGTATTGGCCTCGATCACAGCCAGAAGATGGCCGGTCTCGACGGAATTGAGCAAGATCGTGCCGATCACCGTCGGTTGGCCTTTGGCGGCGTTTTTCGGGAATACACTGATCCACTTGATCCCGCAGGAACCCTCCCCCGCCCGCGTCTCCAAATAAGCCGGCATGGCCCGAAAATCACTGGAAGCCGACAGGACCAGATACATCTTTGGCGGCATAAAAACTTTTTTCTGGGCGATCAGTTGAAACGTCTGACGCGCCAGATCCAGGGAATTTTCTTCTGTCAGTATTTTTTGGACATCCGCTTCGGTGATAAAAGGGATCATGGGGGTTTACCTCTTTTCCAAAAAACGGTTGGTGATCGGCATGCGCCGATCGCGCCCGAACGCGCGGGGCGTGATCTTGATGCCTGGCGGCGCCTGGCGGCGTTTATATTCATTGAGATCGATCATTCTTGCGATACGGAGAGCCTCCTCACGGCCCATTCCCGAAGGCAGGATCTTTTCCAAAGGAATATCTTTTTCAACATAAGCGTCGACGAATTGATCCAACAGTTCATACGCCGGCAGAGAATCCTGGTCTTTCTGGTTCAAACGAAGCTCTGCGCTCGGCGCCCTGTCAATGACCGTCTGAGGAATAAGCTCAGCAGAGGCTTTCTGATTGCGCCAGCGAGACAGACGAAACACCATCGTTTTGGGCACGTCCTTGATCGGAGCAAATCCGCCGGCCATATCTCCGTAAAGCGTGCAATACCCGGTTGCGATCTCACTTTTGTTGCCGGTCGTTAGGAGCAGCCATCCAAATTTGTTGGAGAGCGCCATTAAAAGCGCGCCCCGTATCCTTGCTTGAAGATTTTCCTCGGTACTATCCTCTTTTTGTCCCGCAAAAACGCTTTCCAGGACTTTTTTATACTCAGCAAAAAGAGAGTCGATACGAAATTCAAGACAGCGGACGCCAAGCCTCGAAGCCAAAAGCTTGGAGTCGGCGTAAGTTTCCGCGGAAGTATACGGCGACGGCATCGTCACCCCCGTCACATTTTTAGCCCCCAGCGCATCGACGGCCAGTGCCGCCACCAAGGCGGAGTCGATCCCCCCGCTCAAGCCGATGACGGTCCCTTTGAAGCCATTTTTAGTGACATAATCATGGATGCCTAGCTTCAGCGCCGAATAGATCTCCTCTTCCTCGGAGACCGCTTTTCTTTTTTTGGAAGATGCCGCTTTTTTAGCGCGAGGGTCAAACTCCACAACGCGCAGTTCCTCTTGAAATTGGAGGGCTTCTGAAAACACGTTGCCGCGCGGATCCACCACCAGGCTTCCCCCGTCAAACACAAGCTCATCTTGGCCGCCCACAAGATTCAGGTAAATAGCCCAGGACTTTGTCGCAGCGGTGAGTCCCCTCATCAACTTTTTTCTCTCCTCTTGCTTGCGCCGGTAATACGGGGAGGCGGAAATATTAACAAGGCAATCCACTTTTTTGGAGTATTCGCGCCGGTAAACAAAACTTTCCTTGTCCCAGATATCCTCACAGATAGAGATCCCCCACCGGACGCCGAGCGCCTTAAAAATAAGCGGCTTCTTACCTTCGGAGAAATATCTTTTTTCATCAAAAACCCCATAATTGGGGAGCCTGTTCTTTCGATAAATAAATTTAAGCCTGCCGTTTTCAAAAACAGCCGCGGAGTTGTAGAGGGTTCCCGTTTTAGCGTCTTTTTCCGCAAAACCGACCACCGCCAAGAGGCCGCAGGTGTGTGCCGCCAGGGAGCGCAGGATTTTTGTATTTTCCTCTACGAAGCTTTTTTTAAATAAAAGGTCTTCTGGCGGATATCCGGTAAGGGTCATTTCGGGGAAAAAAACAGCTTGGCATTTTTCCTGGGCCGCAAAAGACAACGCGTCCAGGATCTTTTTTCGGTTGGACTCGAAATCACCGACCGTTGTATTGATCTGCGCCAGGCAGACTCTCACGGAATCACCGCAGGCAAAGAAAAACGGGTATTTTTGTCGCGCTCCAGGTCCAGTCGGACAAGCTTTTCAGGCTTGATCTCGTTTTTGATAATGCCGGAAAAAACCTTTAACAGGTTCAGTTCAGTAATGGGTATGTTTTTGAGAAAATGGACATCCATACCGAGGTCACGTGAATGGACTGGCTTTATGACGGACGTTTGGATCTTTTCCTCCAGCCGAGCTTCGTTGGTCTTGGGGGTGAGCTCAACCGTGACGGAAAGGATAAAATTGTGTCCGTGAATTTCACGGCCGCGGACAAAGCTCGAGCTGAAATAAAAAAGCTTGGTTAATAATGCTTTTTTCATCCCACCACCTTTTGCAGATATTTAGGTGGTGGGCTCATTTTCGCCCGATAAGATTCATGAACTCCATGCGGGTGCTGCGGTCCGTGCGGAAAACTCCGAGCATCGAACTTGTCACGCAAGTAGCACTCTGCTTTTCCACGCCGCGCATCGCCATGCAAAGATGAAATGCTTCGATCACCACGGCCACTCCGTGAGGTTTGAGCGCCTCCCACAGGCAATCGGCGATCTGGTGCGTCAGCCTCTCTTGTACCTGAAGCCGGCGCGCAAACACATCCACAATGCGGGGCATCTTGCTCAGACCCACGATACGCCCGTTGGGAATATACGCCACGTGGCATTTTCCATAAAAAGGCAAAAGATGATGCTCGCACAAGCTATAAATATCAAGGTCCTTTAGGACGACCATCTCATCATACTCTTCATGGAAGAGCGCGGCATTTAAAACATCTTTGATATTTTTTTTGTATCCGCTGGTGAGATATTTATAGGAGGCTTCCACGCGCGCGGGGGTCTTAAGCAAACCCTGGCGGCCCGGATCTTCGCCGATATTCAAAAGCAGTTCTTGGGTGATCTTGCGGATATTTTTTTTCGGCATTTTAATTTATTTAATTTCCGGGTAAAAAAGAACCCCGCTCATGCAATCCCTTTTTGAAAGGGGTGAGCATGAGCGGGGGTACTGACTATTCTAAGCGAGCTTTCTCAGGGCTGACGAGGGGCTGCTTTTTGGGGATCCAGAATGTCAGAAGATCGATCGCGCCTGCACCCATGCGATGGATCGTCCGGCGAACTCCGATAGCACCACCTGCGACAACACCGGTCAAGTTTTCGCCGGTATTCTTGCCTTTGGAAGCTTCGGCATGGGTTGCGTCAAGAATTTCGACCCAACCTGTGGAGGCGTTCCGGGCACCCGACTGAACGTTCTTAACCTGGGCCTGTCCACCATCCGCATCCGCAAACGCCGGAGCTGAGGTGAAAGCCACCATGACAAGCAACATCAATGAGACTAATTTCTTCACTTGGTATTCCTCCTAATTTAGATTAGAACAACACGGAGGATAGTAGCATGAACCTACCTACGATGCAAGCAAATATTAACAAAAATATTAAGTTGTTTCAAAATAGGTGTGCTAAACAGGTCAGCGGTAGTTAATAAACTGTAAATCTATATCGAAATTTTTTTGTCGGAGGGCCCCCATCAAAACCTGCAAATCATCGATCTTGGGCGCCTGCACACGAACCTGCTCGGATTGAATTTGCGCCTGCACTTTCATCTTAAGTTCTTTGATGTATTTGACAATTTCCTTAGCTTTGTCGGTGGGGATCCCATTTTGGATCTTGATGATCTGTTTGACCGAACCGCCGACCATTCCCGTCTCTACCTTTTCATATTGAAGCGACTTCAAGGAAACGCCTCTTTTGACGCATTTGGTCTGGATAAGATCAACCAAAGTTTTTAAACGATATTCACTTTCGGTTTTCAGCGTAATTGTTTTCTCTGCCTTGTCGAGCTGCATGGTGCTGTGAGACCCTTTAAAATCAAAACGTTGATCCAGCTCTTTGTTGGCCTGCGTCACCGCGTTGTCCACTTCCTGCAGGTTCACCTCAGAAACAATGTCGAATGAATGATCTTTGGCCATTTTTAGTCCGGTTCCCTAAAGAATTTTTTTAAACGTGTTCCCGATCTCGGAAAGATCGCGAATGACCGTGATGCCTTTTTGCTCCAGCGTCGCTATTTTTTCCTGAGCGCTTCCGCGAACCCCTGAGACGATAGCACCCGCGTGTCCCATCCGTTTGCCCTTGGGGGCCGTCGTACCCGCGATGAATGACAGGACTTTCTTTTTCATGTTCTTTTCAATATAAGCGGCTGCTTCCTCTTCCTGGCTTCCGCCGATCTCGCCGATCAAAAGAACGGCCTCCGTCTGAGGATCTTTTTCAAAAAGCCCCAAAAGTTCAATAAAACCTGTCCCGATCACAGGGTCTCCGCCGATCCCAATGCAGGTCGTCTGTCCTAAACCCGCTTGAGTCAACTGCCAAACCGCTTCATAAGTAAGCGTTCCACTGCGGGAGATGACGCCAACTCTTCCCTTTTGATGGATATAGCCCGGCATGATGCCGATCTTGCACTCTCCGGAAGTGATGATGCCTGGACAGTTAGGACCGATGATGCGCACATTTTTAGAGTTGGCGTATTCCACCGCACGCACCATATCTAACGTCGGGATCCCCTCGGTGATACAAACGATCAGCTTTATCCCGCCATCCACCGCCTCAAGGATCGCGGATAGCGCAAAAGGTGCCGGCACATAAACCATGGACGCGGTGGCGCCGGTTTTTCCAACAGCTTCCTTTACCGTGTTAAACACCGGGATAGTGCCTACCCTCTCTCCGCCCTTTTTGGGTGTGACGCCGCCCACAAGCTGTGTGCTGTATTCGAGGCACTTGAGGGAGTGAAAACTTCCGGCTTTCCCGGTAATTCCCTGGCAGATAACTTTGGTATCTTTGTTAACGAGAATGGACATGTTGGGCCCTGTACTCCGCTGCTTTTTGTACGGAAATTTGTGCCGCCTCTTTGATCGTGCGGCAGGATAGGATCTGTAAGCCTGAATTTTTTAAAAGTTCCCGGCCCTCCTCCACCCGCGTGCCTTCCAAGCGCACGATCAGAGGCACTTTTAAATTGATCTCACGTGACGCTTGGATCACACCTTCAGCGATCACATCGCACTTCATGATACCGCCAAAAATGTTTACCAGGATCGCCTCGACTCGCGAGTCCTGAAGAATGATCTTAAATCCTTCCCTCACTTGATCGGCTGTCGCCCCGCCCCCAACATCCAAAAAATTAGAGGGCTCGCCGCCCGCCATCTTGATCATATCCATTGTTGCCATCGCCAAGCCCGCGCCATTGACCAGACAGCCGACATTGCCGCCCATGGAAACATAATTCAAACCAACTTCTTTGGCTTGTCTCTCGCGGGGATCCTCCTCCTCAGGGTCTTTCATTGCCGCCACATCGGCATGGCGGTAAAGCGCGTTGTCATCAAATACGATCTTGGCGTCCAGCGCGATCACGGTTTGACCGTTAGACAGCGCCAGGGGATTGATCTCACAGAGAGACACATCCTTGTCCACAAAAAACTTGGCCAATTTTACGGCGATATCCGTAATTTGCATCGGCAAATTATCTTCAGAAAAATATTTTTTGATCTGCGGAAATATTTCTTCCCGGGTGGGCAGCTTTGAGGGGGAAAAAGTGATCTTGGCGATCGCTTCCGGTTTGGACATCGCAACCTCTTCGATCTCCACGCCGCCTTCGCGAGAAAAAAGTAGGACCGGAAGCCCGTGCGCGCGATCCACCGCGATCCCCAAATAATATTCCTCCTGGATCAGACGGTCCTCGCTGATGAGAACGGAGCGGACTGTTTTGGATTCGCCGGCGGATTGGTAGGTAGAAAAAGGTTTGCCCAAAAACTTGTCACAAAATACGACGGCTTCTTGCGGCGTATGGACATGGATCACGCCCCCGGCTTTTCCGCGGCCGCCCATCAAGACCTGGACCTTGACCACACAGGAAGGATTCGCAAATTCTTTAAAAGCGGAAAGCGCTTCGGACGATCGAAACAGGACCTGGCCTCGGCAAATAGGAATGCCGTAGTCTTTTAAAAGATCTCGGGCCTGATACTCGTGTATTTTCATGCCGCCGGAGCCTGGATCCTGTCCACTTCCTCAATTCCCTGTCGGACCTTGTTCGCAGACTGTGTGAGCAAGTTTTTTTCCTCGGGCGTCAAAGAGATCTCAACAATACGTTCAACACCGTTCTTGCCCAGCTCCGCGGGAACCCCGAAATACATATTCTTCAAACCGTATTCCCCTCCCAAATAAGCGCAAACAGGCAATACTTTTTTTTCGTTGCGTAAAATAACGCGGACCATTTCACACACAGAGCTGGCCGGCGCGTAAAATGCGCTGCCTGTTTTCAGGAGCGCCACGATCTCAGCGCCGCCGTCACGCGTACGCTGTTCAATTTTTGAAAGTTCCTCGGCAGGGATCTCATCCTTTGGCGCTTTCCCGTGAACGCGCGTCTGACTTGATACGGGTACCATCAGGTCCCCATGGCCGCCCAAAACGATCGCCTGCACTTCGCGCGGGACCACGCCCAGACGATCCGCAATAAAAAACTGCATGCGCGCGGTGTCCAAAACTCCGGCCATGCCAAAAACACGATTCTTGGGAAAACCGGTGACTTTCGCCGCCAGATGCGTCATCACATCCAGCGGATTCGTAACAATGATCACCTTGGTTTCAGGCGCAAATTTTTTAATATTGCCGCAAACATCCGTGATGATCTTGGCATTGAGCGCCAAAAGATCCTCGCGCGTCATGCCGGGCTTGCGCGGAAGACCTGCCGTCACGACAACAATTTCAGCGCCGGCAATATCCTCATAGCGGTTAGTGCCCATGATCCTGCGGTCGTGTCCCTCAATAGGCGCCGCTTCCATGAGATCTAGTGCTTTGCCTTGCGGCATCCCCTCCACCACATCAAAAAGGACCACGTCCGAGATCCCTTTTTCCAAAATTCTTTGCGCAGCCGTAGCCCCCACCTGCCCCGAACCGATGACTGCCACAAAAGGCTTGCGGATCGTCGTCATTGCAAATACCTCCCCAGGGTCTCACTCACACGCCGGGCTTCTGCTTTACCCGATGTTTTCTCTGTTAAAATTTTCATCAACCGTCCAAAATCTTTTTTAGTGACAACGCCCTGCGCCTTGACCTCCGCGGCGATCAGGGCTTCCAGCTCGGCGTCCGGTATTTGCTTGGGCAAATAAGATTCCAGAACCGCGGCTTCTTTTGATTCTCTGTCCGCCAGGTCGGTGCGGCCGGCATTTTTAAACTGCTCGATCGATTCACGCCTCTGCTTCATCTG
>CAZBIH010000028.1:3341-14707 GCA_964492015.1 uncultured Planctomycetia bacterium | reverse complement strand
CCGCCAAAGCCTTCATCGAATCCATGAACACCGCCAACAAGCAGGCACTCGAGCAAAAGGCCTTAGTCGCCTCACTTATTAAGACCATCCACGACGCAACTACAGGTAATCCGATATTTGAACTCGACGCCAAAGGTCAATTATCATTGACGGCCGAGGCCAAAGCGTTGGCGGCAAAAGGCGAACTTCATGTCATCATTGGTAAAGATGTTGAGGGTACGATTACGATTGCCAAAGATGGCAAAGGCTTTGATCTCAAGGTGGCCGCCGGTCCTGACCACCCACTGATAGTAACCATCAACGGCGAGGTGATTGAGTTCAGAGCCGCCCGCCATAATGGCGGCATGCTTGCTTTCAAGATTACACAAGAAGGCGAGATTAGAACGGATGAACGATTTGTGAGGATCCTTAGAGAGGGAGGCAAACTAGAAGGCAAAGAAATAGGACGATATACTCTCGATAAAGGCGCCTCGGTTGCTTTCAGAGAAGGTAGAGATTTATTTATCAAGCGCGGGCTCATGGATGTTAAAGGCTCCGCGTCTTTGGACATTACCAATGGTATTGCGAGTAAGTTGACTCCCTCACAAACCGGCAGCGAATCCCCCGAACCATCTAATATTCCAAAAAGAATTGAAGCCACCACTACAGATAATGGCAGAACCATTGTTCGTAATGGGGGAATTGTGATCATTGATAATATGCCCGTTCTGACCGAAGGCCAGCAAATCATTCCCGCTAAAGATATGAAGATAAAGGTGGATGGTGTGGAGACAAGCGTAGACGCAAACCAAATCATTCGGTATACGGCCAAAGATGGAGTCGAGATGAAGGCTAATTATGACGAGAAAAGTATTGCGAAATTTTTTGATGAAACTAATAAGGATTTTGGAGTCGGGAGGCTTTTGGAAAGAGTTGCTCGCACAGCCACGGGTAAAGATGCGGGTAAATATTTGGAATTATACGCTAAGTACAGCAAGCAAGAGGGTGAATTCCAAGGAAAAAGTGGACACGAGGCGATCGCGAAACTGATGGTCGAGGTAAGGGATCTGGAAATGACCATAGAGGATGAAGTTTTTGGCCCACGTAACTTTGTTACGATTCAATTGGGGCGTGAAATGGATATGACAATCTTGAGAGGAGGCGGAGGAAAGAATGCTATACAAGAAATCAGACGGGTTAGTTTTGATTTTCATAATCATACCGAAAACGGCAAGTCCGATGGCATGCCTATAGGTAAATTTGTCAAAGAAGGTGATGTTCAAGCGATGTATGCCATGGTCGTCACAGGGAGAATGGATCAAAAGGCTGCCACTGCAATTGCAGAGCTGGGTGGCTTTAAAAACGGTGAAATAATTGATGCAAATCGAATCATCGATGCTTTTGTAGCAAAGCTTGGAACGATAGATACAAAAGGAATGGCTCCAGAAAGCGTCAAGCAGTACAATTCGCTGTTAAAACAATTAGAGAATCATCAAATCAGTTTGTTCGAGTTTGTTGATAGGGCCTCTTCGATGGATAAATATGCCTCTACCGTTCTCCCGAAGTCTCAGGCTACCCAAATCATCTTACGCAACAACTATTATAACGCAGACACAATTAGTTTGAATACCAAGCTGGTTGCGGTTGGTACATTTGCTGTTGATTTGGAAGCGGCAATAGGTTTTTCATCCAAAGACTCTTCGCCCATGATGCAAGAATTTCGCTCAGAAATTGGCCAGGCTCTCCGTGCGGGTAATAGCGATAAAGCGGATTATGCTCTCAATGTAAAAATTCCTACTCTTCAGACCGCAGAGGCCGCCTTCCAATTTGCTCAGACAAATTTAGCAAAGGAAACCACTCTTCAAGCTATCATCGGCGGCAAAGGTACATCCAGTGAAAATATATATAAAGCGATGATGTCGGGCCAGATGTCGGACGTGGGTGATGGACGTTCTATTAGAAGCTCGGTCGAGTATTTAGTGAGCGCGTCATCTGCCTCAGCATCGTTTATGAAATACAACACCGATTGGGGTCAATCACTTGTTACTGCTGTGGGATTAGCGGGCGCCAACAAGGGTGATTTTAAAAGTGATTATGAAAGCCATTTCTACAATGGTTTTGGTTTATATAACTATATTCCTGCCACGTACAACGGGTTTGCCCATCTGTTTGGTGTTTCTGGTTCAGATTTTGCCGGGCTTCAAGTTTTTCACGCGTCTGCAACAATAGTGGTAGTGGGAACGATAGTATCGGGCGGTTCTTTAGCGGCGTGGGGCACCGGCGGTACCTTTTTGATTGGTACTGGCTCCGGACTTATCGTAGGCGCATCACACGTGGTGGTTCTCAGCGCCGGTCTTAGGGCCGGGGTGACGGCGATTGGGGGAAGCTATGATCTTTATCAAGGGAAGCTATCGTTTTCTGAGTTTTCAGCTAGTGTTTTGGGAGCAGGTTTAGGCAGAGATGGTCAAGTATTGTACGATGCCGCTTTTGGTGCGGCGCTAGCTGGTTTAGGTTCTTTGGCCCAGTCCGGCACTCTATTGAAGATACCCGGAATAGGTTGGGGCGTAAAGTCATACCAAGCATTAAAGCCCTGGGCGCAATCCCTTAGCATTGTAGGGGCGGGTGCTTTAGGTAATTTTGTGTGGAATGGCGCTGAGGAGGGAGCGTACTTTACAGAAAAGGGCCTTATCGCTGCCGGTAAAGGTGCGGGATTCGCGATTTTGGCGCTGGCCACCGGCAAGTTGACAGGAAATTGGGGCATGGAGAAGGTGGCGGGCCAATGGGTCAAGGGCACGACATGGGCGGCCTTTGGTGCCAGGACTGGAGGGTATGTGGCAAGTGGAATTGCCGGTGGACTGGGCAATGTAGCATTTGATACATATGCAGGAAACCTTAAACCGGAGTGGGGTGCTGTACTTACAGCCGATGGTGCTAGAAGCCTTTTCAAAGGTGCCACTTACAGTATTTTTGCCCGCTATTCCGGGTTGTTTGGATCCGAACATGTGGCCGGAAGTTTTGGGAGGCTTAAGGAATTTTCAAACCCCAACGCTATTTTCAAAGCAGGCGTTTACGGCTCCGCGGAATTTGCCCTGATATCCCCTGTCATGGCGGCGACTGAAACGCTCACTGTGTGGGCTCTTACAAAGATCGGCTCATCGCGGGGACTCACTCCTGAAGCACGCTTAGAAATGGCCGGACAAAAAATAACCAATTGGGCGCAAGTTGGATCAGCTTTATGGCAGAGCGTATTAAGTGGAGCTCAGGATGGCGTCAAAATGGGTATTATCATGAAAGTTTTAAGCCGAGGTCCGGCGACCTCAAAAAGTGATCTCCTAGGAAAAATTGAAAAAACTGCGAAGGCTCCGGCGGATGCTGCTGGCGCAGGGATCGCTGAGTCTGCCCCTGCGAAATCAAATGCTTCCGTTGCCAAACCCTCTGGAGGTCTTCTAAGTGAAATTCGTGCGGACCTTGCGAGGAAGAGCCTTGGTGATCATGGATGGAAATTTTTAGGAACCGCAGAAACAGGTGTCCTGCTTGGCATGATCAGCGTCGGACTCCAATCTATCGCCCAACCCTCCGCTGTTGGAGCGGTCAAGACCGGTCTTGGTGAAGGCGAAATTCGTGGATTGACCTTAGCTATACTCTTTATCAAGCCGCACGAGTGGTCGGGGGTATATCAGATTCAGGCCCGCATCGCTGCGAACCAAATGAAAGTTATTGGCGGCGACATGATCCAGACTATTCAGAGAGCCGGATCAGCCGCAGAGGGACTTAAGAATATCGAAGCAAAAACTACGGAGAATGGCCCATTTGTGACTTATCGTCTGGATAACCAGAGCAGTGTAAGGCTTGAACGCGCTCAATTTGATGCGATCAAGTCGAGGGTAAACCTTGAGGCTGCCAGCAAAGCATACGATCAATTATTGGCGCCTGGCACAGAAAATGGATTGGAAACTGCCACAAAAATTTTGGATGATCTTACCGCCAGGACACAAGAGACCTTCTCTGTCGATATTCCAGGCCGGGATGCGCCGATCGAGTTGAAAGGCGCCGCGGTTCTTGAGTTTCAGGCACGTGCCTCGACACATGAGAGGATAGGGGATGTTCTTGCGGGCAAGGAATTATCCAGGCTGAAAGAATCGATGAAGAACGCGGCATTGGATTTCGCGAAGAGGGCGATAGATGCGAATATTTTGGCGGACGGATCTAAATCAAACGTTGCGAGACTCGCTTCTTTGGAGCAAGTAAAAGCAGAACAAACCGCCGTGCAGGCTCTTGAGGCGTTATTGGATAAGGGAAAAGCCGGTGCTCTGGAAGAGTATTTAAATTCCAATGAATTTAAAGCGCTTGAACCGCAGACCCGGGATTCTATCGAAGAAGTTCTCCGGTTTTCTGAAGATTATATTCGCAGGGATAGGGCATCCAATGAAGGAAACTTTGAGTTTGTTTCTGCCGAAAGAACCAGAGACGGTGAATCTGCGCGGGATTTAAACAAAGTTGATTTCTTGACGCAGTTTCAAGCGCTGGTGGATGTTGCGAGCGATCTTAGGAGCGGCAATACAAATTCAAGATCGTTCTTGATGGCTTTGGGCGTGGGGTCTGGTAAATCTCTAGCCAGTTTGGGTGCCATTTACCTCCAGCTTAAACACGCGACTACGGTGGAGGACGGTACTAATGGAAATTTCAAAGCGATCTTGGTCTTTGCCAATCCGAAACTTCAACTGGAAAATGCGGGTAAAATAGAATTTAGAATTATTCGTGAGATGATCTTTGATCATTTAAGGAGCCTGAAGAATGAATCCGGTGACAGAAGATACAACGAGGCACAAATAAAAGATTTCATCACCGATATCTCTGATGGGACCAAAGTGGAGGGCGCACCAAAGAATAGCGGAATTATTCTCATGACCGCCAAGACGCTCATGGAGCTGACCCGCGGCAAGTCTGAGATCTTGAATGATGTCAAAGCCATTCACATTGACGAGTATGACGATGTTCTTACCCAAGCGCCTCTTATGCTGACCTTTGTGGTCGATCACTTTGCTTCTGCGCAGAAAAATAACTCTCTGAGCGTCACTCGTGTGGCGAATCTTGGACGGCTTGCCAACGAACTGGTTACTAAACTGAAGGCTGTGTATGGCGATGATCTTGTAAGGGGTGATAAGGCCATAGAGCCGCAGACGGCAAGTGATTCATTGGCTGTGAGAGAGCGGGCGGGATATACAGAGAAAGCTTGGGAGCAAGTGAAAGAAGGCGGAACTATTTATAAGGAAATATTGGAGCTTGCAACCAGCAAAGAATTCGGCCTCAGCAAAAACGACGCTGAGCTGCTGATCTTGAAGTTGCCCCACGCGTTGTCAGCTGAAACAACGGTTCTGGACGGTGGAACAAATTATATTACCGGTGTCAAAGGTATTGGGCGTGAAGGCACCACGATACGTGATCCTTATCTTAATATCCTATTGGGAGTGAAGCATAATCTTGCCCCCGAAGTGGTTTATAACAATTTTGTCGAGAGTACTTCCGCAAGGTCTACGGACATCATTCAGGCCCTCTCTTATGTGCTGAAACAAGGGGGCGGTAAGGCTTCTCTCTATGGTTGGACAGGAACTCCTGACGGAGTTACAAGAACCTCCAAAGTTGCTTTCGATGCCACTGTCAGAGAATATACCAATGGCAAGATTCAGGTGGTGTACGACAGCTCAAGAAACGAGAGCGGCGGAAATATTTACAGAAATATTCACACGGATTTTGTGACATCCAAAGCTGAAGCGAATGCGCAAGTATTGAAGTTGATCGCGGAGAACTATGGCTCCGGCCGCGTCCTTTTGGTGGAGACCGTAACACAAGAGTCAGCCAAGACTTTGCTTGCCGAATTGAGGGCAGATCCCACTTACGGAGCTAAGTTTGCTGACAAAGTCATATCAGGCAAGGATCTTTATGAATTGGCGAGAGAGCGGTTTGGCAGGAACGGCTTGGATGCAGGCAAGATCTATGTAGTTTATGCTAACGGCGCCGGATCCAACTGGGGCAAAGTAGCTAATTGGCTTCTCAGCCCAGTGAAGGGAAGTTCGGGATTTTTTGGCAGAGTGGCTGATCGGTTCGCGGGCAGAGAGCGTCTGGATTATAAACCTGTGCGTATTATTGTGGAAGTAGGGGACGCGGCCAGCTTGATCCAAACTCTTGGCCGTACGACGGGAGATGGCCGCCGTATCGATGCTGATATAAAGCTGGTATTTGACGCAGGAAAAATTTTGGGCAGTGAAAAACTCGAGGGCTTTGACAAACTTACTTATGAAGAAAAAATAACGCGTATTGATGAGGCTTTGAATGAATGGACCCGGAATATTGATAACGACGCAAGCAATCGCGCTCAGGTTGTCAAAGCTGAAATGGACCTCGACACAAACTGGAACGTCTTGCCTGAGACCGTGCTCACGAACCCCGCCCTGGCGAACCTCAGCCCGACGCAGCCAGACGCGCTCCTGACAGCTCTGAGCGGGATCTCAACCAAGAATACTCCAGCACAAAATGTATTGGCCCTTTCCGACGCGTTCAGCGGCCTGACTCCCACACAGCAAGACGCGATCCTAAGCACCTACAATCCTTCGATCGGTTTGCAAGGATTTAACGACTTGAACGCCGCCCTTAGAGTTTTGAGCTATGTGACGAATCCTGCGGGACCGACAGTTGACGCTTCAACCTTATCTGCGGCATTGGCTTCATCCAAGATCTCTCTCTACGAGATCCGGACGGCGTTTGCCGGCGGTGGTTATGACCAAGTCTTTGCGGTTGCCAAACAAAGTAGATTGAACATTTTCGAGGATCGTCTGACAGGCGATGTGAATGGTCTAAGGAAGATGCCTGTGGACCAAGCCGCTAAAACACTGGGAATTGATACGTCTCAGGCTCAGTTTAGAAATGAATTAATAAATTCTTTAAATGCCGCCACGGCAACTTCAGAAAATGGAGCCCCGCAAGAAGCCAGTACCGACCAGAGCCCGGTTAGAGTCACCGCGAACATCGCGAATGCACCAGGCGCAAACATATCGCAGACAACTACGCTTACATCTGTTCTCGTCGGCGCAACAGCCGGCCAGGCCAGAAAACCCGCAACTTTTGAATCCGTCAAATCCCAATTGGAAATTCCGGACGGCATTGGGTCTCCATTAAGTTTCTCTTTTGGGCGTCTTATCTATTTATTTGGAACTGCGTCAGAAGACACTCGCCAAAGGTTTTTAGATACGGCGACTCTAATATCCGATAGATTTGGTAATCCGGCAGCCCAGCAATTCATTAAATTTTTAAGCAGCCTTCTCGGCACGAACAGAGAAAGAGAGAGAAAATATTCAGATCAACAAATTTTCTCTATCGTAAATGCCATCCTCCTGGTTTCACTACGTTTGAATAGCGCGGAAGCGATTGAACCGCTGTTTAAAATAGATGACAGTGAAAATATTGAAATCTCCAGTAAGGTTAGCATCATTGAAGACGCAAAAACAGCAAAAGCAAAAATTCCAGGTCAAGAAGCCGCTTTCTTCCAAGCCGTCGGCTTCCTGGCGGGCAATCAAAATATTACAATAGACACTCTCAGCCAGTTTATCCAGTTGAGAGGCCGCGTCGCCTCTTCTTTCAGCCTGTATAGGATTACTCACGCGGAAGCAGCTCTTCAGAGCATCGCTGCTTTTGCCATTACTGAAACAACGAAATTGTCCCAAGGGCAAAAAGTTGATCCGAACGCATTCATTGCGGATATGATAACAATTTTTAACGCCAAGGATGATTATCTTGAAATTGTGAACACGCAAGACAGGCGAGCTGTGGAACAGGCTCTTGTGCTTCCCGCCAGAGACCTGGCGGAGCTTGTTTCCGGAGAACTGGCAAGAACACAGATAGCCGCCGAAACCCCCGCGGCAGTAAACGTCACCGGCATTGTGGACGCCAACACCAGGCCATTGACCGAGGGAACGTTCAGCTCAACCCAGGATGTGACGGTCTCCAGACAAGTGGATCCTCTACAGTCAACCCTCGGTTCTGCCTATTATTCCTATAGAGCGTTAGGAGCCATTGCCAAAGGAGTGTATTCCTCCGAAACAGATCCGTCCGGCAGAACAGTCGCGAATCTCGGAGCCGTGCAGGCCGACCAAGCCTTCTCTGTGACCAGCACGCAGAACCGCTCGGTGGAAGAGATCACTGTTCTTACGGGAGATATAAGCGTCCTTGACCAAGCGGATTTCAAGATCATTGCCGATGCGGTAGAAGACCGGATTAAGACAGCTCAGTCGCTTCGCGCCGATCAACTGGCTATTGCTTATGATCTGAGCGTTGAGACGAACCATGGCGTCTATAATTTAAAGATCGCGGGTTCTTTTGAATCCTGGAATGCTTCGACGGTAGATATGGTCATCAACGGAGTGGAATACAAGGCCTTCAGGCTTAAGGGGTTGGATGGGGCTCATGCCTCCAGGACGGAAAACAAACTTTATATTGGCACGCTGGCCATCAAGGCTGTCGCCGACAAATACGGGGTCTCGGAGGATGTCGCGTTTGAAGCCTTGGTGCGGCATGAATATACTGAAAAGAGAATTCTGACGGCGCAGGTTGCCCGCCATCTTAATGTGGAACATCCGGAACTTGTGACTGTTGATGCGATCAAGGAATTCTTGGATAATCCCGCAAATAATTCAGTCAATCTTCCTTTCTATGTTCGGGCTCATGTGGCAGGTTTGACGGCTGAAGCCGGATTTATTCTTTCCAAGGTTGATACCCTGAAGGGTACTCAGCGCGCGCTGGGAGCCGTTGTTTTCAGGACCCAGACAAAGAGCCAGAGCCCTATTTCAGCCGATGTCGCGAAGGCTATCGCCAGAGCTTCAATCCAAGAAGCTCGTCAAAATTTGGGCGGGGAAAGCCAATTGTTGGACCGTGCTTTAGAAGTATTTGATGAGAACATTTCTTCCAAAGACTTCAGTAATACGACAGACGCGCTGAGAGCCTTGTTACCCCCTGCCGCGCCGATCACCAACTTTGGGCCTACCGGGGCCAGTTTTGTGGTGGCTCCGACAGTCAATCAGTCGCTTACAGAAGCTCAGGCTCTTGATGTGTTAAGTCAGGCCGACTTAGAGAGAGCCTTCAAAGAGGGTAGGGAAGTGGGCGAGCCGGTGCAGGTCGGCCAGGTCCTATTTGTCGCTCGCGGCGTTGACTCTTCTGTTGAATATCAAGTAGTCGCGGATAGCGACGGCCGTGTCAGCGCCCAAGTGATCGCGCTTCATCTTAACCGCGCGACTCTGGGTGAAGCGGTAGCCCAGGCAGAAGGATTGGGAGAAGGCATCGACTTCATTCCCGTGATCGCCCAAACCACCGACGCGGGTACCATTCTTTCTCTGCGGTCTAACGATGGCGTACTGCATTTCTATCACGTGGAGACGGTTTATAATGCCAATGAGACTCCCATCACCCGGGCGACAGAGATCAACCCCTCTAATTTCCGGGCTGTCTCCACCCCGCAAGCCGCATTGCCTGCTTCCGAGGTTCTTTTTGCCTTGGCTCGTGTTAGCGGCTTATCCGATATTCAGAAAGTCACCGATATTATTACCGCCGCTGTCCGGAATAACAGCACAGCGCAGGCAGAGATCCCCACGTTTAGTTTTATCTCTCAGGGTCTTGAGATTGCGGTCTACACCGACGGCCGAAAGGTGGTTCAGATCGCCGTGGTTGGTCAGCTTTCGCCCACGGGCCGCAGTGAATCGTTGACGCAGCCGATCGTTCTGATCAATACGGTGGTGCCGCTCAATACTACAGGTTCCAATCCGCAAGTTGTCTCTGACGCGGTAGTTGCTCAAGTATCCCAGCTTCTGGATGCCGGCAAATTAAGGGCATTGGTTGAGCCCACTCGTCAAGCGCTGGCGACAACATTCGTGAATTTTGCCAATCAACCTGTGGATCAGGCCAATCTCGCTTTTTTAACAGACCATGTGGCCAACAATTTAGTGAAGCCTATCCGCGCGGTCCAAGTCAATGCGCCGGTGAACGTGAATGAGTATGGTGACAGCTCGCTTGTTGCTCTTGATCAGAATCTAAGCCAAGCGGATCAGAAAAAAGCCGCCAGAAGCGTGGAAAATATGAACAGGCTTCTTGGGTATACCGCTTTCCGTCTGCTGAATGATGCTACGGACCTGGAAGGCCTTAATAAGTTTGTGAGCGATAATAATATCAACCCGGCCCGCGTCATATTCTTTGCCGCGAACGAAACTTTGGAAAGGAACAAACTCAGCATCAACCTGGGATATCGTATCTATCGCGTCCAGGCCGGTAATGTGCGCGGCATCGTATCCAGTCTCTTGCCCGCCTACCTCAAAGATCACGCGCCGGACCTGATGAAGGGTTTAAAGAGCTCCATCCAAAACCAGATAGAAACCTCCGGCTCTGTCAGTTTCTCAGACACTGACCCGGCCGGCATCGACAATCTGGATGATGCGCTCGACGCCGCTCTCAAGTCGGATTCGCAGTATTGATCTCATGCAAACCCGGACGGCGGTGTAAAAGAAAAAATTGATGGTTGCTAAAATGCACACATTGTGGTACATTTGACGTATGAAGAGATATGACTGGGACGAAGAGAAAAGCCGATGGCTGATGAAAAATCGGGGAGTCTCATTTGAGGAGGTTGTTTTTCACATCGATAACGGGGATCTCTTGGCGAGGCTTGACCACCCCGGCACAAAATATGGCCACCAGCAAATATTCGTGGTGCGAATAGGCAATTACGCTTATACCGTGCCCTTCGTTGAGGATGAGGAGAAATATTTTTTAAAAACGATTATCCCCAGCCGCAAGATGACTCGGGATTATTTAAAAGAAAAGGAAGAATAGACATGAAACTTACCAAGGATGAGAAGAGCTTGCTTCATTCAGTTGAACGTGGTGAGTGGAGAACGACGACAAGCAGGCCTCAATTGCGCCCCTATGAAGAAGCTGCCCGGCTCACTCTTAAAAAAGACGCCAGGCTCAATATCCGCATTTCTTCGCATGATCTGCAGGTGTTACGTAAGAAGGCGACCGAAGAGGGCCTGCCTTATCAAACGTTTGTCAGTAGTCTTCTCCACAAGTATGTCGCAGGGCGTTTGGCGGCTTAAGGTCGTCTCACACCTTTCAAACCCAGACAGTGCGTAAATTTCTTTATGTTATACTTAGCTTATGCCTAAAAATATCTTAAAAAAATTCATTGATTCCGATCACTTTCCTTCCCAAAAGGTAAAGGCTGTCTATCTTTTCGGTTCCAGAGTCAGAGGAGATCATAAGGCTGATTCTGACTATGATCTTTTGCTTGTGGTTCGTGAACAAAGGGGTCAGTCCTTGACATTTGACATCCGTTGAAAACCCGAACAACA
>CAZBIH010000028.1:0-3331 GCA_964492015.1 uncultured Planctomycetia bacterium | reverse complement strand
CCTTATGTCAAATGTCAAGGACTGACCCCTAAGAGTTCAAGCCAATATCGACAGCCTGGACGCGGCGCTCGACGCGGCGCTGAAGTCGGATTCCCAGTATTGATCTCATGCAAACCCCGGTGGGGTATAATATCATGTGCACATCTCTTCTTCCCAGGGAGAAGCGAAATTCTGGCTGGAGCCCGTGGTGGCGTTAGCCGAACATTATGGTTTGGATACCAAGGAATTGAAGCAGTTGCACAAGATCGTGGAGGAGCGTAAAAATGAGCTCATCAAAGCATGGAATAAGCATTTCAGAAGTTGAAGTTTCTCATGTTTCAAATGGCGGTATTTGGCTATTTGTTCGTGAGAGGGAATATTTTTTGCCCTACGCCCAGTACCCTTGGTTCAAAAATGCCAAACTGTCTCAGATCCAAAACGTCGAATTGATCCATGGTTATCATCTTTACTGGAAAGATTTGGATATTGATCTAGAGATCAAATCAATCGAGAGCCCCGGCCAGTATCCGCCTCAATACAGGTAAACATAATTTTTAACTAATAATATCTAACTATATGATTTTACTATAGTTACATCATTTTTAAGCAAGCCTCTTTCACTTCCCATTACTCCCCTTGTATGGCATACTTTAGACAGGAGAAATACGTTTCTGCTTTATTTACTGTTATTATATAGACAAGTCTAAGTAGGTACTGATGAAAAATAAGCAATCCCGACGCCAACGCAATTTTCATCTGAAAGCCATCTCAGCGCTGACGGCTTTTGTGTTTTTATTTCAGGACGTCGCCGGATTCGCGGCGGTTGATCTGGCGCTCCAATCTAAAGTGGACCCCAAGGCCGTTTCCATTCCTCACGACATCGGCATCGTCAAAGAATTCAAATCCCAGCCTAGCCCGGATGTCATCATCAACATCAAGGACATCCACGACAATTACGGCGCTCAAGGCGCCATCGCAAATATCCTCGAAAGCCTTGTCGTCAACTACAACGTCCGCACGATCGGAATGGAGGGGGCGGAAGGGTTTGTGGATACTTCGCTTTTGGCGGCTCTGCCCGATGAGGACCTGCGCCTGAAGACCGCCAACTACATGATGCAGCAGGGCAAGCTGTCGGCAGGGCAATTCTTTTCGGCGATCAGCGGCGGCAAAGTCGCAGTCTACGGCATGGACGACGAAAAACTTTATGAGGAAAATCTCGACGCGTTCAAAAACAATCTAAAAAATAAAAAGAAAAATTACGAGGCCGTCGATAAGCTTCGCCGGGCGCTGGCGGAGTTTGAGAACGCCCTCTATTCGCCCGAGATGCTTAACCTGAACGAGAACGGGGTCTTGAACAGCGGCAGTTCCCTGAAATTCAGCGAGCGCTGGAAAGAGATCTCCGGCATGGCCGACAGGCTGGGTGTGGATTACAGCGCTTATCCCAATATCCAGAGCCTTCTCAAAGTCATGCGCCTGGAAAAAAACATCAATTTTAAATCCGCCAATTCTGAACGCGAGGCGCTTCTGGATGTGCTCAGTAAAGCTCTAAACCGCGACCAGATCGAAAAGCTTGTTCTCCAAAGCGTAGCCTACAAAATGGGGAAGATCTCTCAGGGGAGCTTTTCCTCCTTTGTCCTGGAGACGGCCGCCGCGGCCAATGTCAGCCAGGACAAATACCCCGATCTCGCGGCTTACGCGGATTACATGATGGTGTACGAGTCCGTGGATATCGACGTCCTCAAGGACGAGGTCCAGAACCTCGAAGAAAAAGTCCGCGAGAAAATGTTCCGCAGCGATGACGAACGCCGCCTGTACGCGCTGACGCACCAGTGCGATATTTTAAAAGACCTTTTTGAGGTCAAACTTTCCAGCGCGAGCCTGGCGTATTTCAAAAAAAATGGAAGTGAGTTTAAAGCCGATGCTTTCAAAAAATTCATCGCCGAAGAAAGCGCTCGCCACAAGATCTCCGTGAGTCCGTCGCTTGACGTGGACATGATCTTCGCCGAGATCGACGAAGCCATGAAGTTTTATGAGCTTGCCGAAAAGCGCAACCAGATGATCCTGTCCAACACCATTCGCCGCATGAGAGCGGATGGCCAGACGGTGGCTTGCTTGGTGACCGGAGGTTTTCACACCCGCGGCATCACGGAGCTCATGCGCAAAAACCAGACTTCCTACGTCGTCATCCTCCCACGCTTCAGCCAGAAAAGCACACGTCCCTATTTGACCATCATTACCAACAACCAAAGCTCCTACCGCGAATTCGCCCAGTCCGAATACGCGCTCCAGGCCAAGCAGGAGATTACCGCGCACTTTTTCGCGCAAGTCGCGTTTAAAGCCGTCCCGCCCAACAGCCGCGAGAGCGACCGCGATAAGAACGCGCGCGTACAAAAAGAAGTCGAGCGGGTGAAGATGCTGTATCTGAATTCCTTCCGCGCGATCAAACGTAACTTGAGGGAGAAGGGGATCATTGAAGAAGACGCGGAAGATCTTCCGTCCGCGATCGACAAGACGGTCCAAACTCTTGAAAACAAACCCGCGGAGAATGTTTCCGGGCAGGCTGATTCACAGTCCATTCCGCCTCATGGATTATCGCTCAGCACGCTTGTGGTGCGCGGCATGCTCCTGCTTTATGTGGACGGAAGAACCTATGTGCTTTTTAAAGCCGAAAATGGAAAAGATTATTTGTATGTTTTGAGCCGCGACCCGGACAACCAAGGCGCGCGCATTGATAAAACCGCGACGGGGCAGGAAGCCACAGGGGAGTTTAACAATGCCCAGCTTGTCGTGGAGTCCGCGGGTGCCGTGGATGAGAACGTCAGCGCGGCCTCTTCCGACAGCTTTGAAAAATTTGAAGCCTCTGTCCAGGAGCTGGCCGCTTTAGGCCAACTGACCCCGGACAAGCTCGGAAAACTGATACGCATCAACGGCCTCAAAGCGGAACGGGCCGAGGTTCAAAAACTTCTGGCGGACATCCAATCAAAAACGGACGCGCAGAAGGCGGCGGAGAGAGAAAAAGTTTTCGCAGGGATCCTTGGGACACCAGCGGAAAGAGCGCGGGACAAAACGAAACCCATAGGTAATTTTAAAAATTATATCAATCAAGCGATGGGGAAAAAGATATCCAGCGCTCTGAGCGACCAGATCGTGGACGTGATCAACACAAAATTCGATGAGATCTCCGGCGCTTCTTTCGAGGATACCGCCGCAGTTCTCCGATTCCTCTTCGACCTGGCGGAAACCACGGGTGCGTCCCCGATCACCGGAGCTCAGACAAAGGCTCTGAATGACCTGAAGTGGTTCCGCATCAGTGAGAGCGCCGCCATTCTTCGCGATACAAAAGAGAGCGCGT
>CAZBIH010000027.1:0-15196 GCA_964492015.1 uncultured Planctomycetia bacterium | reverse complement strand
AGGGCCACTTTCCCAGAAGAAGACTCCACGATACATCTATAGCCGCGTCAATGATCCCAAAAAGCAGAATTACGGGGGTCAAGTTAAAAAATGCCCAGTCATATGCTGTGAGAGAGCCGTACTCAATGCCGGCAACCAGCTGCCTCGAAAATTTTTCCGCCCGACGGCTTGAAAGATCCGGGAAAAGGCGCCTTACCAAAGTCACAGCCTCAAAATTTAAAACACCCCTGATCTGGGAATTCGTAAGCCTCGTAGGTGTATTGGCCGCGAGTCTTGCGCCGGCCTTCCCTAGCAGACCCTTCGCCACCCGACGAGCATTCCGGATGCGATCTACGCGATCCTCCCTCTTAGCGAAAGAATTCTGTAATACCTCCGATAAAAGGAGCTCACCCAACGCAGTCTGATCTTTCTTTTTGGCAACCCTGGCGACCCGCTCATCCAGAAAATAAAACGGCCGTCTTGAATCCGCCTCATTTTCCATCCAATGGATCAGGCCTAGCTCTCTTAGTATTTTTAACTCAAATGTGGTTTTAGAATCTTTGAACCCCCCCTTGCCTGTCTCCCTATCAATGCGGATAAGATTCTTATATGTGTTACTGGTGAATGTCCGCTGAAGATCTCTCCCTTGTTTGCCCCACGCTACAAGCTGCCCAAGAGCCTCCGCGATCGTTCCATTCATTCGGATCTCAGGATCCAGAAAACGCTTGTCACGGAACAAGACCACTTTCTTTTTCCTTTCGGTCTTGGTATTTTCATAGACAACACCGCGGGATCCATCGGAGAATCGCCGCCAGTGCCTGATGACCTTGCCGTCCCCAAACTGAGCCAAAGGAAGATAAATACTGATCGATTTTCCTCCTAAATTGTAGAGATAGGGATCATGGCTGTTTTGGATAGTGACAGTATCCGGGGTCGGTAGGGGGCCTTTTCCGGTGGCGAGCCAATGCACATTGTGCCAAAGCTTGAATATCCTTTTCGCATCCGCTTTGTTGGCTCTCACGCGCGGGATCTCGCCCTCGACCCCCTCATAACCAATCCATAAACGTCCGTTGTGAAAGCGATTTGCAAAACGGCCGTCCGCAATCAATTTGATCGATTGTAAAGGCACCGCGGGCCTTGATATTCCGGCCTTGACCCAAAGCGTTGCTGCCCAACCTTTATGAATAGTCTGCGGAGAGGCCTCCTCTTTCTCTTGATAGGGTATGACGGTGACATAAACATCCGCAGGTTTTACGCTGGTGCTCAAGTTCAAGCGAACCGCGTTGGGCCAAAAATCAATATTTCGTCCTCTAAAAAGTCTCCGAGATTCGAGAGAGCTTAAAGGTGTTAGGACTCTAAGCGTCCGCGGGAGATTGTTCCTGGCGATTCCGGAAATGATCTCCCGGATCTGCGCCGAGTTGACCCGGGGGATCAAAGGCACCGGTGTGGCGGTGACTAATTTTCCCTCGCGGACCAGGGGGTATTTAGCGATCATGAAGCGCCGTCCGCTCTTTCCCGGAGCGGCGACATCAAATTCGATGTCAAAATTCTGATCATCGATCCGATGGATGACGGGAATAGTCCATTTCCCGCCAAAATGAAGATAAGTGGAATAATTCCCACCTTTTCGTTTCGTCGCGAAGAGGCGGAGAGCGCCGTTGGGATAGAGTACGCGAGGCGTCAGCTCGTAATATTCGCCCTCAAAATGCGTGCCAACGCTCAATTGATAGAAGAAGAGAAATAGCTCAGGGTCAACCGTCCCCACCGAGGCTTCGCCGAGCACATTTTGCAGAGAAAAATACTGATCACTGCGAATGATGGCTGAGGCTGATCGCAGATCCTTATTATTTGGGAATGTCTCAAACCCTGACGCGTCGGTGAATTGGATCGGTTCTTTGCCGGCCTTCCTTGAAATTTTTTCAGACTGACGAATGATGACTTCCCCTCTGCGGGCAATATTCCGGATATGCTCGACCGATTTGTTGAGGCCGGACTCGCGGCTTCGCCCGAAAGCCCGCTTGATCCGAACGCGGGCGGCCGAAGCTTTCTCTTTCTCCTGGTCGGAGAGTGCTTTGAGCGAACGATAAAGATCCTCGCTCTCCTGATAAATGGTTCTGGCATCGGCCAAGAGTTGCTCCACCGGCTTAGTTATGTTCAAAAGTTCTTCGGCAGACGCCTTAGCCTTTTGAGCAAAATTTAGAAACTCAGCAGCGCTCTGAGGATCTACTTTTGCTTCATTCAGAAAACTTTCCGCATGCTTTAACCGCTTTTCCAGGTTGACCGAGAGTGTGCTTACACGCCGGTGGAGCTTGACGAAATTCTGCTCGCGAGCCTCGAGTCCTTGGATCACCTCGGGCAGTCCCTCCCTTGCCGCCACAACCTCCGGAGGATCGACCGTCGCCGCCGCGATCCTCTGGATCGAATCATGGTGTTCATTGAGTGTCTCTAAAAGGTTGTGGGCTGCCTCAGCGGTACGGCGCGCGCCGCCTGCAGGCGTCTTTCCATAAGTCCGTGTGGCTTTTAACATCCATTTCTTGGTCGTGGTTCTATCATCACCGGGGGGAAGCTTTGAAAATACACGGTATTCACGCTCGACAATACGATAATCATTTTCAATTTGCCCCAAAAGAATATCGATCAACGTGATCTTTTTCTGAGCGCTTGTCTGTGACTGCTGCGACCTATTGGCCCTATTCTTCGCAGCGGAGGCGTTGTTGTTTCTAGAGACCTGTTTAATTTTTTTTGCGGCTTTTTCTGCCGCCGGCAACATCTCTTCTCGGATGGACCGGTAGGCTTTTTGGAGCTCCTGCTTATCCACTTCCATCCGCTCAACCGCTTCTTTCATCCGCTTAAGACGCTCGCTCTTATTCACCTCAAGCGTCTCCGCTGATAAAGAATTTTTAAGCTCCCCAACCTGTTTTTTTAGCTCCTCCAACTCTGTCTGGATCTGTCGGATCGTCCGCGCGTCATCCTCCAGCTGAATTATCGTCATATCAGCAAGGCCTTGCTCGTAAGCAAAATCTCTGAGATCTCTTGAAATTTTAATTTTTTCGGCGACCAATCGCTCACTCGCGGCCGCGATCTTGGTTATTTCCTGAGCCGCTTTTTTGTGCCACTCATCCATTTGCCGAACCATCTGATCTGCTTCGACGGGATCGATCATTTCCGAAGCCCTCTCAATCAATTGCCTGGCCTGAAGAAGCAACTCATCCATCAAAGCCACCGCCTGGCGGGAGGCTAAACTCGCAGGGCCCGCGGAAGATGTAAAATTTTGAATTGAGGAGGCGGCCAACCGTGCCCCGCCCGCAGTCTCCGCCGGTGGTTTGCGTAGCTGCCAATCGATCAGCTGCCTCTTGACCGCTTCGACTCTCGAGGGATCCTTGTAAATTCCCGCCATGGCATGGAGCAGCATCCTGGCTTCTTTAACGTCGACTTTATAGTCGACGACCAGGCGCTTAATTATTTTTGAAAATCGCCTGTCAAGCTCTTGTAGGGTGGGTTTTTTTTGGTCGGGCTGCAATTCATTTTCATAGGCGGTCAACAACTCACCCATGGACCCCGCCAGCGACACCGCGCGGTCATAAGACAGTCCGAGGAGTTCGAAATAAATATAGAGCGATGTTTTTCGTATTCCTGCAAACGCCTGCTCGCCGGAAACGTTGCTTAATTCACCCGGGATCAAAATAGACAGGAGTGCTTTGCGGGCTAAGAGAGCTTCGGGGGCATCGTTCCGATAATCCTTCGCGCCCTTTGCGCTTTCAGCCAGACGATGATAAACAAGAGCGATGTCTTTTTGTGTTGTGAGCGGGAGATAGCCTCCTTCCGCGGTCGACTGTTCAAGAAAATAAGCTGCCATTTGGAAACGTGTTATCGCTTCGATCCGTGTTTCATCGTCAGCCGCATCGCGTGAAGCGAATAGATACATCGATCCCAATCCGTACTCATTGATAGCCAGATCCTTCAGTATCCCCTGAAAACTTTTCCCTTCTTTGGCCAGTTCGATGATCACTTTCCCAAGCCCTCCAAAGGGCTTGCCATCAGGAAACAGTTTTTTGGCTTCTACCAGCATATTTAAGGCCTCATCCTCTCTCTGAGAGATGCCATCCTCTATGAGTTGTGCGATCTCCCGATCAAAATCCGCCTGATTTTCCCGCAAAGCCCATTCGATCCACTCCCTTACGGAGGGTTCCGCTTGACGCATATCTAAAAAAGCTTCTTTTAAGAATTTTATCGCTTCGGATCCGCCCAGACGCCCCAAGGCCCTGGCCGCATTGGCTCGCACACGATAATATTCAAATCCATCCGTGAGGCGCTTGCCTAAAAGCTGAATGATCTCGCCCTTATCTGCGTTCCCCAAAACATCCGGAGGAATGCTTCCCAAGCGATAAGTGGCAGCCCTCTTTTGCATCGGGTCGCCTGATTTAAGATCCTGTTTAAGATCTGCCAGAGATTTTTCTTTAAGATAAGGTTCCGCCGTGGCGTATTCAAACACGGTGATCTTTTTGGCAAGGTGCGGATCAGCCCCGATAGAAACAAGATGCTGATAGCGCCTTTTCATCGCGCGGGCCACATCCGAATCGGCAGGCTCTCTCTCAAGCTCTCTCATCAGCTCCCTCATACGCTTAAACTCTTTTTTATTCGATGCGGAGACCAGCCTGGAAAACCCGAACACAGACTTTTTTCCTCTCTTTAATTGCTCAAAAACTTCCACAAGGTTGGAGACTGTTCTTTGCGCGATCTGGCCTCTCAGCTGAGAATGTCCCACCCGTGTTGGCTTGATCCCCAGCACCGCATTCATCACTTCCTGACGCGCCAGTGTGGCGCGAGCAATATTCACTGTCGAATAAGGGATAAAAAGGATCTTGGGATTAAGTTCCTTCATCCGGCCGATAGCCTCCTGCGTAGCCACGTTGGGCGCGGCTTCCAGGATGACCTCTCCGCGAAATTTCTCCACCTCCTCCAAACCGAAGGAGCGCGGGCTTGCGTCTAGAACTAAAATGTTTGCACTCTCAAACTCCGCAGGCAACGCAACTTTTTTACGGCCGCGCAAACGCCTGATCTCAACTCCCCCGGGGACACTTTTGGGCGAAATTTTGCGCATAGAACCACCCCTTAAAAGCCGGGCATTGAGCCCTCTTAAATAAGACCAAGGGATCGGATCCACACTGGTCAAGATCGTGCCATCTTCCACAATGCCATTGATCTCAACACCCGTGTCTGAGACGTTTGTATCCATCAGGCTCGTGGTGGTCGCAACGCTTTTACGTGTAAACCCAAAAAAAGCGACGCTGAGTTTTTTCCCTGCTGCAAAAAGTGGTTTTTTCCCATTTCTAAGAGACTGTATTCTTCCCAGGCTCACGATGGCCGCCGCCATACCGTCCCCAATGCTTCCCATGTCGCGCGGAACTCCCCCAAAGCGTTCCGAGACACCCACCGCCGGATAAAAAAAGGAAGTGTCTGACGGCTTACGGGACTGCTTGGCAACGCGCTGAATTTCATCCATATCCTCTGTTTCCAGCCCTTGACCGGGCCCTGCAATGAGATGCCGGCCCAACAGACCCTTCTCGACCATGACTTGGGTCCAGCGGTGGAGCACCTTTTTCTTGTCCGTGCCGGGACGCGCGACGATCTGCATCGCGGCCCCATCCAGAAAACTGGTGCCTCTTCTCAGATCGTCCGCTGTTTGAGCAACCAGCGGAACGTAAGTCAATTCCGATGAGCGGGTTTTAAACTCAAGCTTGCTTCGCGTCGAAAAATAATCCAACTGCCCATCAGCGATCACAAACTCCGGCCGATCGTCTTCCCCATAGATCGCGACAAGCGACTCAAATGCATCGGGATCGTCAGGCTCTGTCGAAAAACGTACTATTTTCCACGGCAGATCCCGCGGCCGCCGGTCCGCCGGCAGGCTCCTGACGAATTGTTTCGGGTCCAGCGATTCAAAAATTACTTTTCCGGCCAACCGCGCGCCAGAAATGGATCCGAGTTCTTTGATAGGCAATAAATTTTGAAATTCCGCACGGCTCGATTCATTTTTTATTTTAAGGCCGGTCAATGAGACTCTCGCGGTCACGAGCGATCCATCGGAAAAACTGCGTTCACGGCCCGCCAATTGAAAATCGATCTCTTTCGTCATTTTTCGGGCCAAAGAAACTCCCAGACCTTGGCCGCCAAAATAGACGGGTGTCTTCGATGCTCTTTTGTCTCCGGCGCTTTTCGTGTATATTCCGGCTCCGTTATCCCACACTTGAAGCACAAGATCCCCGCCCTCCAGGCGCATCCCAACTCGGACCCTCCCTTTCCGTGTCTCGGCCAGCGCGCGTTCTTGTTCCGGCATTCCGCTCAACGGGTCCGGATCCCGCAAAGAAAGAATGGCATCATACGCGTTCTTTAAAAATTCATGCAACAAATGATCTACGACCGAGAAATCAGCCTCAACAAATTCAAACTCGTCATAAATATACTCTTTCTTGTAAACCGGCAAATCCAGAACAAGCCCTTTTAAGGTCTCCAAATATTTCTCTCTGGATCCAAGATCGTTCTCATCCAGTTCCAGGATCCACGGCCTGCCGCCGATATAATCCTTCAGGGCTGCGACCGCCTCCGCGTGCTCAGCATCGGAAGACAACCGCGCGGCATTCGGCTCCGCCGGGGTCAAAGTTGAAAGACCAGAGCTCAAAGTTTTTTCCCTTTCAACTTCCCTCTTTAAACTTTCAGACTCAGAAAACGCCAACCGCGCGGCAACAGCATAGGGCGCAATTTCCTTGGGCCATCCATCCCAAGCTAAGGGGTCAAGTCTCCCCTTGTATGCAGCTAGCGTTGATTCCCCGCGGGGTTCCAACTTGGGAATGGCCAGTTGAGATGCAGTCAAGGGGAGACTTGACCCCTCTACCTCTTCGTTGGTCAACTGTTTACTCGCGGCCGCGAGCTTGGTGATCTCCTGGGACGCTTCATCGCGCCACTCGCCGATCTGCCGGACCATCTGATCCGCTTCAACGGGATCGATCATCTCCGAGGCCCTCTCGATCAACTGCCCGGCTTGAGCTTGCATTTGCTGGACCGAAGCCACCGCCTGGCGGGAGGTAAAACTTGCGGCACCGGCGGAGGAGGTGAAATTTTGAGCAGGTGACGCGGCCAGCCGCGCGGCGGATCCGGGAATCTTGGCATCACTCGAAACATGATAAACTTTCGGTAACGACTCGCCTGTCAGCTCCAGCCATTCTGATAAAAACTGAAGTGTCTTGTACGCCTCGGCAATGTGAGACGGCATATCCACATGAGAGGTGCGGCCTTCCAAAGTGAAATCCTCACCGACGCGCGCCATTTCATCCAGTGCCAATTGTGTCAAATAAAGTAAATAGGGCCTGGGGGTTTTGTCGCTGATGTCATAGCTGAACAAGGTGTGATCCACGATCTGGGGACGCAGATTAGCGAGATCTTCATTAAATAGGGGTAAAAAAGCTTCCAAAGAAGCGATCGCACGCCGCTGAGCAAAAGGATTGTGGGAGACTACGATCTTGGGCTTGTCGGCCTTCAGTTCCGGGTGAGCGTCCAAAAATCGTTTGGAGTCATAGATCTGTTCATTGGTGGTACTAGCCTGCGCCGAAAGATAGATCATCTCGTCCGACACACCGGCTTCCTGCAATACCGCCTGGGCGATAAAAGCCTCTGGGATCTTGGTGATGTAGCGGGTCTGCGGATTAAAAAGACGCCTCAAGATACGCTCTTCGATGGGCAAAAGCATTTCGGCATCGCTAAAAATGACATCCCTGAATTGTTTTTGCCATGTTCTAAAAATAAATTTTTTGGCGGTTGCTGAGATCGAGCCGGGATCGGGATCTTCTGCTGATTTTTGTGCGTCATAGCCGCGGCGGATGTCATAAGTTCGGGCTATGAACTCCCAAAAAGACCGCTTATCGGAAGTCTTGTCTTTTTCGTATCGCTCGGCCAGCGCGTCGAGCGTGTTATCAAGCCGCGCGAAAATTTTTCCGGTTAATTCCGGTTCCGCCAGATCATTTCCCTCCCTCAACTGCTTGATCGTCCGGGTCCCTCCGCCAACGCCTCCCCATACCACCAGCGGGATCTTGGACTTCATCGCGTTCCATTCCTTCGCGGCCTCATAAGGCATGCGCAAGGAGTCCGCGGTGAAAAGCCACCAGCTTGTGGCGTCCTCCGGGATATCCTGCGACTCCCCTTTAAGCCAGTCAAAAATAGAATGAAGCGGCTGAATGATCTCTTCCGCGGGCACAACTGGTTCTCCGGAGATAGGCTTCAAAAATCCAAGCCTCTGAATAACCTCCCCCACATTATCAACGGTGAGATTTTTCTTTGCCAATCTCCGGTCCAGCGCCTCGGCGATGAACTTCGCCACACGAGAAGTTTTTTCTTGCGATGGATCCGACACATCGATCCGCCGGCTAAAAAGGGGCGACCGATCTTTGCTTGAAATATCAATTTCCATACCCGCCGGACCGAAAAATGCGTTCACGAATACCGGAGGAACCGTATGTTTCGTTTTTGGAAGATCTGAAGACTCGGGCGTCACCGCCAACCGCGCCGCCGGAGGCTCACTTTCAGACCATCGGACCGGCACCTCTCGGGGGATCCGGAGAGTGAATCGCACTTGTCCGCTTTTTAAAATGTCGCTTAATTGGATCTGGTTGGAGTCATTCAAAACGTAGGTGGTTTTACCGCGACTGAGCCAACCTCGCTTCACAGGATCCTTATCTTGGGTCAGATCCTGGAATTCCAATAAGACTTTTTGGGCGGCTTCATCAATATCGACCAGTGTCACACGGACCTTTTCTCCGATCGTCATGGAGTCCCCTATTGCGCGTATCTTTCTTATTCGAGGCCTGCCTCTGAAATATGCGGAAGAATTCTTAGATGCCAACCGCGCGGCATTTCTGAGCGGAGAGTTCAAGGTTGAAAATCTAGAGCCTTCCCCATCTACATCTTCAACTTTCCCCTTTTCCGCCATGGGCGGACCAGCCTTAGGCTGGAAACTTTCACCTGGTGCCGGAGGCGCTACTGCCAACCGCGCGGCGTCCTTTTTTTTGAAATAAAAAATGTTATACGGAGTTCCCATGAAACGCGGTTCTGCTTCTATGGTCTCTATTTGTCCGGAATGATCGCCATCATCCGCGCGAAAGCCATGCTCATAAAACTGCAGGGCCAGCCCGCCCTTCTTAAGCACTTTAAATACGGCATTGGCGTAGTCTCTCTTCTTGCCCTGATTCCGTAGAACGATCGCTTCGAGAACATGGCGGGTATAAAACAGGTCGATCCTGCCCGTCAATTCATCCGGCAGGTCAAAAATATGCGTCAGATATCCATAGATCTCGGGCAGAACAACTCCCTTGTCGCGCAGATTGGACAGCTTGGCTTCCAGTCCTTGAAATACTTCCGGTTCGATATCAACAATATGAACAGCACCGATCTTTGGAAACTCGGCGATCAACCGCTCGATCTCATTGGATAGCCCCGGGCCAAACATAAGGATTTCCGCTCCGTTTAGATCCGCACGGACAGAGAGTTTGTCAAGGCGGGGTCGGATCAATTGCTCGTAGATTGATTTAAAATATCCGTCCTCAGGGTGCTGGGCGAATCGCCCTCTGTGAACGAGAGTGACACCGGCCGAGAAGCGGTCTGCAAGCTGGTCTGCAAACTTGGGAGATATAAATTTCATCTGAATGACCGGGGTCTGATCTGCCAACCGCGCGGCATTCGGCTTCGCCAAGTTGAAAGGTGAGCGTTGAAAGTTCAAATTTGAAAGTCTAGAGCCTTCCTCATCTCCGCTTTTAACTTTCCCCTCTGAACTTTCACCTGGCGCCGGAGGCGCTACTGTCAACCACGCGGCGTTTGGTTGAGTTGGAAGTTGGACGTTGGAAGCTGGAAGCAAACTTGTATCAGATGGGTTTTTCGTTCCAATTTCAAACTTCGAACTTCCAACTGGTCTCATTGCCAACCGTGCGGCATCGGCTTGAGAAATCAATTCATTACCATCAATATCTTTCGGCGGAAAAGGTTTGAGTTTTGCCATGGCGGCTATAGCCCCATTTGCTTTTTCCAAAATTGCTCCATTAAGCTTGGCTAGAAAAGGATATGCCCCAAACAAACCCTCTCTGTTCTGATGCAAGATGGCTACCGTCTCCACCTGACGTAAATCTTGAGCCGAGCCCTCAGAGTAAACCTCACCTTTATCCGTTAGCCCCAAATCAATTCCATTTGCACTTGAGTACAAATATTGGGTCGTCACCTCAGTCCAAAAATTTGGATCCTCCAACTGAGCTGCGTAATCAGGGGATAGCCTTTCCTTAAAATTAGCTTTGTCAGCAGAATCACTGACTGTACTCAGATAATTGTCGGCTAATTGGGTTCTTTGATCTTTAGATAGATCAAGAATAAGTCCCCGCTGAAAAAACTCATGGGCCGGTGCATATCTGAATTGGTCAGGGTGCTTTTGGAAAAGTTGAAACGCTCTGCGGCGATCAAACAGGATTTGAAATTTTTTAAAAATTAAACGTTGTTGCTGCTCCAGTAGATCACCATGTTCCATAAACCACATAACAAATGGTAATTTTTCCCGATAAGTATTTATAGCGTTCCATATAAATCTTTTAAAAGATCTCGCAGGATAACCCCTATCCAAGAAAAATCCAATGGAGTAATCACTGCTGGGCCGCGCCGTATCGGCCTCCTCATCCATCCAGCCCCTAAAAATATCTGTTATATTATTTACGTCAATGGTCATCTCATGATAAATCAAGTGTAAAAGCCAGAAAATAGTTTCGTCAACCAACAAAACATCAGACAAGAGACTTGTCGCCAAGCGCTCATCAATATCACGCTTTTTTACCGCCAACCTCGCGCCAGAAAACCGAGATTTCTCCACTCCGCCGGAGTTTGCCCCGAGCAAAGCCGAGGGGGCTCCGGTCGAAATAACACTAGGAGAAAAAGCAGCCAATACTTCCGCAACCCGATCTTCCGTCCCCGCCAACCGCGCCGATTCGACGCGGGATCCTTCGGGTCCCTCGCTCACGACTGCGCCCGGCCCTGAGCGAAGGACGCCTTTGGCGTCCGGAGTCGAACGGGCCAACCGCGCGGCGCGGGTTGGACGATACGTTTTGATGAATTTTGCGAATTCGTCCATATTCTGACCATACTTCCGGACAATTTTGCGGCCACTTTCAGACAAAGCCATGCGTATAATCTTATTAGACTTGTCGGGTTCCACCCATCCCCAGGCAGACAGCACGCGTCTGTGTTCACTGAGCATTGTCGAATTCATGAAAAAAGGCTCTCCGGATGCTTCCTTTATGGTAAGGTAAGGATGCGCGGGGTCAGCTAGATATTGCATTAAAGATGCCCGTTTGTACGCTCGTGTCATGGCATTTTTTCCCCTCACGACCGGCCCGCTTTGACTTGCGGACGTGGATAAAGCGCTCGGTGCGGTCCCCACCAAAGCAGCATTGAGCGACTCAGCCACCGCCTTGGCCACAGCTTCAGGATCACGCCAAGGAGCGGAGATCATGCCTTCACGCCCCGGCCCTTCGGAAAGTTTTTCGGCCCAAAAGGCGGCGATCAAAAAATCACCCCCGTCTTGTTGAACTTTGAGCAGCAGATTCTTTTGATTGGGATGAAAATCTTGGACAAGCCCGGTCATGAACTCCGCGGCTTGGGATGGATATTTGTACAGGTTAGGTTTCGACATGCCGTGCAATTTGACGAAGATCAAGCCGTCTTTAACAGTCTGCTTAAAAGGTTCTTCTCCCAAAATTGGCTTTTTCAGCAGACCGCTAACTTCGTAACTCAAAAGAAGCTGATCTCCCAAAAGCACCCGCCACTCGAATTGGCCGACTTTTTGAACCGTGACTTCATTGTTGATCGCTTCCGCCAACCGCGCGCCATCCTTCCTACGCGTCTCTTCCGGATGGGGTCCGGTATTGATAAATTCCTTCAAAAAATCAGGCGGGTTGGCTGTCTTCAAATTTTGATGGTCCCGGAATGCATTCCACCATATGAGAGCCAAACCTCCGACGAAGCTCACTAGAAACGGCCACAAAGGAAGCATGACGGACCCAATAAAGATTAGCAGAAGAGGCCATGATGAATTATAAATAGTCTTTATAATTTTAGTACGCACCTGAATTTGAACCAGCTTGAGATAGATCTTGTCAAACCTGTCACCATCATGATCGAATCGTTTGTCAAACTCTTGACCTGAATTTTCCATACCCTTATTACTCAAGGGGTATCTTTTAAACGCGGCCTCCAGCCATTGTGCCCCGCGAAGCATCCCATAAAGCTCAGCTGTCGGCAGATTCAGCCGCTCAAGCTCGTTCGTCCGATCACTCAGCTCGGGTAGAACCAGATGCAGTCGTGAGAGCCATTCCCAAGGATCGGTGAGTTCCCAAAAATTTGGTTTAGATTCGCTTAACCGCGCGGCGGTGACGGCTTCGCCGTCAGGCTGGAGGCTAGAAGCTTGAGGCTGGAAGGAAGAAATTATTGAAGAGTCTGGATTAAATTCTTCCAGCTTCCTGCTTCCAGCTTCCAGCTGTCTTTCTCCCGCCAAGCCGCTGCCCTTCGGCAGCGGCACGCCCGGCGGGGCAGTGGACTGCCCCGTCACTGGCGACCTCGACTCGTCTGAAAGCTTACGAGGTCGTCCTTCGGACAGCCGCGCGGCGGAAGACTTAATGGCCAAAGTCAGATCGATCAGATTGGCCAGACGCGGGTCATTTGAGAAAGTCTGACGTAGAGAGAAAATTTCTTGGTAGGTTTTATCCGCGGCTTGCCAGAAGGCTTTCGGATCCTCGGAGTATCTAAACTGTAAATCATCCAAGTAATCGGACCATTTTTTGGAACCTACGGGTAAATTCGCGTGAGCGTGGCCAATCTGGATTCTCGTGGTGATCTCCGCGCGATATCGTGACTCAAGAGCGTCCCTGACGAAACTAAGGCTCAGCTTGTTCGCTTCATTTTGTTTGATCAACGTCTTGATCCAATAGATCTTTTTCAGATAACTCATCTCATCGACAGGCGTCTCGAGAATTGTGGCGGGCAAGTAAGTCTTCCCTTGGAGTTGTTTTTTACTTCCGGCTATTTTCAAAATATAGAGGGGCACAAGCTCCAGGCTTCTTCCATCCAAAGGATCGTCGGAGGCATAAAATCCGACGCGAATTTCCGAGGGGAGAGGATTTTTTATGTCGTAATCCCTATAGATCAATTCAGCCTGGGCGGAGCGCGGCAGGAGCGGAGACAAATTTTTGGCAACGTGAATGTTCCTGCCCCCAAATTTTATATAGTAGCCGCCGCGTGTATTCAGCGCCGGCACTCGCGTCGCGCGCACTCGCCGCGCTTGCTTGGACCGCGCATCGTCAAAAGCCGGATTCAAGAATACTTGCTTGATATAAGCGGTGAAGGGTTTTTCTTTATTTCCATCGTCGATCAGGATTCTTTTTAAAAATACATTTAATGGCTGGAGATTTTTTACGGGATCACCGGACACATGAATAAAGGCCGGCTCCCCCTGATGAACCCACACCTGAGCGGTTTGCCCAATATACTTAAGGGGAAAGTCAAAAATTCGGCCGCCGGATCCACTCTTTTTCGATCCGAAAGAAAAACCAGCGGACGGCACACTGTCGCTACTAGGGCTATCATGCAATTGCCGAAGCACAAACCCCTGATTCCAGAAATCTTCTATATTTCCGAAAGAATCAGTGACCTGCCATCCTGAGGTAAGGTATTTGTCGGTATTTCCATCAGGTTTCTTCGTATAGGCGATAATAAGCGGGCGCGGCTTTTCCTCGCCGGCAAAATGGATCGATGCGGCAACCCCATCCTGCGGCGCATAGATCGCGGCCGGTCTATGGGCCATCCCTTTAGCCCTATATTGGCCGATCGTAGCGCCGGGGATCGTGTTATCACTGCCGATATTTAAAGCGCCGGTTGCATTCACCAGCGTGTAAACGAATAGGGGTCTTTTCTCCCTCTCCATAAGTCCGTTCAAAGAAAGCATGGTGGACCTGTCCAGTTGGCGGGAAACATAAATTACGGCGCCACCTTCATCAACCACCGTCTTTAAATAACCCTGAATCGGTCGGAATCGCGCCTGGTCTTCGGGTCGGATGAAAGTCTGCGTGGGAAGCCATTTCTGGATCATCGGGAAATAAATAAATTCCAGCCGCACGGGAGTTTTTAGGTATGCGGTTCCGTTTAAAAGGGCGTCGTGTTCCGGCCACCGGGAAAAAGTTTCTGAAGCAAAACCACTCTGATGGATATTCACGTTTTCTAAAGTAAAAAGACCCTGGTTATCGGTTGCCCCTTCCAGGAAAACCCCTTGAGCCAAATCTTCGAACGCGTTCTTGGGGTTTTGCGCCCAAATTTCCATAAAGCGGTTCTGATACCACATTGAAGACAAATTGAACGATCGGATCAAAGCGGCGTCTTGATTTTCATCACTCAATGAACGTAAACGGCGCCTAATAACATCCCTCCGCGTCCCGGTTATGTCCTTTACCAAACGTATGAGGTTATCTTCGTTTTCATTTTTGATAGACGCTTTACTCGCCAACCTCGCGGCGGTGACGCGGCCTGAGGGGCGCACCAGATTGGTTTCAGCATAAAAGCGCTCAAGCTCGTTCGTCCGATCACTCAGCTCGGGTAGAACCATATGCAGTCGTGAGAGCCATTCCCAAGGATCGGTGAGTTCCCAAAAATTTGGTTTAGATTCGCTTAACCGCGCGCCTTCTTGACTCGGCTTCTTGGAACCCGATACGGTATTGGTACCTGATTCAGGCCGAATGAACTCTTGGAGGTACTCCGGAACTTCCGCTTCTGCGATGGCCTTTTTATTTTGGTAACTGGCACGCCATACAAAAATTACAACCATCACCATGACGCCTACGCGAGGAATAAACGGCTGACCGGGGAGTAACTCGTCAAGGATGATGGATAGCAAGATCAGAATAAGCATCTCAGCAGGAAGCGTCTTGCGTCTAAGAATACGATGACGTTCAGACCCCTCTGCTTTTTTTAAAAAATGCTGAAGTAGAACAGCAGTCTTCGTCCGTTCACTTTTAAAAAACTCCAACTGCCATGGATCCTTAAGCTCCCAATAGCCCTGCTGATCTTTCGCCAACCGCGCGCCGCGGCCGTGCCCGGGACTTGGAACCGTTCCGCTCAACCGCGCGGCGTGTTTAGTGGGTTTCGTTTT